>JAFSAW010000109.1 GCA_017442085.1 Oscillospiraceae bacterium | reverse complement strand
AGGCAGAAGGATGTGCAAAGAAACCGGGGGTGGAGATACCCCACACATTCACCACGTTTGGCACAGCGGTCAGAAATATCATCGTTGCAACAAGGGCAAGCTTGTGGTTTTTGCTTTCCAGATTGTTGTAGATAAGGTTTAAAAACGGAATAAGCAAAAACAGGCCGATATACATCTCCACATACCAGGCATACGGGGCGATTGAAAAATCAAGCACGCCTGTGCCAAGGCTGAGAACAGATATATTTTCTTTTAAATAAAGCACGCGGTAAAGATAGTTGGCAATGCTGGCAAGCAGATAAACCCCAAGGGTTTTTACAATGCCAAGATAATATTTTCCGCCAAGCTTTTTGTTTTTCATCAGATATCCGCTTAGCATAATAAACAGCGGCACACAAATCATAAAAAATGTGCGCATAACCGTCATAATATACATTCTTGGGCAATCTATCGGGTGTTCAAGAAACTTTGTAAACAGAAAAAAGTGTACACCCGTTACTGTATAAAGTGCAAAGATGCGTATGATATCCATTTTTACACTGCGGGAAGTGTTTTTTATCGGCATAAATATACTCCTGACTATAATATATATAAATATTGTATTTTTTTACAGTGAAAAAAGCAATAGGAAAATTGAAATGAGACAGGGAAGAAAAAATTATAAAAAATACAAATAACGGATTTATGTATTTAAGACAACACGGATATGTCATTCTGAGGCATTTATGCCGAAGAATCTCTCGGTTTAATCAAAAAAGACTTGTTCGCTGCAGCTAAAAACAGTGTACCACACTGTTTTTTTAACGCTGCAACCCTCGCGGGTTCGAGCCCCTTGCTGTAAAAAATAAAAAAGCAACCAAACCTTAAGGTCTGATTGCTTTCTTTGGTGCACCATCAGGGACTCGAACCCGGGACCCACTGATTAAGAGTCAGTTGCTCTACCAACTGAGCTAATGGTGCATATGCTGTTTTGATAGCACAAATTATATTACTACTTTTGTTTGTGTTTGTCAATCATTTTTTTAAAATAAACTGTTTTTCGATATGTTTTGTGTGCAAATTGTAAATAAACCTTTAAATCGGTTGACAATTTTGGTCTACTGCTGTAGACTGAAAACGGGTAAAGGTCTACACATGTAGACTTGTGAGATGAAAAATCACAGAAAGGGGCACTCTATGTACAAATGCAAACTTAGCGAAAGCGAATACCGCTTTGTAAAGATAATATGGGACAATCAGCCAATGCCGTCGGCACAGCTGGTGGAAAAAAGCCTTGAAATACTGCACTGGAAAAAATCCACAACCTACACAATGCTTAAACGTCTGTGCGAAAAGGGTGTGCTTAAAAACGAAAACAGCACCGTTACGGCCCTTGTCAGCCGCAGCGAAGTGGAAGGATATCAGTCTGCCCATATTGTCAACGAAACCTTTGACGGTTCTTTGCCAAATTTTATTGCTGCATTTATGCAGGACAAAAAACTGACAAAGGACGAAGCAGAAAAGCTTAAAGCGCTTATCGACAGCTACAAGGAATAGCAGAAAGGAGCAGATATGGCATTTTTCAATTATATCGTTTCCTTATCCATAAGAGCCTGCGTTTTTATTCCGCTGGTTATAGCAATAAGATATCTTATTGCAAAATTTCCCAAAAAATATTCCTATGCACTCTGGCTTATGGTGTTTGCGGGGCTTGTTGTAAAAATCAGTGTTCCCGGCACAATAGACACACCAATAAGTCAGGCGCAGCACACAATGCAGCAGCAGTACAACAGTGTGCTGTGCAGCTATACTGAAGATATAACTGTACACAATGATAATACGGAAGAATACAGCCGTGCGCTGCAGCAGGGGATAGAGCCAATCATCAGCGAAGAAGCAAAGTATGTAATAACCTCTGCAGAAAGCATTGCACCGCCCGAAACGGTGGAAAGTTCGGTTATGCCGGCAGTTATGCTGGTCTGGTTTGGCGGTGTACTGGTGCTTTTGCTGCTTTATGTTAAAAATGTTGTTAATATCTTAAGTATGCTGCGGTTTGCGGTGCATTATAAATACGATATTTATTACAGTGAATATGTAAATTCTCCGTTTGTTTTTGGCATAATAAAACCAAAAATCTATCTGCCCTGCAGCATAACAAAGCAGCAGGCCGAGGCGGTTATCCGCCACGAGAGAGTGCATATAAAACGTCTGGATTATCTTGTAAAGCCGCTGTGCTTTTTTATCACGGTGCTGCACTGGTTCAACCCTTTTGTGTGGGTGGCATTTTATCTTATGTGCAGGGATATGGAGCACAGCTGTGACGAAGCAGTGATAAAATACAGCGACATACAGGATAAAAAGGAATATTGTGATGCTTTGCTGCAGTTTGCACTTAAGGATAAGGACTACCGCATAGGCACTGTTATGTTTGGCGAAAGCGACTGCAGCAGCCGCATAAAAAATGTGCTTGGCTTTAAAAATCCAAAAAGGATTGTCAGCGCTCTGCTGGTGATTATCGTTGCCGTTGTGGCGGTGCTGGCAGTGACGGAGGAAAAACAGACAGAACAGCCGGCCAATCAGTTTGCAGAAATGACCTTTGCACAGCTGGAAGAATATAAAAAAGGCGAACTGCTGCAGTCTGACAATGATTTGAATGAGCGTTTGCAGATACTGCAGGCAATGGACAAAAGACAGGACAGTGAAATTGCTGATTATATTGCAAATGAGATTGCCGAATACTGCAAAAAAGATAATTTTGTAAAGTTTAAAGATGTTACAGTAACACAGGATAACCTTACACTTGTCTATAACGAAGCCCAAAAGCCGCTTTGTAATTCGGAAATTAAAATCAGTCTTGAACTGTATCCGTATACAGATGCTGACATTAAAGCACAGGCAGAGAATTATTGTAAAGAGTTGTACAGATATCTGTGCGGAGAATATAGTGGAGAGCAATTTGTTCCAAATCTTGACTTTGTGGCATACAAGACAAAGCAATTTGCGGTTGAAGTGTACAGCGAAAAGGGCGAGCATATAGCAAGCTATGAAGCAGGCGAAAACAACAGCTTTGAAAATCCGCAGCTGCTGCAAAAGTCAACTGTAAAGATGCAGAATTTGCCTGAAACTGAACAGTATGCACTGGACAAAGCCTTTGATTACGGCAAAAACCATAACAATTTTATCCTTAAAAAATTTGGTATCGACAGTGATAACAGGCTTTACCTTGAATATACCTTCAGTGACGACTGGCTGCTTATGGGAGACGGTACAGCAGAAGAAAAAATTGCTGCAAAAACAGCACAGCTGAATGATATATATGCCGATATTACAGAAAAGGTGATAAATCACAAAGATGTGCAGCAGTATATTGCAGAAAACAATGTGGGCACTGCCGTTGTGGTATTCAGTCACAGATTTCTGAAAAACGAAATTGTGGAATTTAATCTTATAGTAAACAAAGAAGCTCCGCACTTCACCCACGATTTTGAGACAGAAGACAGTCTGCCAACAGAGACGGCAGATAAAGGTGCAAAATTTGTGTGGCCTGTGGATATGACAAAAACATTTATAAGCCGAGGCTTTGCAGGGCCGTATCCTGCCCACGACGGAGTGGATATTGCAGGTAAGCTTGGCACAGAGATTTATGCGGCAGCTGACGGCACAGTAAATGTGTGTGCGGAAACAACGGATATAAACGGCAATTATATCGTGCTGCTGCACGATGACGGTTACCGCACGTTGTATGCACATTGTGATAAACTGCTTGTTGAAACAGATCAGAAGGTGCAGAAAGGTCAGCTTATCGCGACAATGGGCAGCACAGGCAATGCTACGGGAAATCATCTGCATTTTGGTATATCAAAAGATATGGAATATATAAACCCTGATGAATTTCTGACAAGTTATTATATTGATGAGAAATGTGAAAGATGCGGCGGACAGATGATGGTGCTTAATGAAAGTTTTGGAAACTGGCTGAGAGCAGGCCAGGAATACTGTACTCACGGATATTTATTCGGCACGGATCTGATACTTGAACGTGGATATGTAAAAACAACGTTATGCCGTGAATGCGAATTTGGCGATGTCCAACTGGTTACCGAAACAAAGCCTGAATGCCACGGATATTAAAAACAAAAAGCAGAACACTGTGTGGTGTTCTGCTTTTTATATGCCGTTACATTGTTTCGCCATTGTCACTGCTGCTGAACAGTGCGGGGATGGCGCACACTGCTGCCACGCCTACAAGTGTGTATACAATTCTTGCCAGCAGGCTGCCGCCGCCAAAGATAAAGGCAACAAGGTCAAAGTTTAAAATGCCTATAAGCCCCCAGTTAAGTCCGCCCACAATCAGCAGCGCAAGACAAACTTTATACAAAGTGTTCAAAATATCAGTCCTTTCCTTTAAAAAGCGGTTTGCTGATATTATGTGCAGCATTTTTAAAAATAAACATAAAAATGTCATTCTGATAAATATATGCTTATCAGAATGACATTTGCCATAAATTACATATTGCTCAAAAATATATCTGTGCTGCCGTCGCTGGCAAAGCTGCGGTTTTCGCCGTTAAGGTTAACGTGGGTAATGTCGGCGCATTCAGGGCTGCAGCTGCGCTTGAACTGCCCAACTGCAAATTTGCGATAGAACATCTTCAGCTTTTCTCTGATATATTCTTCGCTGAACTCGTCTTTAAACACCTGCAAAGCCCAGAAAACAATACCTTTTGGCGGTATCTTTGTCACAACTGTACAGTAGATGAAAAAGTCTATCAGTTTGTACGGCGCAAGGATATCTTCGGTTTTCTGTTTTATTTCACCGCCGTGAGGTACAAGTTCGGGACTTACAGGAATTGTAAGCACATTTATCACAGCTTCTTTTACACAGCTGAATTTATCAAGTTCCACAAGATAGCCCAGCATTGTGCGCATAACTGTTTTGGAAACACAGCTGTTTACGTTGTAGCTTGCAATCTGGTCGCCGCCAAAGGTGGAAAAACCAAGGGCAATTTCGCTTAAATCCCCTGTGCCCACCATAATGGCATTAAGGTGGTTTGCAAGGTTAAGGGCGTTCATTGTTCTGGTGCGTGCCTGCACGTTTTCAAAGGTTACATCGGCAGTTACACCGTCGTGCCCTATGCTCAAAAGTGCGGCGCGGCAGGTTTCGGTGATATCAATTGTGGTAAGTTCCAGGCCAAAGCCGTCACACAAATCGTGGGCAAGGCCTTTTGTGGTTCTGCTTGTGCCAAAGCCCGGCTGTGTAAATATGTGCAGGCCTTTTCTGTCCAGGCCAAGCATATCAAAAGTGTTCACACACACCAGCAGTGCCATTGTGCTGTCCAGCCCGCCGCTTAAGTTAAGCACTACATTTTTGCAGTTTATGTTTGTCAGGCGGTTTGCCAGTGCTTCACACTGCATATCAAACAGGTCAAGACAGTAAAATTCTTCAGGCACATTGGCAGGAATAAGCGGATTCTGATTGTAGCATACGGGGAAATCAGCCATTTCTCTGAAATGCAGACTTTCGGAAGTATTGCTGTCGCAGGAAGAATTTATCATACCGCAGAACTGTGTTGTTTCTTCGGGCACATATTTAAGAGATGGCTTTTCAATTTCAAAAACGGACGGACAGTATTTGTCGTGACCAAAACCGTAGAATACATTGGCTTCTCCGCCCTGGATAACACCCATTATCTGCATATAGAAATCAGGGTGTGTGGAATAACCTTTGCCTGCGGTGTTAAGCACAAAGGTTGTGCCGTATTTTTCGCTGATTGCCTTTAAAGTTTCGGTCAGCAGATATTTCTGCCCCGCAACACCTTTTTCCATCCAGTTGATAAAAACAACATCGGTGCCGTGACATAAATCCCTTATGCTGTCAAAAAACATATGACGGCTTTTTGCAACAGCAGTTTTGAAACCGCATATTTCCATACGTTTAAAGCTTTCGGAAGAAATACCCTTAATTTGTGGTCTGGACTCTGCAGTTTTTTCGTCTGTAATGTCGGCAACCACACATATGCCGTGTTCCGCGGCTTTTCTGTAAATTTCTGCAATTTTCATATTGCAGCAGATTCTGAACCAGCCTGCATCTCTGAGAATGCCTGCCTGTGTGCCGATAAGACAGCCCGCAGGATAGATTATTGCATCACAGCCCTGTTCAATACATCTGTCAAGTTCAAGCAGTGCATTGTTGAAATTTGCTGTGATATCCATAGGTTTTGTTTTAAAATTGGCAAGATAGATTTTCATATTTAATCTCCCGTTACAGTTAAATTACCATTATAAGTGTGCCTGCGCCGATAAGTGCACAGCCGATAAGGGATTTTGTTGTGAATTTTTCGTGCAGAAAAACAAATGCAAGCACAAGGGTTATAACCACGCTCAGCTTGTCCACAGGAACAACCTTGCTGGCTTCACCAATCTGCAGTGCTTTGTAATAGCACAGCCAGCTTGCCCCTGTTGCAAGACCTGATAAAATCAGAAACAGCCAGCTTTTGTTGCTTATGCTGTTTATACCGCTCTGGGCATCGGTAAGAAACACCATTCCCCAGCTCATTGCAACCACTACCACTGTTCTTATGGCAGTTGCAAGGTTTGAGTTTACGCCGTCAATGCCTATTTTGGCAAGTATTGAGGTAAGTGCAGCAAAAATGGCTGACAATATAGCATATATAAACCACATAGTGTTTCTCCTTTGGTATGTAACTATTAATAAGTATACTAAAAACAGGCAGCAAAAATCAATCATTACCCGCATTTTGCAAGTAAACAAAATGTAATAAAATATTATATTGTCAAACAGGGTTATAAATGATAAAATTACTTGTATATTTATATAAAACCTATTCAGTGAAAAGGATATTGCTATGGAAAGAATACTTAACCTGATTGAAAAACAGCCAATGCTTACACCTGCCCAGATTGCAGCAATGCTGGATATGAGCGAACAGGAAGTGGCTGATACTATAGAAAAATGCAAAAGAGAAGGCATTATCAAAGGCTACCGCACACTTATTGACTGGGATAAGGTGAGCACAAACCATGTTAAAGCCCTTATCGAACTGCGCGTTACACCAAAAAAAGGCCGCGGTTTTGAAGAAATTGCACAGGTTATTGCAGATATGGAAGAAGTTGAAGCTGTTACACTTATCAGCGGCGGTTATGATTTGCTGGTGGAAATCAAGGCAAAAACATTCCAGGAAATTGCTATGCTGGTTGCAAAGCGCCTTTCTCCGCTGGATGATGTTTACGGTACAAAGACAAACTTTGTGCTGCGCCCATATAAAGTAAGCGGTGTTCCGTTTGTGGAAGAAGACAAGGACGAAAGGGGTCTGTTTCTGTAATGAACTACGATAAGCTTTTAAACCCTGTTATCGTAGCGGAAAAACCCTCGGGCATACGCCGTTTTTTTGACATGGCAAGCACTATGCAGGACTGCATTGTCCTTGGCGTTGGCGAACCCGATTTTAAAACCCCGTGGTCAATCCGCGAGGCAGGTATTACAAGCCTTGAAAAAGGCAGAACATTCTACACATCAAACAGCGGCCTGATACCGCTGAGAAAAGAAATCTGCAGTTATCTCCGCCGCCGTTTTGAACTTGAATATGAAATTGACGAGGTTATGGTAACTGTTGGCGGCAGTGAGGGCATTGATGCCTGTATGCGCGCAGTGCTGGCGGCAGGGGACGAGGTTATTGTGCCTTACCCAAGCTATGTAAGCTATGGTCCTATGGCCCGTCTTGCAGGTGCAACTGTTGTGCCGGTAAATACAAAAGCGGAAAATTCCTTCCGCCTTACAGCCGAAGAACTGAAAGCGGCTATCACACCCAAAACAAAGATGCTGGTGCTGCCATATCCGTCCAACCCTACAGGTGCGGTAATGCGCCGTGAACATCTGGAAGAAATTGCTGCAGTTCTCCGTGATACCGATATCTTTGTTATGTCCGACGAAATTTATGCCGAACTTACCTATGGTGACGAAAGACACGTTTCCATCGCATCCATAGACGGTATGAAGGAGCGCACAATCCTTATCAACGGTTTTTCCAAGGCTCACGCAATGACGGGCTGGCGTCTTGGCTATGCCTGTGCACCAAAGCCTGTGCTGGCACAGATGCTTAAAATTCACCAGTTTGCAATTATGAGCGCACCTACCACCAGCCAGTATGCAGCAATTGTGGCATTGTCCCAGTGCGACGAAGCGGTGGAGGAAATGCGCAGCCAGTACAATTTGCGCCGCAAGTTCCTGACAAGCGAGCTCAAGCGCATCGGTATGCCCTGCTATGATGCAGAGGGTACATTCTATGTATTTGCCGACATCCGCAAAAGCGGGCTTTCCAGCGAAGAATTCTGCGAACGTCTTATGTTTGAAAAGCGTGTGGTTGTTGTGCCGGGCACAGCTTTCGGCGATGCAGGGGAGGGCTTTGTGCGCATAAGCTATTCCTATTCCATCGACCATATCCAGCAGGCACTGCGCCGTATGGAAGAATTTATGAACGAACTGAATAAATAGCATTTAACCAGTTTTTCATTTATGTCATTCTGAGCAAAGCGAAGAATCCATCGGTCTGATAAAATCAATCTATTATAAAGTAATTAAAATACATTATTTATAAAACAGGAGGAAAAAATTATGGACGCACCAAAAAAACGCGTATTCAGCGGCATTCAGCCAACGGGTGCATTTACACTTGGCAACTATATAGGTGCTGTGCGTAACTGGCCTCTTTTGCAGGACGAATACGACTGCATTTACTGTGTTGTTGACCAGCACGCACTTACAGTACGTCAGGTGCCTGCAGAACTGCGCAAACGCAGCTATGAAGCAGCGGCAATGCTGCTTGCATCAGGCATTGACCCGCAGAAATCCCTTGTGTTTGTACAAAGCCATGTTCCGCAGCATTCACAGCTTGCGTGGGTTTTAAGCTGCAATGCGCAGTTTGGCGAGCTTGGCCGTATGACACAGTTTAAAGACAAAAGCTCCAAACATGCAGACAACATCAATACAGGTCTGTTTACATACCCTGTGCTTATGGCTGCAGATATTATGCTTTACAACACACACTATGTGCCTGTAGGCGGCGACCAGAAACAGCACGTGGAACTTGCACGTGATATTGCCCAGCGTTTTAACAATGCTTACAGCGACACATTTGTTTTGCCGGAACCTATGATTCCAAAGGTAGGGGCAAGGGTTATGAGTCTGCAGGAACCAACCAAAAAGATGTCAAAATCCGATGCAAACGAAAAAAGCTTTGTACTTATGACCGACAGTGCTGATGTTATTATGAAAAAGTTTAAATCTGCGGTTACAGACAGCGATGGCTTTGTAAAATATGATGTTGAAAACAAGCCGGGCATTTCCAATCTTATGGGTATCTACTCTGTTATGACCGGCAAAGGCTTTGACGAGATCGAAAAAGAATTTGACGGTCAGGGCTACGGTACATTTAAAACAGCAGTTGCAGAAAGTGTAATCGATACACTTAAACCTGTGCAGGACGAATACACCCGTATTCTTGCTGACAAGGCTTATCTTGAAGGTGTTCTCAGAGATGGCGCAGAAAAGGCACGCTATCAGGCAAACAAGGTGATTAACAAAGTTTACCGCAAGGTTGGCTTTGCACAGTTTTAGTTTTGCGGACATATAAAACTTAATATGTGTTTTTGTAAAGGACAGTTTTGTTTGCGGCAGACTGTCCTTTTTTGATTGAAAATACGGCAAATGTGCAAAAGGTAGAAAAAAGCACGGTTTGTTTGTATAAAGTAGACAATATGACAAAAACGCGGTGAAGAGACAGCATAATTAATTTTTATAGAAACTTAAAAAAGACACATTTAAATGTAAAAAATATAGAAAAAAATTATACCTTGGAATATAAAAACAAAAAAACAGATAATTAGATTTTGTACAATTAAAAATTTGCAGATTAAAAAATATCAAAAAACAGTTGCAAAATAGTGTTATTATGGTATAATTACTATCAATTGGAAATAATTTGTTCATAAAATTTAAACAAATTGTACATAACAAAAAACAGTTGTACGCCGACGGCGGACAAGAGTGACAAAAAGGTAACATAAAGCTATAAATTTTTTGAATGCCTTTAGGGTGCTTACAAATGTGTGCCGCTGAAGTACAGACTGAAAGATAAAAAACACAACACAGTTAAAAAAACGGAGGTATTATTATCATGATTAGTATGGACATGATCAGAGAAGCTCACGAAGTTGTTAAAGCTGCAGGCGCAGTTTACACTCCAATTCTCAACATCCCAAAAATCGCTGAAAATCTTTATGTAAAATGCGAAAACCTTCAGAAAACAGGTTCCTTCAAACTCAGAGGCGCAACTTACAAAATTTCCAAACTTACAGATGCAGAAAAAGCAGCTGGCGTAATCGCAGCATCTGCTGGCAACCACGCACAGGGCGTTGCACTTTCTGCAACAAACATGGGCGTTAAATCTGTTATCTGCATGCCTGCAGGCGCTCCACTTGCAAAAGTTGAAGCAACAAAAGGCTACGGTGCAGAAGTTGTTCTCGTACCAGGCGCATTTGACGATGCAGCAGCAAAAGCAGTTGAACTCCAGAAAGAATTCGGCTACACATTTGCTCATCCATACAACGATGACTATGTAATGGCTGGTCAGGGTACAATCGGTCTTGAAATCATGGAACAGGCTCCAGATGCAGACTGTGTTATCATCCCAATCGGCGGCGGCGGTATCGCAGCTGGTATTGCTTATGCAATCAAAAACATCAAACCGGAATGTACAGTAATCGGTGTTCAGGCTGACGAAGCTTCCGCAATGGTTAACTCCATCCGCAGCGGTGTTCTCGGCACAACAGCAACAGCAAACACAATCGCTGACGGCTGTGCAGTTAAAGCACCTGGCGACAAAACATTTGCAGTATGTAAAGAATATCTTGACGATGTAGTTTCCGTTTCTGAAGAAGCTATCGCTATCGCTATGCTTGCTCTTGCTGAAAAAGGCAAAGTTGTAGCAGAAGGCGCTGGCGCTATGCCAACAGCTGCTGTTATGAGCGGCAAAGTTGACGCTTCCAAATACAAAAAAATCGTATGTATGGTTTCCGGCGGTAACGTAGACATCGGTATGCAGCAGAAACTCTTTACAAAAGCTCTTACAGCAACAGGCCGTATGGCAGAAATCTCCACAGAAGTTTCCGACAAAGCTGGCAACCTCGTTAAACTTATCGACCTCGTTTCCGGCACAGGCGCAAACATCCTTGAACTCAACCACGTTAGAAGCCATATGGATGTTAACATCACAAGCTGTGTAGTTCGTCTTACAATCGAAACAAGAGACCAGGCTCATAAAGACGAAGTTTATGCACTTCTTGCTGCAAACGGCTACAGACACGTTAAATAATAAATAGTTAACAAATAATTTATAAGGCGTTATTTGTATAATTGCTTCATTAATTTATACAATAATGCACAAATATTGAAAAAGTTAACAAATTATTAAAAAACACTTGACAAAGTGTTAAAATATATGTATCTTATTCAAGGTATTAATCGGGAGGCTTAATCTCCTCCCGATAATATAAATAAAATAACAGTAGAAAAATTTTTAAGAAAGGTTTGAAAAATCATGAAAAAACTTGGTTTGCTTCCAAAACTCGTTATTGGTATCGCACTCGGTATCGTAATCGGTGCTCTTTCCAGCAACGTTGGCACAGATATCCCAGTTAGACTTCTTGCTACATACAACGGTATCTTCAGCCAGTTCCTTAACTTCGTAATTCCACTTATCATCGTTGGCTTTATCGTTCCAGGTATCGCTGACCTTGGTACAGGCGCAGGTAAAACACTTGCTTCCACAGCAGGTATCGCTTACCTCTCCACAGTATGTGCAGGTTCCCTCGCATTCATCACAGCAACAATCCTCTTCCCAGGTCTTCTTGCTGGCGGCGACGGCCTTCTTGCAAACGTATTCGACAACCCAGAACACACAACACTCCCAGGTTACTTTGTAGTTGAAATGCCAGCTATCATGGGCGTTATGTCTGCTCTTATCCTTGCATTCGTTCTCGGTCTCGGTATCGCTGTAACAAAATCCGAAGGTCTCAAAAAAATCTTTGATGAATTCCAGAGCATTATCTCCAAAGTTATTGCTTCCATCATCATCCCACTTCTCCCAATCCACGTTATGGGTATCTTCTGTAACCTCACATACGCAGGTACAGTTGTTATGATCATGTCCACATTTGCAAAAGTATTCGCAGTAGTTATCGTTCTCCACTGCGTAATGATCGTTCTCCAGTACGTTCTTGCAGGCGCACTCGGCAAAAAGAACCCATTCGTTTGCATCAAAAACATGCTCCCAGCATACGCAACAGCTATCGGTACACAGTCTTCTGCAGCTACAATTCCAGTTACAAACGCTCAGACAAAACTCAACGGCGTTTCTGCTGAAATCGCTGACTTCGTAGTACCACTCTGTGCTACAATCCACCTTTCCGGTTCTACAATCACACTCACATGCTGCTCCATGGCTATCATGATGCTCTCCGGCATGCCAACAGGCTTCGGCACAATCTTCCCATTCATCCTTATGCTTGGTGTTACAATGGTTGCTGCTCCTGGCGTTCCAGGTGGTGCTGTTATGGCTGCTCTTGGTCTTCTCGAATCCATGCTCGGCTTCAACGAAGTACAGCTCTCCCTTATGATTGCTCTCTACCTCGCTCAGGACTCCTTCGGTACAGCATGTAACGTTACAGGTGACGGCGCTATCGCAATCATCGTTGACTCTCTCTTCGGTAAAAAACAGAAAGCTTAATTTAAATTTAAGCACACTGTATTAAACAGAGAATAATAAAAGGCATTGCCCGACAGGGCAGTGCCTTTTTTGCATTCAGGGATATTTGTTTACACAAAGTTAACATTATCACGGTACTGTATTTTATATTGCACTTGATATATTCGGCAAAAGATAGTAAAATAAAATAGATAATATATGTTTAAATGGGAGTATTATGCAAAACTATAATATATCCGCATCCATAGTGGTTTACAACAGCCCCGAGGATGCACGCAAAACGGTTGAAACCGTACTGGAACATACAAAAAATCTGGATTTTGACCTGTATGTTATAGATAACAACAGTGCCGACAAAATAGGCGAAAGTCTCAAGGCAGAATTTGACAGACCACACTATATCCTCCTTGACGAAAATATAGGCTTTGGCAAGGGGCACAATAAAGTGCTTGATAAAATCAACAGCAAGTACCATTTTATTATAAATCCTGATATTGTAATAAACGAAAATACTATCTCTGAAATGTGCAGATTTATGGACGAACATCCTGACTGTTCAATCTGCTGCCCAAAAGTTTTAAACCCTGACGGCAGTGTGCAGTATCTGGCAAAACGCCGTCCCACACTTTCTGCACTGCTTGCAAGACGAATACACAAAGGTCCGTTCAAAAAGATAGAGGATAAATATCTTGCCATGGAGATGGACCACAGCAAAAGCTTTGAAGCAGAATTCTGCACAGGCTGTTTCTCGGTGCTGAGAACAGATGTGTTTAAGAAGATAAAAGGGTTTGACCCGCAGTATTTCCTTTATTTTGAGGATGCCGACATTACAATGGAGGCAAAAAAACACGGCAAGGCTTATTACAATGCAGATGCTACGGTTGTACATATGTGGCACCGCGAAACTGCAAAAAGCTTTAAGCCATTTATGCTGCAGCTCAGGTCAATGTTTATTTATATGAAAAAATGGGGATACAAACTTTAACCCATAAAGGAGTGTAATTATGAAAGGTATAGTTTTAGCAGGCGGCGCAGGCACACGCCTTTATCCGCTTACAATGGTAACATCAAAACAGCTTCTGCCGGTTTACGACAAGCCAATGATTTACTATCCGATTTCCACACTTATGCTTGCGGGCATCAAGGATATCCTCATCATCTCCACACCGCAGGACACACCAAGATTTGAAGCTCTGCTTGGCGACGGCAGCCAGTTTGGCCTTAATCTCAGCTATAAAGTTCAGCCATCTCCTGACGGACTTGCCCAGGCTTTCCTCCTTGGCGAAGAATTTATCGGTGACGATGCCTGCGCAATGGTGCTGGGCGACAACATCTTCTATGGCAACGGATTTGGCAAAATTCTGCGCGAAGCAGCACAGAATGCCGAAAACGGCCGTGCAACAGTGTTCGGTTATTATGTAGAAGACCCTGAACGCTTTGGCATCGTGGAATTTGACGAAAACGGCAAGGTTATTTCCGTTGAAGAAAAACCCGCACAGCCAAAGAGCAACTATGCAATCACAGGCCTTTATTTCTACAACAAGGAAGTTGTTGCAGAAGCCAAAAAGGTAAAACCTTCCGCACGCGGCGAGCTGGAAATTACAACACTTAACGACCAGTATCTCAAACGTGACCTGCTGGACGTAAAACTGCTTGGACGTGGCTTTGCATGGCTTGATACAGGCACAATGGACAGCCTTGTTGAAGCTGCAAACTTTGTTCAGATGGTGGAAAAACGTCAGGGTATCAAAGTTTCCGCACTTGAAGAAATTGCTTACCGCAACGGCTGGATAAGCAAGGAAAAACTGCTTGAATCTGCCGAAAAATACGGCAAAAGCCCATACGGCGCACATCTCAAAAAGGTTGCAGACAATAAATTTATGT
The DNA here is from genome assembly GCA_017442085.1 of Oscillospiraceae bacterium. Taxonomy (GTDB): domain Bacteria; phylum Bacillota; class Clostridia; order Oscillospirales; family Ruminococcaceae; genus RGIG3102. Next base: position 5,388 of record JAFSAW010000109.1, on the reverse strand, counting down.
ATTAACAGACGGCTGTGCTTTCAGGCATAAACCGTATACCGATACACACGAGGTAATTTATGAAAATTCTTATAACAGGCAGCAATGGTATGCTTGCCACACAGGTAATCACAGACCTCAGCAGAGGCTATACCGAACTTGGCGAAGTGCCTGCTGCTTTAAAGGGCGCACAGCTTCTGCTTGCCGATGTGGACACCCTTGACATCACAGACAAGGCTGCCACAGAAAGCTTTATGGCACAGCACACACCTGATATTGTTATCAACTGTGCGGCATACACCAATGTTGACGGCTGCGAAAGCAATCAGGACACTGCATTTATGGTAAATGCAATTGGCAGCCGAAACCTTGCAATTGCCTGCGAAAACACAGGTGCAAAGCTGGTACACGTTTCCACAGACTATGTGTTCCGCGGTGACGAACCAACACCAAGACGCGAATACGATATGCCATGGCCAATCTCTGCATACGGCAAAACAAAATATGCAGGTGAGCAGTTTGTACGTCAGTACTGCAAAAAAAGCTTTATTGTGCGCACAGCCTGGCTTTACGGCTACAGCGGCAAAAACTTTGTAAAGACAATGATATGGCTTGCAAAGGAAAAGGGCGGTGCAAAGGTGGTTAACGACCAGCACGGCAACCCTACAAATGCGGCTGACCTTTCTCACCACCTGCTTAAAATTGCAGCAAGTGAAGAATACGGCACATACCATTGCACAGGCAACGGAGAATGCACCTGGTTTGAATTTGCAGCCGAAATTGCCCGTCTTGCAGGCTACGAGGGTGTTATGTCCCCATGCACAAGCGAGGAATTCCCTACACCTACAAAACGCCCTGCATATTCATCCCTTGACAATATGATGCTGCGTGTTACAGTCGGCGACGAAATGCGCCACTGGAAAGATGCACTCAAAGCATATTTTGACAATCAGAAATAATTTTTAACGGAGAAAAAATATATGACTATTATTGTAACAGGCGGTGCCGGCTTTATCGGCTCAAACTTTGTTTTCCATATGCTGAACAAATATCCTGAATACAGAATTGTATGTCTGGACAAGCTCACATATGCAGGCAACCTTTCCACACTTAAAGGTGTAATGGACAACCCTAATTTCCGTTTTGTAAAAGCTGACATCTGCGACAGAGAAGCTGTTTACAAGCTGTTTGAAGAAGAACATCCGGATATCGTGGTTAACTTTGCAGCAGAAAGCCATGTTGACCGTTCCATCGAAGACCCGGGCATCTTCCTCAAAACAAACATCGAAGGTACAGCAGTGCTTATGGATGCCTGCCGCAAATACGGCATTCAGAGATATCATCAGGTTTCCACAGACGAAGTTTACGGCGACCTGCCGCTTGACCGTCCTGACCTGTTTTTCACAGAAGAAACACCAATCCACACATCCAGCCCATATTCTTCCTCCAAAGCAGCAGCAGACCTGCTGGTTATGGCTTATCACAGAACATATGGCCTGCCTGTGACAATCAGCCGCTGTTCCAACAACTACGGCCCATATCACTTCCCTGAAAAACTTATCCCACTGATGATTGCAAATGCACTCAACGACAAACCTCTGCCTGTATACGGCGAAGGTATAAACGTGCGTGACTGGCTGTATGTGGAAGACCACTGCAAAGCTATCGACCTTATCATCCACAAGGGCAAGGTTGGCGAAGTTTACAACATCGGCGGCCACAACGAAATGCGCAACATCGATATCGTTAAACTTATCTGTAAAGAACTTGGCAAATCCGAAGACCTTATCACATACGTAACAGACCGCAAAGGTCACGATATGCGCTATGCAATCGACCCAACAAAAATTCACGGCGAACTTGGCTGGCTGCCTGAAACAATGTTCAAAGACGGCATCAAAAAGACAATTCAGTGGTATCTGGACAACAAGGAATGGTGGGAAGAAATCATCAGCGGCGAATATCAGAACTACTACGAAAAAATGTATAAAGACAGATAATTTATCTGCACAGATAAAAGCCTCCCTTGACAAAGGGGGCTTTTTGCATTTAATATTAATAAATACGGTACAAATGCGTTTTATTGCATTTTCAGCGCACACTTCACTATACTACAAGGTAAAATTATGGAAAAGAAAACTCTCGGAATTCTGGGCGGTATGGGCCCACTTGCAACAGCAGACCTTTTTACAAAAATAGTAACAATGACAAAGGCAGACTGCGACAACGACCATATCCGCATTTACATAGACAACAACGCACAGATTAAGGACCGCACAGGCGCAATTCTTCACGGCGGTCAAAGCCCTTTGCCGCAGCTTATAGAATCGGCTAAAAAACTGGAAAAGATGGGTGCAGACTGCATTATAATGCCCTGCAACACAGCGCACTACTTTCTGCAAAGCCTGCAGATTTCCGTTAATGTGCCGTTTTTGAGTATGATAGCCCAGGCTGTCCGCGTGGCAAAAAAACGTTATCCGGGGCAGAAAGCGGGCATTCTTGCCACCACCGGCACCCTTGATGCAGGGGTGTACAGCCGTGCTTTCAACGATGAAGGTGTGGAGGTTGTTCTGCCAAATGAAGAACAGCGCAAGCTGCTTATGTCCATTATCTACGACGGTGTAAAGGCGGGCAGAATTCCAACCGACCCTCAGCCTTTCAACGAACTGCTGGCAGAGATGCAAAGCCGCGGCGCAGGCTATTTTATCCTTGGCTGCACCGAGCTTCCCGTTGCTGTGCAGGCGCTTGGGCTGAAAAACAACTTTGTTGATGCCACAACCGAGCTGGCAAAAGCGGCCATCGAATACTGCGGCTATGAAGTTAAGGAATAATTGTATATCCACAGACAGGCTGTCAGCGTAAACAGCCTGTCTGTTTTTGTATAAAAATTTTTATTTTGTCCACAATAAAGCAAGAAAATTTTTCCATAATTTAAAAGGGAGTATATATGAATAAAAAAGAATTTGCTTTATTGCTTGGCTTTGTTTTTACCGTTGCATTTTCCCTTTGCTGCGAAAGCATATCGGCGGCAGAAAATATAAAAGCAAACATCCTGCGCCTGCATGTCATAGCCAATAGTGATACAGTGCAGGACAGGGATATAAAGCTGGCGGTAAAGGACGAGATACTTAAAATGGAAAATCTGCTGCCTGATACAGCAGCGGATTACAGCACTGCACTTGAAACTGTGAACAGAAATACCGCAGAAATAGCTGACAGAATAAACACCTGTCTTGCGCAGTGGAATGTGCCCTATAAAGCCGAATGTGCGGTTGAAAGGTTTTATTTTGATACCACAGAGTATGACAGCTTTGCACTGCCGCAGGGGGAGTATACCGCACTTACAGTCCGTCTTGGCAGAGCACAGGGCAAAAACTGGTGGTGTGTTGTATATCCTGCACTGTGCAGCCAGAGCTGCGGAAAAATTGTGCTGGAAAACAGTGACGAATTTATAAAAACCGACAGCATAACGGCAAGGTTCAAGGTGGTTGAAATCTACGAGGATATAAAGGGTTATTTTTCACAGCGGGCAGACAGATATGAACATCTGTGACATACCTGAAAGTTGTAAACAGAACAGCAGTGTGGTAATATAGTTACAAATCATTTGAAAAGGTAAATACTATGCTTTGTAATCTATGTCCGCGCAGCTGCAATACAGACCGTGATACATCACCCGGTTATTGCAGAGTGACAAACAGAATAAAGATATCCCGTGCGGCACTGCATTTTTGGGAAGAACCCTGCATTTCGGGACAAAACGGCAGCGGAACCGTGTTTTTTTCGGGCTGCAATATGGGCTGTGTGTACTGTCAGAACAATAATATCTCCCATGGTGCATTCGGCAAGGAGATAACCACCCGGCGCCTTGCACAGATTTTTCTGGAACTGCAGCAGCAGAAGGCACACAATATCAATCTTGTAACCCCAACCCATTTTGCGCCGCAGATTATTGATGCGGTAAAACTGGCAAAAAACAACGGGCTTTGTATCCCTGTTGTCTACAACACAGGCAGCTACGAAAAGCCGCAGAGTATCGAAGCATTAAAAGATACTGTGGATATATATCTGCCCGATTTTAAATATATATCCGTTGAAACAGCACAGAAATATTCCTTCTGTGCAGATTATCCCGACGTGGCAAAAAAGGCAATAGATGCTATGATAAAGCAGACAGGCCCCTGTGTCTTTGATGATGACGGCATTATAAAAAAAGGGGTTATTGTCCGCGTGCTTGTGCTGCCGGGATATGCTGACGAAGCCAAAAGAATTATAGAATATCTTTACCGGACATACGGCGATGATATCTATATAAGCATTATGAGCCAGTATACCCCCTGCACAGACCTTGACAAATACCCCGAAATCAACCGCAAACTGACACAGCAGGAGTATGATGAGGTTGTGGATTTTGCAGTGGAACTGGGGTTGGAAAACGGTTTTCTGCAGGAGGGCGAAGCTGCAAGCGAAAGCTTTATACCGCCTTTTGACCTGCAGGGTGTATGATTTTACAGCAAAATATATACAAAAAGTTTATAATACGACAAAAAATACTGTCTGTTATGCAATTTGTGCATACAGACAGTATTTTTGTTTGCATCAAGTCAAAGCATAAAACCAGCCAAAGCAATATATAAATTAAACAGTAACCATTTATTGCGGGGGTAAAAAGATGAAAAAGCAGAACAACTTTTTCAGGGCAGGTGCAATGCTGGCACTGTCAGGCATAGCGGTAAAAGCATTCAGTGCCGCATACCGCATACCCCTTACCCGTATGCTGGGGGCAGACACAATGGGCAGATACAGTGCGGTGCTCAATCTGTTTATGCCTTTTTTCTCCTTTGCCACAGCGGGAATAACTGCTGCGGTTACAAATTATACAGCGGTTTACGGCACAGACAATCCCGCAGCAGTGCAGGAAATAAAAAGAAAGGCTTTAAAGCTTTACACTGCCGCAGCCTGTGTGCTTTCGGCGGTATTTCTTGTTTTTTGCAGGCTGTATGCACAGCAGCAGGATGAAATGCTGTTTTTTTATGGAGGGGCTGTACTTGCGCCGTCAATTGCACTTGCAGCGGCAGAAAATGTGTTTAAAGGCATAACACAGGGGCAGATGAATATGATGCCCACAGCCCAGGCGGGCCTTATGGAAAGCTTTTTCAAAACCGCCCTTGGCCTTGCGGGTGTATGGGGTGTTATGCACCTCTGGCCGTCATCAAAGGACGAAACTGCACTTGTGGTATGCTTTGGTGCAATAACACTGTCAGGGCTTGTATGTGCGGTATTTCTGTGGCTTAAATGCAGGGATGATAACATACATAAAAAAGCGTCAGCATCTGTAAGCGGCAGAGGTATGTTTAAAATATCTGTGCCCATAGCAGTGTCTGCCCTCACAGTATCACTGACCAGTTT
>JAFSAW010000108.1 GCA_017442085.1 Oscillospiraceae bacterium | reverse complement strand
TTGTGAATCAAAATTTGATAAGTAGCATTGTTATTATGATGGCGTGTATTGGCTTTTTTTTCATAATGGATATCGGGGACAGAAAGGAAAGTGCATGTGTATATAAGATAGAATGAAAGATGAAGCGATAAATTCCAATTTATCGAACGGTTGTGTTCTGTTAATATACTTCCCTCCGTTATTTTGACGGAGGGAAGTTCTTTATATCCCAAATCAGTCCAAAAGGTAAAAGGAAGTATAATTTGACTTTGCTATTAGTATCTGCTAACATATATTGTAGAATACTATGTAATAAGGAGGGTTGTATGGACGGAATAAAATCACGCGAAGACTATCTTGAAACCATACTGGTGCTTGCAAAAAAGACCGGAGACAATGTGCGGAAAACCGATGTTGCCGAAAGTATGGGCTTTTCCCGTCCAAGCGTTACCATAGCCCTTAAAAAGCTGGAAGAGGACGGCTATATTTTCACCGACGGCAACCGTGCAGTGCATCTGACCCCAAAAGGCGAGATGCTGGCAAAAAAAGTGTACGAACGTCATCTGGTGCTCACCCTTATCCTTATGGAGCTGGGGGTAAGCAAGGACACGGCGGCACAGGATGCCTGCAGGCTGGAGCACGATATGACCGACGAAACCTTTAACAAGATAAAGGATTTCTATTTTAAAAACTTCCACGACAAAAACAATTAGAGGTGCGGTATGAAGGTGGTAATGTTTATGCTTAAAAACTGTCCCTACTGCAAAAAGGCGGACAGATATATAGAAGAACTGTGCGGCGAAAACCCACAGTACAGAGACATCGAAATTGCAAGGATAGACGAAAAGGAAAACGCCCTCCACGCAACAAAATATAATTATTTCTATGTGCCTGCGTTCTATATAAACGAGGTAAAAATCCACGAGGGTGCAATTGCAAAGGAAGAAATGAAAGCAGTGCTGGACAAAGCGCTGGAAATTGGTCAGTGATGCTTTGCATAACAGTTCTGACGGCAAAAGTGTCATACGGACTATAAAGCGATAAAGCATGCAATGCTTTAAAACAGAGAGGTTTTTTATGAAAAAGATATCAGTTGTTGTTCCCTGCTACAACGAGCAGGAAGCTTTGCCTATTTTTTACACCGAAACAACAAAAGAGCTGGAAAAAATCCCAAATGTAACCTGGGAGTTTGTGCTGGTTGATGACGGCTCAAAGGACAATACCCTGGAGGTTATGCAGCAGCTTGCCCAGAAGGACGAAAAGGTAAAATATCTTTCCTTTTCCCGCAACTTCGGCAAGGAAAGCGCAATGTATGCAGGGCTGGAAAACGCCAGCGGCGATTACATAGTGCTTATGGATGCCGACCTGCAGGACCCGCCTGCACTGCTTGGCAGAATGGTAAAGGAAATTGAAGAAAACGACTACGACTGTGTGGGCACACGCCGTGTAACAAGAAAGGGCGAACCGCCAATCCGTTCTTTCTTTGCACGTATGTTCTATAAGCTTATGGCAAAAATCTCCAAGACCGAAATTGTGGACGGTGCCCGAGACTTCCGTATGATGCGCAGGGAAATGGTGGACGCAGTTGTTGATATGTGCGAATACAACCGTTTTTCCAAAGGCATTCTGTCCTGGGTGGGCTTTAAAACACTGTGGCTGGAGTACGAAAATATCGAGCGTGTTGCAGGCACAACAAAATGGAATTTCTGGAAACTGTTTGTCTACTCCATCGACGGCATTGTGGCGTTCTCCACAGCACCGTTGGTTATCAGCAGTATGCTGGGTATAGCCATCTGCTTTGTGGCATTCTGCCTTATGCTGTTCTATGCAGGCAAAGCCATCATCTTTGGCGACCCTGTAAGCGGTTTCCCTACACTTATCAGCGTTATACTTATGCTGGGCGGCCTGCAGCTGCTGTGCCTTGGCATTGTGGGGCAGTACCTGTCCAAAACTTATCTGGAAACAAAACACCGCCCAATCTACATCACAAGAAAGACAAATATTGAAAAATAAGCAAAGGCTCCCTCTGATGAGGGAGCTGTCAGCAAAGCTGACTGAGGGAGAGAAAAAATATAATAACCGCTGTTTTTTCTGAAATACCCCTCTGAATTATTTTAATTATGCTTCCTTGAAACCCTGAAATATATTTTATATATTTGATATTTCCGGGGGTGGAACGGGGGCAGGAGCCCCCTTGTAATAATATGTACTGTCGCTCGGTTTGCACAGATAAGGCGGCGCGGTGCAGACGGACTTGTCTGCAAAAGCGCCACACAACAGCGACCTTGCGGTACATATTCCGCGTGGGGCGCTGCGTCGCAATCAGCGCCACTTTTGGTCCCTAAATGCAAATTGACGTCTAAAAGAGAACTTACAGCTAATCTTGCATTGCAAGGTTGCAGCAGGCAAAATTTTCAATTTTGCAAAATGCGCAAGCATTTGCTGCGCAGCAGTCTGCTGCGTTCTTCTCTTTTGGTGTCAAAAGTGATATGCAAAGCATCATCATGCTTTGCGCAGCAAACAATTTTCACAGAAGGATTATCCTATGATAAATTCGCTTTTAATCACCACGGGCGGCACAATAAGCTGTGTGGAAACTGCCGAAGGCTTAAAACCCGGCTTAAAGGGTGCCGACCTTTTAAAATACTCCAACTACTACTGCGATGTGCTGGATTTTAAAATGATAGACTCCAGCGTTATGACCGACCCCGAGCGTCAGGAAATTGCAAAGGTTATATGGGAAAACCGTGACAAATATGACAGCTTTGTCATCACCCACGGCACCGACAGTATGGCCTACACCGCGGCCTATCTTGCCTGCGCACTGCAGAACTTTGACAAAACGGTGGTGCTTACAGGCAGTCAGCTGCCTATTGTTTATCCCGACACTGACGGGGTGGACAACCTCAACCTTGCCCTTAAAACCGCACTTACGGGTGAATATTATGGTATCTGCATCGCCATCGGCGGCCGTCTGCTGCCTGCAGACAGCGTTACCAAGTTTGAAACCGAAGGCTTTGCCGCTTTTGACAATGTAAACAAGGAATATCTGCACAGACCGATAGCAAAGCCTGTGCAGCCGCCGCAGTATCGTGAGCCGAAAACCGATATGGTGGGTGTTATCTACATCACTCCAAACTTAAGCCGCGGGGTTATACTTTCCTATGTGGCCATGGATGCGGTGCTGGTGCTGCTGCTTGGTGCGGGCGGTATGCCTGCCGTGTGCGAAGCCGCCCTGGAACGCCTGCAGGCCGCAGGGGTAAAGGTTTACATCAAAAGCCAGTGTATGTACGGCAAGGTGGAACAGATTTATGCCGCACATTCGGGGGTTAAAAAGTTTATCCCCATAACTGACGAAAGCATCGAGTATGCAATATACAAAATAATGTTTGACCTGGACTGACAGGTCGGGATAAATAAAAGTGTGTCATTACGAACACACTATTCTGTCATTCTGAGCGCAGCGAAGAATCTTATGGCTCCCTCTGACGAGGGAGCTGTCAGCGAAGCTGACTGAGGGAGAGAAAACCCGATAGATTTTTCGTCACTTGCATTACTCAGAATGACATTTTTGTTAACTTAATGACATTGCCTGTTTAGTGGAGGCTCACTTGATTTGTCTTAAATTTACTGCTTTGACATTCTTTAACACCGTCGCTGAAACGACGGTGTTTTTATATGCAGTCAAAGCCGCAGGGCCGTTGCAAAGCCCTGTGCAGTAATAATCCATTTCTGTTCAAGATAATATACAGCATTTATGTATAAAAATGAATTGTTACCCTTTTGTAATTATTAATGAAACGTTTCCAAAACCTTTCAACAGCGCTTTTGTGGATAACTTTTTGTGCAAAATGCAAAAAATATGTACTATTAAACCGCGAATTTGTAGTAATTAACAATAAAATTCAAAATTTGTTAATAAATGTTGACAATATACATTTACGGTTATATAATCTAACCATACACTTGAGAAAGGAAGAAAGAGTTATGAAAAACCTGTTTACAAACGGCTTTTATTCTACTGACTATACCAATAACTTTGACTGGGCTGGTTATCAGGCCGGTACTTCTTCCTGTGCATATTTTGTTGAATTGGTGCATGCTGCATTTGGTGCTGTATGCACTTTTGTTTTGGCTCTTTTGGCAATCGCTATCCTTCGCGGCGCTCTCGGCGTCCTTATTAGCCTTGCAATAATTAACATCGGCCTTATCGGCTTGATTATTATTGCAGACGACAACAGGATAGTTAAAGCAAAAGAGTTGTACGCAGCAGCTTAAAAACTGCGTTATATACAGCAAAAACGGGCTGTACTCTTTTGACGGGTACAGCCCTTTGTTTCGGTATAAAGCGGCACAGCCGCTGAATATATAATCTGGCTACAGCCCCACGGAATTTATCCGGAGCTTCCGACGGGGTTTAAATACAGAAAAATTAAAAATATTTTATAAAAGAGGTATTGGTTATGAAAAAATTAATGGCATTATTTTTGGCAGCAGCATTAATGGTCTCAATGACAGCTTGCGGCGGCGGCGAACCTGCAGCTGAAGGCGGCAGTGCAGAAACTGAAAAAGTTCTCTACATCGGCGGCACAGGCCCACTTACAGGCGACTATGCAACATACGGCACATCCGTTAAACAGGGTGCAGAACTTGCAGCAAAAGAAATCAACGAAAAAGGCGGCTTTGCAGACGGCTGGACAGTTTATGCAAGAGTAGAAGACGACCAGGCAGACGGCGCACAGGCAGTTCAGGCTTATGCAACAATGTTTGACGACGGCATGGACGTAACACTTGGCGGCACAACATCCGGTGCATGTATCGCTATCACAGAAGAAGCAAAAGTTGACAACATGCTTCTCCTTACACCATCCGGTTCCCAGCTTGAATGTACACAGTACGACAACTGCTTCCGTGTTTGTTTCGAAGACTCAGCACAGGGTCTCTATGCAGCTAACTTTATCAAAGACAATGCAGTAGCAGAAAAAGTTGCTATCATCTACGACAAATCCAACGACTACTCCAACGGTCTCAGAAGCTCCTTCGTTGCAACAGCTGAAGAAAACGGCCTTGAAATCGTAGCAGACGAAGCTTTCACAAACCAGTCCAACACAGACTTCTCCGTACAGCTTCAGGCAGTTAAAGAATCCGGCGCTGACCTCCTCTTCCTCCCAATCTACGCACAGGAAGCAGCTTACATCATCACACAGGCTGACAAAGCAGGTCTCGACGTAACATTCTTCGGCTGCGATGGTCTTGACGGTATCCTTGAAAAAATCGGCCAGGACAACCTTCCACTTGCTGAAGGCGTTATGCTTCTCACACCATTCGCAGCAGACAGCGAAACAGAACCAACTAAATCCTTTACAGCAGCTTACAAAGCAGCTTACGGCGCAACACCTGACCAGTTTGCAGCAGACGCATACGACGCAGTTTATGCAATCGTAGCAGCATTTGAAAAAGCAGGCGTTACACCTGACGACGAAGGCTTCAACCAGGCAATGATCGATGCAATGCTCGAAATCGAAGTTGTTGGTACAACAGGTACAATGAGATGGGATGCTTCCGGCGAACCAGACAAAAACGCAACAGCTGTTGTTATCGTTGACGGCGTATACGTTTCCTACGACAACGTTAAGTAACAACCTGCCCGCACAGCTAAAGCTGTGAAATGCATACGCATTTTCGGAAATCACAGATTTCCGCGGTCAGAACGTTGAAACCGCAGATTAATCGGCAGGCAGGGTTTAATCCTACCGTGCGGTTATAACAACCCCGCCTTATTTAAGGCGAGAACGTTGAAACCGCAGATTAAACGGAGATTAAAAACTAATCTTACCATGCGGTTATAATTAATCCGCTTTTACGGAGACAGACGGTTTCAGCAAACAATTATCCGGAAATTACACTTTAACACAAAAGCAGAAAAGCTTTAAAAATCAATTTACACTTTTACACTTTTACACACTTTTAAGTTAAAACCAAAAAAATAAAACCGACAAATCGGGCAGGAACTCCTGCCCGATATTGTCCTAAGACGGAGCGTTATTATGAACTTTCTTTCAAACCTTATAAGCGGCTTAAGCCTGGGCAGTATCTACGCCCTGATAGCCCTTGGTTACACAATGGTATACGGCATAGCAAAGATGCTTAACTTTGCTCACGGTGACGTTATTATGGTAGGTGCGTTCACCGTTATTGTCGCTGTAAACAGCGCAGGCCTTCCTGCTGTTGCAGGTATACTTATAAGCGTTCTGATATGTGTTGTAATGGGTGTGCTGATAGAAAGAATTGCATACAAACCACTTCGTTCTTCACCATCCCTTTCAGTACTTATCACCGCTATCGGTGTTTCCTACTTCCTGCAGTCATTGGCACTGCTCATCTTCGGTTCCACACAGAAAAGCTTCCCAAAAGTTTTCACAATGGAACCAATGCACTTTGGCGAACTCACAGTTAAGGGCGAAAGTGTTGAAACACTTGCAGTTACAGTTATCATCATGGTTGCCCTTACACTGTTTATCAATAAAACAAAAATGGGCAAGGCAATGCGTGCGGTTTCTGAAGACCGTGATGCTGCCGAGCTTATGGGTATCAGCGTAAACAAAACAATCACAGTTACATTTGCAATCGGTTCTGCCCTTGCATCTGTTGCAGGTCTTTTCTTTGGTGCCACATACGGCTTTATCGGCCCTTACTCCGGTTCCATGCCTGGTATCAAGGCTTTCGTTGCTGCTGTTTTCGGCGGCATCGGTTCTATCCCTGGTGCTATGCTTGGCGGTATCCTGCTTGGCGTTATCGAAAACCTTGCAAAAGCTTACATCTCCACAGAACTTTCCGACGCTATCGTTTTCGGCGTGCTTGTTCTTGTGCTCTGCCTTAAGCCAACAGGCTTGCTGGGCAAAAAAATCAACGAAAAGGTATAGGAGGTGTCAGGTATGAAAAAAACAAAACTCAGAAAAAGTACTGTAAGCAACCTGATAAACTATGCAATCGTTGCAGCATTCTATCTTGTTGTTACAGTTATGATTCAGACAGGCAACGCAACCCGCCATATGAAAAGTATGCTGGTGCCAATCTGCGTTGCAGTTATCCTTGCAGTTTCCCTCAACCTTGTTATCGGCTTCCTTGGCGAATTGTCCCTTGGTCATGCGGCGTTTATGTCCATAGGTGCCTACACAGGCGGCCTGCTTTCAAAATTTATTGCAAACCAGTTTCCGCAGATTCCTGTTGCAGTGCGTTTTCCAATCTCTCTGCTGGCAGGGGGCATACTGGGCGCAGTTTTCGGCGCAATAGTTTGTCTGGTTGTTCTGCGTCTTAAAGGTGACTATCTTGCAATCGTAACCCTTGCATTTGGCGAAATTCTCCGCAGTATCGTTATCAACCTTGAATTTACAGGCGGTGCAGCAGGTCTTAAAGGTGTTCCGCAGGACGCAAGCTTTACATACGGTATCATCCTTGTGTTCATCACACTGTTTGTTATCCAGAACCTTGTAAAATCCAAACACGGCCGTGCAATCCAGGCTTTGCGTGACAACACCATCGCAGCAACAAGCGTTGGCGTAAATGCAACAAAATACAAACTTATCGTTTTCTCACTTTCCGCTTTCTTTGCAGGTATGGCAGGCGTGCTTTACAGCCACAACTACTCCATCCTCACAGCAGGCACATTCGACTACAACTATTCCATCGAAATTCTGGTTATGGTTGTTCTCGGCGGCATCGGTTCCATCCGTGGCAGCGTTATCGCAGGCGCACTTATTGTTATGCTGCCTGAAATGCTGCGTTCCCTGCAGGACTACCGTATGCTCATCTACGCAATAGTTCTTATTGTTATGATGATTTTCACATCCAACGACAAAATCAAGCTGTTTATGGCAAGATATTCACCTGCTGAATACTTCAAAAAACAGATGGCAAGCAAAAAACAGTTAAAGGAGGAAAAATAATATGGCAGTAAAACCATCAGAACGTATTATGGTTCCCCTTCCAAGCCACTCCATCGTGCCTATCGAAGATATGCACAAGGCACCTGTGCTTCAGACACACCAGCTTGGTATCGACTTTGGCGGCCTTACAGCTGTTAACAACCTTAACCTTGCAATAGGCCCAACAGAAATCTGCGGCCTTATCGGCCCTAACGGTGCTGGCAAAACCACAGTTTTCAACCTGCTTACCAACGTTTATCAGCCAACCCGCGGCACAATCCTGCTGGACGGCTATGACACAAAAGGCAAAAGCTGCGACCAGGTAAGCAAAATGGGTATTGCCCGTACATTCCAGAACATCCGTCTTTTCGGCAAAATGACCGTTATGGACAATGTTAAAATCGGTATGCACAACCAGCTTAAAACCAATATTCTTGCATCTATGACCCACGGTTTTGGCTATAAACAGGCCGAAAAACAGGCATATGACAAAGCAAAGGAACTGCTGGACTTCTTTGGCATGGCAGATTTGCGTCACCACCAGGCAGGCAGCCTGCCTTACGGTGCACAGAGAAGACTTGAAATTGTGCGTGCTCTTGCAACAAACCCAAAAATCCTGCTTCTTGACGAACCTGCTGCAGGTATGAACCCTTCCGAGACAGCAGAACTTATGGAAAATATCCGCCGCATCCGTGACGAATTCCAGATTGCAGTTATGCTTATCGAACACGACATGAATCTTGTTATGGGCATCTGCGAAGGTATCTGTGTTCTCAACTACGGCGAAATCATCGCAAAGGGCACACCTGACGAAATCAAGGCTAACCCAAAAGTTATCGAAGCTTATCTTGGTAAAAAGGCGGACAAATAAATGTTAAAAGTTGAAAATATAAATGTTTATTACGGACAGATTCACGCCATCAAGGATGTTTCCTTTGAAGTGCACGAAGGCGAAATTGTTTCCCTTATCGGTGCAAACGGCGCAGGCAAGTCCACAATTCTCAAAACAATCTCCGGTCTTTTGCGTTCCAAAACAGGCCACATCACCTTTAAAGGTGAGGATATCAGCAAGGTGGAAGCCTACAAGCTGGTTTCCAAAGGTCTGGCACACGTTCCCGAAGGCCGACGCATCTTTCTGCAGATGACCGTTAAGGAAAATCTGGAGATGGGCGCATACACAAAAGGCGACAATATGGCAGAAGATATCGAAAGTGTTTACAACCACTTCCCTCGTCTGCGTGAAAGACAGAACCAGATTGCAGGCACACTCTCCGGCGGCGAACAGCAGATGCTGGCAATGGGCCGTGCTATGATGAGCCACCCTGACCTACTTATTCTGGACGAACCTTCAATGGGTCTTGCACCAATTCTGGTTCAGGGCATCTTTGATATCATCAAGGAATTTCACAGGATGGGCACAACAATTCTGCTGGTTGAACAGAATGCCGAAATGGCACTGTCCATTGCAGACCGTGCATATGTTCTGGAAAGCGGCCGCGTGGTTCTCACCGGTACAGGCGAAGAACTTAAAGCCAGCGACCAGATTAAAAAGGCATATCTTGGCGGCAACTAATACCCCTTAAAAGTGTAAAATATACAAAGCAAACCACCGGCTGTTATCTCCGTGACAGCCGGTGGTTTGTTTTATTGGATTATTATATATATCTGATATTTCCGTAGGGGAGGGGTTACGCCCTCTCCCGTAATTTCAGCAGGTGTTGCGGGAGGGCGCAGAGACCCTCTCCTACACTGTTCGAAGTGCCGGACGACAGGTTTGCGGTTGTCGCTGTCATTCTGCGGCATTTATGCCGAATAAGTTCCCGGTTTTTCTCTCCCTCAGTCAGCTTGGCTGACAGCTCCCTCGTCAGAGGGAGCCACGAGATTCTTCGCTGTGCTCAGAATGACAGAATGGGTGCTCAGAATGACAGAATGGGTGCTCAGAATGACAGAATGGGTGCTCAGAATGACAGAATGGGTGCTCAGAATGACAGAATGGGTGCTCAGAATGACAGTGAACAGGGCAGATAAACTGCACATTTGTAGGGGCGAACTGCGTTCGCCCAAACATCTCCCAGGTTAATCAGTCTGCCGTCCGCGGATGTACTGTGCATACAGAGAAATTTAACGGTACATCGGGGACGCAGTCCCCTATAGCGCCCTGCCCGGAATCACATACGTCAAAGCCTGTCATACTGAGGACGCTGCCCCCATGTTTCACTCCCCCGCAATATCATTGTTGTAAAAAGAAAAAGCACATACATCTCTGTATGTGCTTTCTCCCACTGCAATTTCCTTTTTATGAGGGGTAAAGTTATGTACTAACTTTAAAAAAGGTGTATCCTGTGCACAGCCGTTATGCTTACAGCTGTGTCACGATTGATATTATATACCAGATATTGACATAAGTAAAATTAATAATTATAATCATCTCATAAGAAAGGGTGATGACGTGGATACTATATCAAAATACGGTGTGTTCTGCAAGGTGGCAGAGCAGAAAAACTTTACAAGGGTGGCAAACGAAATAGGCTACAGCCAGTCTGCCGTAAGCCAGATTGTAAAATCGCTGGAAAAAGAGCTGGATGCAACTTTGATAAACCGCGGCAAAGAGGGTGTAAGCCTTACCAAAGACGGCCTGGAATATCTGCCCCATATCCAAAGCATATATCTTGCCGAACAAAGCCTTGCCAACAAGCGCAGAGAGATGCAGGGGCTGGAAAACACCACCATAAGCATCTGCGCGCTGTCCTCGGTGGGCAGGCACATTCTGCCTTACTGTATGAAGGATTTTAAAAAGCAGTATCCCAATGTGGAGTTTGTTATAAAGCAGGGCGACTATAACGATACCCACAACGGCATTATGGACGGCACACTGGATTTTGGCTTTTCCATCATCGGCGCATCGCCCCAGCTGGAAAACGTGCCCCTTTACAGCGACAATATGATGGCAATTCTGCCCCTTGACCACCCGCTTGCAAAGGAAAAATCGGTCACCTTTGCACAGCTGGCAGACCAGCTTTTTATACTGCACTTTGAGGGTGAATATCTCAACATTCTCAATGCTTTCAGCAAGGAGGGTGTAACCCCTGATATTCAGTACAAGGTGTACGATGACTATTCCATTATTTCAATGGTTAAAAAGGGCCTTGGCATTTCGGTGCTTTACAAGGCGGTGCTTAAGGACGTAAGCTTTGACCTTGCCGTTGTGCCAATTCAGGGCAACCACAGCCGCACAATCTCCCTTGTGTACAAAAACTGGGACACTCTGCCAAAAGCGGCACAGAAATTTGCAAAATATGTTGCCGACCACGCAAAAGAAATTTTTGACAGCATAGAACTGTAAATAAAGAAAATATGTTGTTATCGGCGTGCAGGTGGTGTTCACAACACCTTAGCATATAAAAAATATAGCTCCCTCTGATGAGGGAGCTGTCAGCGAAGCTGACTGAGGGAGAGAAAGCAGAGAGATTCTTCGTCACTTGCTTTTCTCATAATGACATGTTTTTGTTAACTTAATGACATTGGACGTCAATCTGCATTTTTACATCTCATACTCTGCCACAAAGGCGTTTTCCGGTGAGTAGTGGAAAAACTCATCATTTGTCATATCTTCAAAATAGGTTTTTATCATACGGCTTACTCCCCCGTGGCACACAAGCAGCACGGTTTTGTCGGGGTAAGCCTTTTTTACGTCATCAAGCAGATTGTACACCCGCTGTGCAAGGTCAAAAAGACTTTCGCCCTGCGGAAACTTTGCCGCAAACTGATATTTCTGCTGCCAGTATTCGTCTTTTGTGCGGTCAATGCCTTCAAAAGTGCCATAGTCGTGCTCGCGCAGACGGTCGTCCATCATAACGGGAATGCCCGTTGCAAGGCTTACTGCCCCTGCTGTCTGCATGGCGCGCATCATAGGTGAAGCAATGATTACATCAATGCCCTTGTCCTTCATATTTTCGGCAAGTGCTTTTGCCTGTTCTTTGCCAAGGTCGGTCAGTGGGCGGTTGGTGCTGCCGCAAACGCGGTTTTCGCTGTTCCAGTCGGTCTGGCCGTGTCTTGCAACATAAAGTTTCATTTTGGTCTCCTTATTTCAGTCTGCTGCCGCAGTAGATGCAGAAATTTGTGCTTTTTGCAAGCTGTTTTCCGCAGTGAGGGCAGAATGGGGTTTCTCCGCTGTATGTATGGTTTTGCTGTGTATTGCCGCTGTTCTGCAGCAAACTGCCTGAAAAGCTGTTGTCTGCACCGCTGTTGATGGCCTGCATCTGTTCCCGTGTGTAGCCGCCCTTTACAAAAAGCCTGCGGCGTTTGTAATAGTATATACCTACAAGTATACAGCGGATAAAGGTGCCTGCAACACTGCCAAAAGCAAGATTGGCGGCGTTTGGCAGATGTGTACAGGAAAGAAAAAACAGAATGAGCACGTAAATTATGTTAGCTGCCATCTGTAAAAAAACACTTACAAGGGCGCTGCGCTTCCAGCGGAAAAAGCCGCCCATAGCTGCAGCAAACAGCACACCGCTCAGCAGATAATAAACTGCATCTATGGCGGTGTATACATCAAGGGCGCTGAAATCGGCAGTCAGTGTGCCAAATTTCCAGCCACCAAGAATAACCTGCACAGGTATCCATATTTTCCAGAAGAATTTGTGAAATTTAAGGGGAGTGGTGCGGATATCGGTATATTCCTGCATATAAAATCCCTCTCTGCATTATTATATTCTATTTTTTAAGATATTTTCCCAGCACCTCTTTGCCAAGGGCAAAAGCGCTTGCAAGCTGGCTGCGGTAGATAACCACATAAACCGCCATACCAACAAGGCCTGCAGCGGCTTTAAGGGCAAAGCTGTCTGCCCATACGGTGCCAAAGAAGGTTATCACAAACAGTATGCAGCACACAACGGTGGTGCGCAGATAGCTTGGTATAGAGCAGTACAGCTTCTGTGCAATAACCGTGCGGAAAACAAACATCACAAGGTTGGACAGGCACAGTGCAAGACACACGCCGTAAAGCTGGAATTTTGGTGCCAGAAGGAAACAGAACAGAATGTTGGTAACAACCGACAGCCCGATGCCAATGGTGTCAAAAATCGGCTTTTTGGCAATGGAAATGCCGTACACGGTGGTTTCGCTGATAATAAGGAACACAGGCACCAGCACCATAATAGGAAATACCGCCTTGCCCGCGGCGTATTCGCTGCCCAGTATCCAGAAGATTATATCTTCAAAAATCACCAGCACGCAGAAAAATTCCACAATAACAAAGGTAAGATAATCGTGCACCTGCTTGATTTTTTCCTGCTCGGTTTTATAGTTGGCATAGATAAATGCGCTCCAGAAGGTTGCAAAGCCTGCCTGAATAATGGCAACCACGTTGCTTATGGTGCTTACCATACTGAACACGCCTGCCTGGCTGTTGCCGATGGTTTTGGCAATATAAACCTTGCTGAAAAGGCTGTTGAGCCACAGCATAACCGCAGTTGGCATAAGTGCAAGGCCGTATGGCAGCAGCTGACGGTTTGCCTGTGTAAACAGCATCCTGGGGCTGAGGGTGATATCTTTGCGGATAACAAAGAGAAACAGCAGGCCAAAGGCGCTCATACCGCCCACTGCCCACAGCACAAGGGTGTTAAGTTCGGTGCTGAACAGTGCACCGAAAATGAAGAATACCTTGGTGAAAAACTGCATCAGCACACTTTCCAGTGTGTACAGCTTTATGCTTCCGCTCATGCGGTAAACAAGGTTTACATATCTGCCCACCATTGCCATAAAGGCATTTACAAAAAGGTATGCCACATAGATGTTTGGCATCTTTTCGCTGAAAAAGATACCCAGCAGCTGCTGCGGACAAACCAGATAGCAGAACACACCCGTCACCACAAGGCAGATGGCGGATATGCCAAAGCAGCTGCCAAGCAGACCGCGTTTGTCCAATGGGCTTGGGGGCTCGTTGAAAAAGCGCATAAAGCTCTGGTCAAGGCCCAGAATGCAGATGTTCATAATAAGGGTGGATGTGGATATAAATATATCCAGCTGTCCCCATATGTCTGCAGGGATAAACCAGGCCACCAGCAGAAGTGACGAGCCGTAGATGATAAAGTTTACCCAGGTGGCTATTGAATATTTAAATATTGATACAAGTAAATCCAGCGGGCTTGTCCCGCCCTTTTTTTGTTCTGACATAAGTCTCCTTATAAAAAAAGGATATTTCCAGGGGTTGTTTAGGGGGTGGAACCCCCTTTTAACTGATATGTATTGTCGCTCCGGCTGCACAAACACGGCGGCGCGGTGCAGACGGAATTGTCTGCGAAAGCGCCACACAGCAGCGACCTTGCGGTACATATTCCGCGTTTAGGGGTGCGGGGGAATCGCAACCCCCGCGTTCTTTGGTACTTTCTTTAAAGAAAGTACGGTAATATGCGAAGAATAAAAGCGCAAACCTATGCAATAGGTTAACCGTTCTGCTTTTCGTTAAGCAGTCTCATCTGTTCCAGCCACAGTTTTTCACTGAGGTCAACATAGTACACATGCGGATATTCCAGACGTTTAACTTCGTCCCACAGTGTGTCAATCTGCTGTGCACAGAATGTTTTGATTTCTTCTATGGACGGGCTTTCGTAAACTTTTTTGCCGTCCACAAAAACAGGCACAAGCAGAGGTTTAAGCTCGATATTTTCAAGTGTCTGACGTTTCCATGGCTCTGTAGGGCTGAAAATTGTCATTTCCTTTGGTTCAAGGTCAACGTTTTCGTCCCAGATGGAGATATAGTCGGCAGTTGCCTTGCCTGTTGCCTTGTCATAGATGCGGTAAACCTGCTTTTTGTATGGCAGGGTGATTTTTTCGATACTTGCGCTGATTTTGATTTTTGGCTCGTAGCTGCCGTCTTCTTTTTTGACTGCTGTCAGCTTGTACACACCGCCAAGCACAGGTGTTGTCTTGCTTGTAATCATACATTCGCCAACGCCAAAACTGTCGATTTTTGCATCGTTTATCAGCAAATCGCGGATAATGTATTCGTCAAGGCTGTTGGAAGCCACAATCTTGCAGTCAGGATAGCCTGCTTCGTCCAGCATAATTCTTGCCTGTTTGGAAAGGTAAGCAATGTCGCCACTGTCAATGCGCACGCCTACAGGGCGTTTGCCCATTGGCTTAAGCACTTCGTCAAACACCTTGATAGCGTTTGGAATGCCGCTTTTAAGCACGTTGTATGTATCAATCAGCAGCACTGTGCTGTCAGGATATTTTTCTGCAAATGTCTTGAATGCTTCGTATTCATTTGGGAACATCTGCACCCATGCGTGTGCCATTGTGCCGCCTGCAGGAATGCCCATATCACGTTCCATCATTGTGTTGGAGGAGGAAACACAGCCGCCGATGTAGCAGGCGCGTGTGCCGTAGTTTGCAGCGTCAACACCCTGGGCTCTGCGTGCACCGAATTCCTGCACAGGACGGCCCATTGCACTGCGTACAATGCGGTTTGCCTTGGTGGCAATAAGTGTCTGATGATTTAAAAGGATAAGCAGTGCAGTTTCAAGCAGCTGTGCCTGAATTGCAGGGCCTTCCACCACAAAGGATGGTTCCTTTGGGAACACAGGTGTGCCTTCTTCCATTGCCCAGACATTGCATTCAAATTTAAAATCTCTCAGATACTGCAAAAATTCTTCGCTGAAAAGCTTTCTGCTGCGGAGATATTCAATATCCTTGTCGGTAAAGGACAGATTTTCAAGATAATCTATTGCCTGCTCCAGACCGCAGAAGATAGCAAAACCGCCGTTGTCCGGCACCTTGCGGAAAAACACGTCATAAACACACACAATGTCACGCTTATCGCTTTTGAACACGCCGTTTGCCATTGTGAGTTCATAAAAGTCAGTTAAAATTGATAAATTGCGGGGGTCTTCAACATGAAAGCTGTTTTTTGCCATAGTACTGTACTTCTCCTTCATATACTTTCTTTAAACCCAGGTGAAAGAAATCCTGAGGATAAACCAACGAATACTCTGTCTTGAAGTCAAGGCAGTTGTCCAGAATGTATGCCACAAAGCTGGAGCATACATATCTGTTTTTCCTTTTAAAGCTTTTACCGAACATCATTACCGGCAGGGATGCAACATCATAAAGATATTTGTTTGGCTGCTGCACAAAGGGTATCAGCTTTCCCTTTATATCAGAAAGCTGTGCATCGCTGACTGAAACCTCCAGCACACAGATTGCTGTTTGAGGAAACAGGTCAAAAAAGCCTTTGCCACGGTGTTCGGTTATAAAACCTGCAGGCAGCATAAGCCGTGGATACCACCTGCCAAAGGAATAGATTTTATCAAGGGAGTCATCCAGCGCAAGGGCTGCATGACTGTATTTTTTTCGGGTGTAAAGCTGCACAATTCTTGCCAGTATGGTATTGGATTGGCTGAGGATGATGTAGATTTTGGTCATTGTTAAATTCTTTCTGTGTTGTTGGTGTGTTGTAAAGTGAGTTGTAAACTGATTGAATTTAAACGCCCGAGATATTTGATTGTTGCTAAAGTTATATTAAAAAATTATCTGCCTCTGTGGATTTTCTGCATTTTTTCTGCCTTTTTGGCGTGATGATAAACATATAATGCTATGAGACCAAAAATGACCAGAGTAACTGCCAGCACAACTTTAAAGTAAAGGCTGCTGATGATTTCCTGTGCCTTTTCCACAAGATAGATAACAAAATCGCGCTCATAGCTTTGTGCTGCCACAAGGTCTGTGGTGCCCACAAGGTCACCTGCAATGTAATAGCTTACTGTGCCGATTACATCCCCTGCATTTATCGGGGCATAAACTTCTTCCGGCAGGTTGTAAATCTTTTGAAAGCTGGATTCATCCACATTGTTTGGCAAAACGCTGTAAACCTCTGTTTCAGGGTACAAAAGCAGATTGTCAGTGTCCTTTACATATTTCATAGGCACTTCTGTCACAGGTGCTTCAAGGTTGTTGGCAGGCTTG
>JAFSAW010000107.1 GCA_017442085.1 Oscillospiraceae bacterium | reverse complement strand
GATGGCTCAAATCTTCCAAAGTAATTGCTATGGTTTTTGCATTTGGAGAAAGATTCTCAACAACAAACTCAGGCGATATATTGGGACCATACCCTGTATACTCAAGAATGAATTTACCTTGTACATCTATTCCACTACATTTAAATTTCAATATATCATTTCCCAATTTTAATCCTCCTCGTCAGTTAAACATCACGCTGTAAACTTCAAGTTTATCTAATCGTTTTACAAATCGAAATTTGCTTGTTAAAAGATTTCTCTATCCATTCTTGTATAATATACTTCATTGATTGCTGACACCGTTGCCAAGGAACACACTATCACAGAACTATACATTGGTTCAATAAAACTGAGTGTCAAAGGAAAAAGAAACAGTAAAAATCCCGTGACTTTATTCAAAATGGTATGCATGGATACCAACTTTTTGTTACAAATCAATCCCCAAACAACATTCCCTATTTTAATGGTTGCTATAACAATAATCCAAATCCATAACCAAGTAGGAAATTGTATTAGTGGTAGAATTTTCACAAAACACACTGCTACAAATACAATGTCTGCAACAGTATCTAATCTTGCTCCTGTTTCACTAACAGACTTTGTTTTCCTTGCAATTGTTCCGTCCACCATATCTGAAATTCCACAGAACAGATACATAATATAAAAAGCAACGGAAAAGACAGGACAGAGCAAAAAACAAATACTACACAAAATTCGACTGCTTGTTATTATGTTTGCAATCTGTTTTCTCATCTGTTCACCTACAAATTCAAATTTTTCTTACTGACTATAATATACCACAACAATATTTTCTGTACAACAAAAGGCACAGCTACATCACTGTGCCTTTATCTGTTTATGGTAATTCTATTTTATTTTCTTTTTCCCAAAATCTGCGGGCAGAATCTGTTGATAATCCATATAATTACACAGCCTATGCACATAGCACCGGCAACGTGCGCAAATGCTTTTATTTCGCTGTCAGGCACAAAGCCAAAACCCACAACCGACATTGCTGTGTTGAGCAGTGCACGGTTTATGTTTTCAAGACAGCAGAAGCCAAGGGTGTTCTGCCCTATCCACACAACAGGTCTGATTTTTTCCAGCAGCATCGCCAGCACCAGTACAAACACAATGCACATAACCACATTGATAAAATAAACAAGTGACAGTGCCCAGATTGCCAGTGGCCAGAAAACATAGCCTTTGGTATACAGCCGCATAATATAAACACAGTCAGCTGCAAAAAGCACCATGCCCACATTGCGGTAACTTTGCGGCAGACGTTTCCAGGCTTTTTTTATCCTTTTAAAATAAGGAGCAATAAGGCCGCCAAGAGCAATATATATAAGATATTTAAACCCCTGATTTATGGAAAACACATATACAGGTGCTTCAAACCACAGCTTGAAAACTGCGCTTACCGCAAAACACAGCGGCACAATATATCTTTGTTTTTTAAGCAGCACCACAATTGCTTTGTACACTACGCTTGTAAAAAACAGGCAGGGCAAAAACCACATTGCCGCTACCATAACTTCGTTGCGGCGTGCAAAAATAAAGTTGACCCCATAGCCAAGCAGTTCTTTTGCATCTGTTGAAGGGTTGAACACAAAATAAAAAGCTATATTTACAGCCGCAAAAATGCCGTAAGGCACAAGCAGACTCTGTGCCTGTTTTTTTACATACTGCGGCAGGGTATATCTGCCGCCAAAGGCAAATATGCCGCTGATAAAGAAAAACATCTGCACACAGCTGCGGTTTGCAAAAACAGACAGTCTGCCGCCATCATAATGGCTAAGCAAAACCATAACAATGGCCACAGCACGCATTGCGTCTATCCACTCTATTCTGTTTTTAGCTTTTGTTTTGGTCATATACAATCTCTTTCGGTTTATTTGTTTGTGTTTGCTTCGTTGGCCTGTTTTATAACTTCGCCCCAGCCAAGCGGCAGAATGTCAACAGCTTCCATAACATTGTCACGTGTCCACAGCTGTGTGTTGGTTGCAACAGTAAATCCGCAGCCCGAATCGCTTGTCCATTCGTGGAAAGGTTTCTGCGGATAGGCATACATGCCCAGCAGCAAGGCCATAACACCGCCGTGGCAGATGCAGGCTGCCTCGTGGATATTGTTTTTCATCATATCCATAAACACCTGATTAAGCCCGTCGGCACAGCGCTGTGCAAATTCCTGATTGCTTTCGCCGCCTTCGGGCACAAATTCGCTCTGGTGCTTAAGCCAGTAGGAAAAGCGGATATTGTTGCTGAGTTCGGCAAAAGATTTGTTTTCAAATTCGCCGAAATTGCATTCTTTAAGGTTATCCACCGCTGTATAGTCACAGTCAGGATAGATAATTTCGCAGGTTTCAACAGCACGTTTCATCGGGCTGGTGTACACCTTTTCCACCTTTGGATAACTGTAGTTATCCTTTAAAAAGTTAAGGCTGTCTATGCCAAGCTGACACAGGCTTTCATCTGTACCGCCGCCAACATAACGGCTTTCGGTGTTGCCTGATGTCAGACCATGTCGGATAAGGTGCAATTTATATGTAAGCATTTTGTAGTTTCCTCCACTATTTTGTTATATAAGATATTTTTTTGCTATTTACAATGTGTTTTTTTTATTATATAATTTACAGACAGTAAAAAATTATGAAAGCGGAAATGAAATGAACAACTTCAGTCGTATCATCACTTTATTGCGCAAAGAACGGGGAATAACACAAAAACAGGTAGCTATGGACCTTGGTATCAGCCAGGCACTTTTAAGCCATTACGAAAAAGGCCTGAGAGAATGCGGGCTGGATTTTCTGGTGCGTCTTTGCGACTATTACAACGTTTCCAGCGATTATCTTCTTGGCAGAACTGCTGACAGAACAGGTACCGTTATCTCTGTTGATGACCTGCCTGCAGACAACTCCACAAAAGACTCCAAGTTCACAGGCAGTGTGCTGCCAACCATGAACAAGCGCCTTATATTTTCCAGTCTTAATATATTATACGACAAACTGGCACAGTGTGGCAATAAGGAATTGACAACAAAAGTAAGCGATTACATCTCCATGTCTATATACAAGGTGTTCCGCATTATGTATTCCAGCAACAAAAACAACACACAGAACCTTTTTAATATTAAACCCGAGGTTTTTGAAGGCCACACAACAGCAGCACAGATTAAACTGTGCACCGATATAAACGAGCTTCTGCGTGACAAGCAGGTTGACAAGGACTGCTTTGAAATGACCGGCGAAACCATTGCAAAAGATTATCCGCAGCATTCCACAGGCTTTTTCAATGTTATCAAATCTGCAGAAGATGTTGTGACAAAATGATAAAAATTTACTCCGCAAATTCTGCGGAGTTTTTTTGTGCAGAAAACAGACAAAATACATCATCAATACCCAATGCAGTCAGGTTAACAAAAAATATGTCATTCTGAGGCATTTATGCCGAAGAATCTCCCGGTTTGATGAAACAATGGGATTCTTCGCTGCGCTCAGAATGACATTTTGATTTATTGTATCAACTCTCCAATTCCGTGATTGGCTTAACTTAATAAAAATTCCCCAACACCATTGTTCTTATGATGTTGGGGATGTTTGTTTTTTAATGTGATGTCACCGAATGACCATCAGTTTTGTATTATATTTTATTCAAATTCACTTTCGGATTCTGCCACAACACCGATGCTGCTTGTGTCAACTTCGATGGATTCGCCTGCAGGTGTGTAAGCCCATTTGAATTTATCCCATTCGTCACTGTCAACAAATGCAATGTATGTCTTGCCGCAGTTGATTTCGATTGGTTTTTCATCACGGTCTGTAAATCTGAGAGCATCAGGTGCACCGCCCTTGAACCAGCGGATACGTTCGTAGCCTTCGCCGGAGAAGTAGATACCTTTGTCACCGTAGGACAAATCAAGCTTCTGATAGTTAGGGTCACCTTTTGGGTTGCCGCCCGGATACGGATATGTTGTGATGTCTGCAACAAGTACAAATACGTTGTCAAATGCAAGCTGTTTGCCGTTGTTTTCGTCAACTGTAGGTTCTACAACGCCTTTTGTGCCGTTGTACTGGCTCATAAGCCATTTGCCGCTTGCTTTATCATACTGGAAGTATGTGCGGTATGCCTGGGAATGAACAATCTGAATCTGGTCTGCAGGGCCAGGTTCGCTGCCGTTGAGTTCGCGTTTGCCGCCAGGAACGATATCGTAGTCAACAAAGTCCCAGATTGGTTCGTCATATGTAAAGCTCATGTCGTAACCGCCCTTGTCGATTGCTTCCTGAAGCAGTTCTGCATTTGTGTAAGCTGTATGTTCTGTAGCTTTGCCAGGACGGTTGCGGCGATAGATAAAGCTGAGTGCGTTGCCGTCAAGGTCACGGTCGTTGTATTCAAATGTGTCAATGTATGTCTGTGTGATTGCACTGCGTCCGATGTGGCAGTAAAGCACGTCATATGGCATAACAAGCTGCCAGAACTGGTCACGGCCGGAACGTACAGGACCTACGTCATCAAGGTTTTTATAGTCTTCAAAAAGTGCAACAAAGCGTGTGATACCGCCTTCTACCTTTGTTTCGATAAGGATGGAAGCCTGGGAAAGACCGCTCTGCGGACGGCATGCGGAAATGTTGTTTACCATAACTGCAACTGCGCGCTGACCGTCAGGATAGTTTGCTGTTTTAGCCTCACCTGTAAACGGATTTGGGAAATACATTCTTGGTGTAGGAGTTGGCTCCGGTGTAGGTTCTGCTGCCGGGCTGTCACCGCCGCATGCTGTAAGCATTGAAAGTGACATAAGCACTGCCAGCATAAGTGTTATAAATCTTTTCATATTTTTTCTCCCGATTTATCGTTTTTATGACACTACCTTAATATTGTCATAAAAGTATTATCTTGTCTACTATATTACTATATTTATACTGTATTTGTAAAGTTAAAAGTAAAATTTTACATTGCAAAAAACGGCCTTCATTTATGTGATTTTCACCAATTATTTGCCTTTATATATATCACTTTTTACAATGTTCAGCATTATTTCACTTGTATAATTCAAAGTGTTTGTGATATACTGTTATTTGTATATATATGCTCAATTTTATTTGTGTACATTTTACAGAGGTTAATTGTTATTATGAATTATATTATGCTATTTTTAAAAGGCATAATCATCGGTGTTGCAAACGTTATCCCTGGTGTAAGCGGCGGCACAATTGCTGTTGTATTACATATTTTTGACCGTATGATTGATGCCATCAACCATTTTACAAAAGATATCAAAAAGCATCTTATGTTTCTTCTTCCTTTGCTTGCAGGTGCCGGCGTGGGCGTGCTGGCATTCTCGGTGCTTATTGATTTCTGCCTTGAAAACTACTCCCTGCCAACCTGTGCATTCTTTGCAGGCCTTGTAGCAGGCAGTCTGCCACTTATCTATGGTATGGCAAAAAGCAAACGTCCCGTGGGCAAAAGTGACAAGAACTATATGATATATACAATTCTTGCTTTTGCACTGGTAATTTTCCTTTCAACCTTTAAAACCGCAGAGGGCGGCACAGCCGTAGTTGGTGCAGTTTCTGCCGGCCTTATGATCAAGGCATTATTTGGCGGCGCTGTTGCTTCTGCAGCTATGATTGTTCCGGGTATCAGCGGTTCATTTATGCTTGTGCTTATGGGCCTTTACAACGTTGTTATCGGCTATGTTGCAATGGTAAAGGACTTTTTGCTTACATTTGATATGACAATTCTTGTAAGCATCATCAAATTCTGTGCACCTTTGGGCGTTGGTATGATTCTTGGTGCAATCCTTATTTCCAAAGCTATCGAGTTTCTTATGGCAAAATACCACACAGAAACTTACTATATCATTCTTGGCCTTATTTTTGGCAGCTTAATCGGCATTTTCCTTGACCCTATTGCTTACGGCTCTTACAGCGGTGCTATCCCATTCTCTGCATTTATTGTATCTGCTGTTACTGCTGTTCTGGGCTTTGCCGCTGCAACGCTGCTTGGCAAAGAATAATCCGCAAGGGAGGTTTTATTATCAAAAAGTTAATATCATTATTGCTGGTGTGTTCCTTACTGCTCAGCTTTTCGGGCTGCGGCAGCAACTCAGAAACAGAAACAGAAGAAAACCAGCCAACAATCGTTGAAGAACGCGAATACAACTATATCACAGGCGAAGAACTCAAGGGCAGTGACAATACCCAGCGCCCTGTTGCAGTAATGATTGACAACAGCAAATATGCACAGCCGCAGTATGGCACAGCAGATGCTGACATCATCTACGAAATGGTTACCGAAGGCGGTATAACACGCCTTATGGCCGTGTTTGACAATCTGGACGATATACAGCGCCTTGGTCCTGTGCGCAGCGCCCGTGACCAGTTTGTGCAGTTTATGCTGCCGCTCAATGCAATCTATGTGCATATCGGCACCAGTATCTATGCCAACGAAATGCTCAATTTCTACCATTATCAGAACATTGACGGGCTTTATCTTGGCGTAAGCAGTTTTGACTATGACGAAACCCGTGCCAAAACCTATGCTCACGAACACTGCTGGTTTACCGAGCCTGACCTTATCCGCAACGGCATTGAAGCAACCGGCATAAACACAAAAGGCAATCTGTATCCTGCCCTCAACTTTGCAGATTACCGCGAAGCCCCTGTTACTTTGGACAACGGTATGGACGCTACCGAAATTTCTTTCCGTTTTTCAGATTATGCAGACACAACAATGCACTATGACGCTGCAACAAACAAATATTACAAAAGCCAGTTTGGCGTGCCTCACTTTGACGAACACAACAATGTTCAGCTGAGCTTTGACAATTTCCTGTTGCTCAACACAGCTGTAGTGCTTTATCCGGACGGTCTCTGTACTGCATTTGATATGACACAGGGCGGTGAAGGCTATTACTTCTACGGCGGTAAATACATCCCTGTACTGTGGCAGAAAGGCGAGCCTGAAAATCCGCTGATTATCACAGACCTTGAAGGAGAACCAATACAGATTAATGTTGGCAAAAGCTATATTGCTGTAATTGCTGACGAAATGGTGGAAACCATAGAAATGTCCGGCGCTGTACAGACTGTGGAAAACACAGATGATGTTCAGCCTGCTGCATAAAATATAAACTATAAAAACACAAACCTCCTGGCAGTCTGTCAGGAGGTATTTTTGTAAGTGGTATGCCAACATAATAAAAATGTCATTCTGAAAAGTGTCGAAGAATATCACTGTCTGACAGATACGGCAGGTTCTTCGGAGAAATTTTCAGAATGACATTTGTTTTATATACTGTTTTTATTATGCTTTTTTCTTTTTGCCCATCATTACCGCAACAATAACAGGCACAAGAACAACCAATGCACCAAGGAATATGTTTGCATCAGGCACAAAGCTTGCAGTGCCGTCGTTGTTGACAATCATTTCTGCATTGGCAAGAATTGTTTTGCCGATAAAAGGACCAACCACACCAGGCACAAGCACCTGACTGAAAATCCTTATTCCCTGCAGTCTGCCTGCATATCCCTCAGGAGTGAAATCACGGATTCTTGCGCCAAACACCGCCATACCGCTTAAGTAACCGCACATCATCAGCAAACTGCCCACAAAAACAAGGGCTGTGCTGCGGCACAGATAAAGCACGGCAAAACCTGCCGCAAGACTGAAAAGTGCCACTGTTGCAGAATAACCAAAGCCTTTTTTGTCATATGCCTTGCCCCAGAATGCAGTAAAGATTGCTGCAATGATAATGGCAGGTGCCATAATGAGCACATAGTTTGAGAGTGCCAGACTTACTTCGTAGTAGATGATAAGATAAGGCATATAAATCTGTATGGAAATATTGAAAACAATAAAGGTGAAAAGGGTTGCATAAAGCTCTCTGTTTGCCTTCATTGTTGATGGACGGAAGCCGTAAATAACATTGGGAATATAACCGTCAGCAGATTTTTCAATTGGAACATCTTTTACAAGGAATATGGCTGCTACACCGATAAGCAATACAGCTGTACCGATAATTATAAAAATTGCAGTCCAGCTTTCCTGCCTGTCAAGGTCAAAAGCCATAAAACCGCCAAATACCACAAGAATGGAAACCAGCGGCATCATGCTGTTTATACCCTCGGCGGCACCGCGGTTTGTGCTGTCGGTACTGTCGGTTACCCAGGCGTTGAAAGCAGCATCGTTGGCGGTAGACCCGAAAAATGTCATAACACAGTCAAATATAATGGTCAGGCTTACACCCAGTGAAGCAGCACTTGTCACCATAGGAAATATTGTACCCAATACGTCGGTGCGGATGAGAGCAAAACAGAAGATGGATATACCCCACAGTATGTACCCCGAGCAGATAAATATTTTGCGCCTGCCAACCTTGTCAGATAAAGCCCCCATAAACACGGTGGTCACCGTTGCGGCAACGGCAGAGGCCGAAACCATAAGGGAAATATCAGCGGCAGAGGCGGCGAACATTTTGTAGATAAATACGTTGAGATACATATTTTCCACAACCCAGGCAACCTGCCCTGTGAGACTGCACAGCACAAGTGCCAGCCAGAATTTTGAAGACAGTTTTGTTTTCATAATTAAAACTCCTTTATGGAGAAAATTGGTATATATTAAGTATACAACAATAATTTATTTATGCAAAACAAAAATATCCGCCGAAAATTTAGGGTGGCAAATAATATATTCAAGATATAAACAAAAACTCCCGGCACATAATGTGTCGGGAGTTTTCTGCCATAAATTTACAATACTGCAGCTATCGCTGTTATTAAAATCATCAATTATTTTGTAATTGTAATTTTAATGGATTTGGCAACTTTTGTGCCGTCCTGTGCAACTGCTTTGATTGTTACAGTGCTCTTGTTCTTTGCATTTTCAGAAATTGTAACATTACCATCCTGGTCAACTGTTGCAATTGCTGTATTGCTGGATGTCCAGGAAATATCGCCGAATGTTGCACTGTCTTTTGTATATGTGCTGTATTCCTTGTAATTTACTGCAAATACATATGGGGACTGTTCAAAGTTGAGTTCTTCACCTGCTTTTGCTTTTACAGATGTAACTTCTTTAGTCTTATATTTGCCTTTGCTGATAGTAAGCTGTGCTACAGAAATCTTGGAAACAGGTTTAACAACGTAGATATACTGTTCGTCTGTAATTTCAACAGGGTTGTTTTCTACACCGTTAACATATACTTCGTGGTTAAGTGTTGCTGTAACTTTTACCCATCCGCTGTAAGGTGTCTGCAGTTTTTTGCCTGCTGCTGCAGCTTTGATTGTGGAACCACTGAATGTGATGCCGCTTACATCTTCGCCTGTTTTGTTGAAACCTGTAAGCACTTCTTCGCCCATATCATTGGTCTCGTATTCAGGTTCAACAGCTTCCACTGTGTATTTAACTGTTGTGTTTTTAGCACCTTTATTGAATGTTGGCTGCAGTTTGATGGATTTGCCCCATGCAAGGATTGGATAGCCGTTGTTTTCGATAGCTGTGCCTGCCGGTACATTGATATCCAGTGTTTCGGTATCGCTGTTTGCTGCCACTGTTACAGTAAGTTTAACTGTCTTGTTGCTGCCGTCCAGTGCTTTACCTGTTACTGTTACTTTACCTGTCTTGAAGCCAGGTACAAGTGTAAGTGTACCTTCACTTGCCCAGTAATTTGTTGTTTTGCCTTTGCTTGTTGTGGATTTTGTAATGTAATCTTCGTTTGTACCTGTCCAGTCAACTGTGAGGATATCTTCGTTGGAAGATGTCCACAGCATATCCGCTTTTTCGTTCATTGTTGCAGGTTTACCTGTTGCATTGAGTGCAAATGTCATTGCAACTGCTTTGTCTGTATCCACATAGATGGATTTGGCTGCTGTTGTAATGCTTGTTACAGGGGATTCAACCTTGCCAATCTGAACATTTTTGTAAACCTTGCTTGCACCGCTGCCGTCGTTTGCTTTGACTGTCACGTTAACTTTGCCAACACCAAGTGGTGTAACTTCAAATTCTCCGTCTTCAGTCTTTTCAATCTTGAGCAGTTTAGCATTGCTGGATGTTACAGTAAAGTCTGTGCATGTTGCATTTTCGTTTGCTGTTGTAACGTTGAATGTTACTGTGCCAAGGTCAGGGTTGAGATAGTTCTTCATAGCACTGATCTGAACACCGTCTTTAACAAACTGAATGTCTTCTGCTTTTTCCACAACTCGGATGATGATGCTGTCGCTGATTGGGTTATCAACACCGTTGCCGTAAACGCATGTCAGCTTAATGGTTTCTGCATCTGCAGGAACTGTGAAGTAGTGTTTATTGTCTTTTGTGCTGATTGGTTTTGTTTTGGATGTGATGCCTGTAATTTCTTCACCGTTAACAAACCACTGTTTTTCAGCTTTTGTCTTGGTTGTCTTGATACCGTTGAAGAACTGGATAAGTTCTACTTTTGCACCTGCTGCAACAACATATTCTTTGTCTGCACCAACTTCAGCAATATGTTCTTCGCTGATTTCGTTGCATGTTATTGTGTCAGGAAGCATCAGGTCAAGACTGCCAAGGTAGATATCGCTGGAAGCCACAACTTCAAGTACAACTGTTTTCTTGATATCATCAGGGTCAGCAACACTTCTTACTATATAAGAATGTGTGCCTGCATCTGCATTTTTAAACTTGTAGCTTGTGGAGATAACTTCGCCGTCAAGCAGTATTTCGTATTTTGTATCAGATGGTTTGCTCTGACCGTTGTTCCACTCGATTGTTGGTTTAAGTGTCACACCTTTGGAAGATGCTGTAAGCACCCATTTGTTGCCTGTTACGCCAACGCCCTTAGGTGCTGTCATATCAATTGCATACTGTTCTGTAACAACTGTTACTGTGTATTCCAGTTTCTTGCCGCTGCCGTCTGCTGCTGTTGCACAGATGATGAAGCTGCCGCTGCGAGGACCGTCAACGCGGAAGTCAACTTTTGCAATTTCTTCTTCGCCGCCCACAATCTGATTTGGAACGATAGTTACATATTTGGAAATATCGTTCTTCTTAACTTTCTTAACTGTCCAGTTTACAGATGGAGCAACTTTATTTGTTGCAATTCCTTTTATATTGCCGTCTGCATCTTCTGCTGTTACAACATAAGGTGCTGCATAAAGTGTGCCTGTTACATAACCATCATTGTAGTCTTCTTCGCCAACAACAACTGTATGACCTTTAACTGCAAGACCTGCAACAGTTGCATTTTGGGCTGTACCTACATAAACACCCTGTGCAGGTTCTGTTACAAGGTAGTATACATAGTCTTCGATGCCTGTGCCATCTGTTGTTTCGGCCCATACTACAATACGTGTGCCGCCTGGAACAGCTTTGTTAACTTTAAGTTCGCCCTTGCTGCTGATTGTAACAAGTTTTGCAAGTTCTGCATATTCTTCTTCAGTCATATCGTCGTCAGGGCTGAATGCTTCAGCATACCATTTTACGCCTTTTGTTGTTGCGTTGGATGGTGTAACTGTTGCTGTGTGTTTTGCAGATTTTCCGCTTGCAATTGTGTAAACGTCAACAGGTGTGTCAACATCCAT
Organism: Oscillospiraceae bacterium; assembly: GCA_017442085.1. Classification (GTDB taxonomy): domain Bacteria; phylum Bacillota; class Clostridia; order Oscillospirales; family Ruminococcaceae; genus RGIG3102. The sequence continues at coordinate 9,136 of JAFSAW010000107.1, read as the reverse complement.
TTCTGTGCCAACAAATGGTGCATTGGATGTTACTTTAAGGCTTTCAACTGCTGTGCCTGTTTTGAATGTTACTGTTGTGGATTTTGCACCGTCAACAGATTTGATTGTTACTTTAACGCTGCCGCTGTTGCCGTTGAGCAGTTTAACCATTGCAGCATTTCCATCACCTCTTGGGATAACCTCGAAGCAATCACTTGCGCTTGCAGAGAATGTGAAGATGTTATATGCAAGTTCCCAGTTTGTTGCATCTACACTGATATAACGTACTGTGTCGCCTGCATGAGCATCCATGATGATTGTCTTGCCTGCTTGGTTTGCCCCTTCGCCAAGATAATCTTCAAAATTTCCGTATTCGTCAACCGGCATAGATACTGCTACGTCAATACCTTTTACGCTCTGTGGGTAGATAATAAATCTCTTGGAAGATCTGAAAGATTCGTCGGTGATTTCGCCTGTTGGATCTTCAAGCCAGAGATCAAGTTCAAATATTACAGTTTCATTGAACTGTTCAAATCTGGCAAGCTCAGCTTTTGTATATTTTGGTATTGTGATTGTACCGTTTGCATCAACTGTCGGTCTTGGAACGCCTTTAACTATTTCGTAACTGGATGTTTCTTCATTCCATACTGCTTGGTCTTCAAAAATGCTTTCGCCGCTTGTCACGTCAATTTCGTAATGGTATGTACCTTTTGGCCATTTTTCGCCATCCCATACTATTGAAGACTTGATTGTCTGTTTTTTGTCTGTTCTTGGTATAACTATGTAACTGCCGTATTCTGTAATCTTGTCGCTTGCTACGGAAATTTCAGGACGGTAGGACATCTGTTTAACTTCGTATTCTACTGTGTAGTTAACAGATGGGTCAACTGCACTTTCAAATACAAGGTCAGCTTTGCCGCCGCCGATTACGGATACATAATAGTGGTCAGCTTTTACATTGCCTTCTTCGTCAACAACCCGGTTAACAAATACAACATCCTCGTTTGTGGAGTAAACATTTACAGGTGTTGCTGTTATATCACTGTCGTTGAAGATTGGGTTTGTATTTATGATGTTTGCAGTTACGCTGTACATTGCAGACGGATGTTCTACAAAGAGAACCACAGGGTCTGCTGTGTCTGTTATTGCTTCGTCATTTACATAAGCAACAGGGATGTATTCATCTTCTGTCAGACGTTTATCAACATTGATTTCAATAGATGGTTTCCAATATTCAAGAACGTATTCCTGATTATCAAAGATTTCTTCCGGATTTTCACCGATAAGTTTGTTCCACTGTTCTTCTGTACCTGTGTAGTAAATCTGGAGCATTGACTCTGTTTCTGCGTCAAATGCCCACATACCAACAGTTTTTACAGAATCCGGAACAATAATTTTTCTGAGGCCATAACATGCATAGAATGCATCATGGTCGATGTTTGTTACAGATGCCGGAATCTGAATGCCTGTAATATCATCTCTGTCAGCAAATACAAAGCCTGCAATTGTTTTTACAGAAGATGGAATAATGATATTGCCTTTCACATCTTTTGTTATAGCAATAAGTGTGCCGTTTTCGATGATAAATCCATTTTCAGACTTAATATTTTCGTTTTCTGCCTTCACATCAATCTGTGCAAGGTTTTCACAGCACCAGAATACATCATAACCGATTTCTTCAAGGTTTTTACCCATGCTTATTGCAGAAAGGTTGCAGCATTCTTCAAATGCCTGATCGCCAATTTTTTCAAGGCTGTCAGGTAATACGATGTGTGTAAGACCTTTGAGAGTGCTGAATGCTTTTGCATTTATTGTTTTGAGTGTTTCAGGCAGGTTTACACCTGTGATAAGCGGATGACCGCTGAGTGCACGGAAGCCCATTGTTTCTACACCGTAAGGCACTGTGTAGATACCGTCACATTCGCCATCCTGCCAGCTTTCCTGTTCTGCAGGGATATACTGACCATAATGAACTTTTGCTGCTGCAGGCAGTGCGATAAACATCTTGCCGTCTTTTGTCATCAGAGCGCCGTTTTCAACCTTGTAATAAGGGTTTGCAGGGTCAACTTTGATGGAGCGCAGAGCACTTGGGAAGCTGTCGATATATTCTCCAGTATAATCGTCCCAGTAATCTCTTTCTACGCCGGCACCTGTAAATGCGCCTTCGCCGATGAATGTTACGCTTGCAGGAATTGTGATGTCAAGATAGTTGCGCACAACTTCATCACCAACAACTTCGCCAAATGTATGGACATACATATTCTGGAAGGATTCTCTGCCGATTGTTGTAAGTTTATTGTTAAATACAATGCGGTCTACAGATATTTCGTTGAAACAGTCTGTGCCGATTGATGTGAGGTTTGCAGGGAATACAAGTTCTTCAGCTTCAAGACAGTAGAAGTTGAAGTTGCCAATTGTCTTGAGTGTAGATGGAAGAACAAGTTTGTTAAGGTACATCCACTGGAAGTTGCTGTCGCCGATAGCAGTGATGCCTTCTTTGATAATCAATGTGCAGATATCAAGGCCAAACCATGGTGCTTCGGATTCAACGTAGTGACCTTCGTAGTCCGGCAATGCGCCTGTACCGCTGATAACAAGCACACCGTCATCATATTCCCAGGTTATATTTTCGCCTATTTCACCGGATTTTTCCATACCGGCAATGTAAGAGTTGTTATAGCGTGTGTGCAGATACATTTCTGCTTCATCATAGTGGTTGCCAACTATAAAGTCTGCTTCGATGTATGTGTCGCCGTTAACATCGTTTTCCACATAGCGTGCATCAAGTTTTTTGCCGCCAAGCATGAAGAATTCAGGGATGAACTCGTCACCATAAGATGTCACTTTATAAGCACGTACTGTAACTGTGATACCAGGCAGGTATACAATATCGTTGCCATTGTTGCCAAATTCGTCCTGGAATTCAACACGAGCTTCTTCTGTTTCTAAGCCGCCTATATTGTCTTCAACGATGTATGTTGTATGTACAACATCAATATTGTCACTTTCTACATTCCACAATGCAGATTCTTCGCCTGCATATCTGATTTCCAGACCATTGTATATGCCGCTGTTTTCAAATGTGTTGTCAGCAAGATAGAACACTGTCATTGGCATGTTGAATACGCACAGACCGCCCATTTCTGCAAATGCGCCTTCGCCTATTGTTGTATCAACCATACCTGTCTGTGCAAGTGTTACACCGTATGCACGGTCAAAGCCGTAGAATGCATAGTTACCGATGTGAGTTACACCAGGCATAATGTAGATTTCGTCTACAAAGTAACGCCATTTGTGCATTGAACTGTCAACATAATATCTGTATACCTCATGAATATCACCATTATCATCTTCATATATATGGTCAATATCCTGTTCCAGTTCAAAGTCCATAATTGCGCCGGAGCCTTCGATGTACATTGTTCTGTCAGAGTAAACAGTATATTTTACTGCATATTCGTCTTCTCTGCCTTCTGCATCGATAAAGCCTTCGTCCATTACATAAACATTGTCGGATTCTACAACAAGCTTGTTGAGTGTGCCGTTGTCTTTGCCAACGTATACGTTTTCGTACCACTGACCAAGACCTTTGCTGTATTCAACAGTTTTGATGTTGTTGCAGCCGCTGAATGCGCTGTCTTCAATTGTCTGAATTCTGTCGTTGAAGGATACTTTTGTAAGTGCTGTACAGCCTTTGAATGCGCCGCTTTCAACAACGTTGATATCGTAGAGATGTGCTGTTTTAACGGAAGAACCGCTGAGAAGGTTTGCAGGGATGTACTGAATGTGTTCTTTCCATTCATTGCCCAATTCATCACGGCGGAGTTCTTCACGATAGGAACCGCTGTAGCTGATGCTGAAATCGCCAAAGTCGTAGTGACCAAAGCTTGTAAGCTTGGAACAGCCTTTAAATGGTGTTTCACCAACCACAAAGTTACCATCCATCCAAACCTGGCTGAGTTTTGTACATCCGCTGAATGCGTTGTCGCCGATGTAGCAAGGCACGTTTTCAACGCTGTCAGGGTCGTCGCTATGCCATTTTTCAACCATATCGTTTATATTAATCCATTCAAGACCTGTACAGCCTTTAAATGCTTCTGCACCGATATTGGTTTCCAATGTGCTGATATTGTTAAGTTTTTTAAGACCTGCAAATTCGCCCTCTGCAAGTGTGAGAGGTGCAAATTTTCTTTCGCCCTGGCCTCTGTCAGATGTATAAAGTTCTTCAAGGTTTGTAAGAGCTTTTGCTGCTTTGCCTTCGATACCTTTGATACCTTCGCAAATTGCCAGACGCTGAACTTTTGTTTTTACATTTTTGAATGTTGCATCAAAGAATGCTTTGCTGATAACAAGACCGTCGCCGTCTGTTGGTGCATATTCCGCTGCTTCGAGAGAAAGAATTCTTGTGCCGTCGTCACCTGTACCGTACCAGTAGCTGATACCTTTAACAACATAGTTGCCGTCTTCGTCTTTTTCTTTTGCATATTCCCAGATACCCCAGAGGCTGCCATCGCCGTATTCGCAGTAAAGGTCGTATGCAACATAAACCTGGCAATGTTTGTCATTTACGATAAAGTCGAGAACGTAGATACCGCTTTCGCCGCCGCCAAGGCCGTTGAGAGTGATGTTAACGCCATCATCGTCTCTTGTCATATACAGCATATTGCTGTCAAAGTTTGTAGCAAGCTTAACATTGCTGCTTGTTACAAGCACTTCGGCACCGTTGATGATTTCTTTGAAACTGATATTTGCAGTACCGTTGCGGTCAAGGTAGATAAGGTCTTTTTCTGCAAAGCTTACTGCTTTACCGTCTGAATAAACCTTGCCGTTAAAGAGTTCGCTGTAATCAGCAATGTCGATATTCTCTTTATAGAGATTAAGGTTGATATCCACATGTGCATTGCCCTGAATGTAACGCTGACAGAGTTTTGTATGTGTCTGGCCTTCAGACATATTGCTTACATACAGTCTCAGTCTTTTGCCGTTCCATTCTGTGTAACAGTCGTTTTCCCAGAGATGCTGTGCAAAGTCAGGGTGGAATTCCAGAACATTTTCCGGACCTGTCATAAGTTCGCCGCGGAAATCGTAGAATTCAAAGTCGATAAATGCATTGGACTTGATTCTGAGTGGTTCAATGCCATCGTATTTGTATGGTTTGTCGCTTGGCTGACCATTTTCATCCAGGAAAGAATAGAACTCTTCTCTGTTTCCGTCAGAATCTATAACAAAGATTTTGCCTGTAAACGGACGGATGTCCATTTCGCCTGGTTCTATGTCAAGGTCACGTACAAGGTTGAGTGTAAGCAGCTTGCCGTTAACAACCATTTTTACAACAGTTTCGTCGCCCGGTTCAAAGTTTTTACAGATAAGTCTGTAAGCATTGCCTACGCTGTCAGGTGTGGATTTTGTGTATGAGAAAACATCTGTATCGATAGCAGCAAGGCTGATTTTAGCTGCTTCTATATCGTTTTCATACCATTCGTCATATTCGTCAAAACCTGCGTCTACAGCACCCAGGAACATATAGTCTTCGGTGATATAAACTGTGCTGCCGTTTTCTACATATCTGCCGTTAACAGTTGCCTGACCTGTAAAGTTGCTGCTTGGAGCTTTTGTCATAGCTACAGGAGCTTCAACTTCAAGCCATACAGTAGTTGTATATTCTGTGTCGTTAAGGTAAATTGCAAATTCAAGCGGATATGTGCCCTGAACATCAGAGTAAATCTGAGCAATCATTCGGTTAGGGTTCTGCCATACAGAAATGCCCATCTGGTCATATTCGTACTGATCAATAAGTTCTACAGGCAGTGGTCTGTCTTCTGAACAGATGATATTGCCTTCTTCATCAGTAAACTGAAGCAGGAATGTTTCGCCAGCTTTTACTTTAAACGGATTTTCTTCGCTGCCCTGGTATGTTACATAGTCAACACCGTTTTTGGCAATTCTAACGTCACCGTTAAATTCAAATTCAACTTTTACGTCACAGCCTGTGCCACCGCAGAAGTTGCCCTGTTCGTCATAATAACTAATTCTTATATAGAAATGGCCATTGCGATCGCTGAGGGTATGAGAGTAATTTTCAACAATTTTTTCACCATCGAAACGTACTGTTTTTGGCACGCCAGGTGCGTATTCTTCAATAACTTCAAAACCTGCCTGTACAGGTTCTTTTACATATTCGCCGTCATTGTTGTAACTGCCGATTTCGATATCTGCTGTCCAGCCCGGACGGGATACGTATTCAACAATGCCCATATCTGTTGTGCCCATTGAATCGATGGAGAATGGACCGTCAACATAGAAATCCCAATCCCAGTTGAGCCAGAAATACATTGGGTCGTGGCCAACGATAAGTTCTCTTGAATATTCTTCGCCGAATACCTCAAAACTGAGATTGTGTCTGTGCCAGTATTCGTCACCGTCAACATCTGCAAGACAAGCATCATAATCATCTTCGTTTACAACAACCTCGCCGATGCCCCACATGTCATCATCTTCAGGAACATATCTGATACAGCCTTCGCCGCCAAATCCGCCGATATCGCCTCTGTTGAGAACATTGCCTTCACGGTCTGTGATTTTAATGTAGAACGGTCTGTCTATATCAAGCCATACCTGACGTTCTGCATCAAAATATGCCCAGTCATCATCGTTGCCTGTATCGGAGAACCAGAACACAACAGGGTCGCTTTCTTCACCGCTGTTGCTATGCACGTAAACTTTTGCTGTTACATATTCGCCGTTTACATTGAATTCAAGTGTGTATTCACCTTCAGGTGTATCGCCTGTAAATTCAACACGGTAGAAACCGATATCTTCGCCGTTCCATGTGCCGTGTTCTTTGCTATAGTCAATGTTTGGAAGATATCCGCCGTTGATAAGTTCAACTGTATCAATATCAGCACGGTCGCCGTTTTCTGCAACAAATGCAATGCCTACACCGCTGTTCTGCTGTGAGTGGAATACATCTGTATAATCTGCATCCAGCTCATCCCATGGACCTGTAAGGTAAGCAACTTCATAGTTTGCAAGCACAGGAGCAGTGGAAGTAAATTCTACTTCTGCAAGATATGTTTCGTCGATAACAAACTGTACTGTGTATGTATGTTCTCTAAAATTCTGGTTAAACCAGATTTCCCATGCTTCGTAGTACCAGTCGTCACCGCTATCCTGACCGTAGTTTATTTCAATAGTGCCGTGTTTTGAGCCAAGAATTGGTCTTACACGTTCCGGTTCAATTTCACCGTTTTCATCTTCAAACAGCACACCAAATGCAACATTCCATTTTGCTTCAGGGCTGAAGTTGTCAAATGTTACATACTGTGGGTCATTGTGTTCGCCGATGATTGCATATGCATCACCTTCAAATGGAACAAGAGTGTCGATTGGAGGGTCTGCATAATCCATACGGAGACAAAGGTCGTATTCTAAACCTTCAACAGATATATCTATCGGTTCCATAGAATCATCCCATCTGGAAGATTCTACAGTAAGATTCATAATCTTGTCTTCTTCGTGGAAAACAACTCTGAAATCATTTGGAAGATTCTCTTCTATTGTCGGAAGAACTTTTTCTTCGTTTGCATTATAGAAAATAAACTGTGCCTGGCTGAAAAGTTCAAGTTCTACTTCGCCAATGTTGGAACCATCAGAAATCAAATTCCAGCCGCTTTCACCTGCATAACGCCAGATAACTTTGCCGTCAAAGGCATTGTTAGGGTTGTCATTATCGTTGTCGTCTTCACTGCCGCCTGCAGAAACCACGTTGAACTCGATATACATTGTAAGCTGGCCACTGTCAGCTACAAGGTCAAACCCATGAGTTCTTTCTTCAGTTACCTGAGTAACTTTAAAATCCAGTGTACCGTCTGCATTGATTTCGCCATACAAAACATCAGGGCTTGTCTGTTTGCCTATAACACTTTCCACACGGATAATATCTTCTGTATTTTCGTCAACGATTTTTGCTGTAACTACATCGTCAACAGTAACATCTTCTGATGTTGTGTTATAGATAAATTTTTTGTATTCTCCGCCATTGATGGAGTAGTATACTGCCGGATTTACAGACTGAACCGGATTATCATTTTCAACTACAAGTCTAAAGTTAACTATCTTGTCATTTACATTGAAGCTGATATTGTATGTACCTGATTCTGCGTCGTCCGGAACAAAAATTCTGTAATAGTTTACGCTGTTTTCGCCAACTGTTACAGACTGACTGTTGCTTGCTGTAAAGCCCCATTCTGCCAGGTCTTCAGCGTTTTCAATTGAAACCTGAGAAGCAGGAATCCATCCGTTTTCACTTGGGAAAGCTACAAGTGCATAACCTGTGCCCATTTCCCAGCTGCCATAGTAGAATTCTACCGTATTGTCAGCAGCGCCTGTAAGCATTACGATATCACTGCTTGCTGGCTGCTGAGTCTGTTCGCCAACATATACAAATGCTGATACCGGTGTGCCTGCAACTTCAAACTTGAATTCGTACTGGCCTACGGTTGCATCACCAAGGATTTCAATGTTGTAGAAACCAACCGCATTACCGTTTACCGTTCCTTCAGGTTTATCATAGTCGCCAAGCGGCAGGTCGTCACTGTTTGTCAGATAAAGAGCATTTGCGTCAACAAAGTTGCCTTCCGCATCTTTAAAAGCAATACCTACAGTGCTGCCCTGTTGTGAGTTAAACACATCAGTTTCATGAACTGTAAGATTGTCAAAACTGCCTGTAAGGTAAACAGGTTTATACGATACTGCCACATTTTCATTTACAGGTTCTTCTGTAACAATTTCTTCAACCACAGCTTCTTCTGTAGTTTCATCAACTGTTATTTCCTCTGTTGGTTGTTCAGCCTGTTCGGTTTCTTCTGTCTGTTCAACCTGTTCCAGCACTGCTGTGTCATCATTTATAATGTCTGCAATGCCTTCGCCTGTTGCGTAAACAGATGGACCAAATGTTGTGAACACCATCGCAAAGGTGAGAACCAATGAAAGTATTCGTTTCATTTTGTTTTTCCTTTCTTAAAATAAAATTTATTTGTAAATATAAAAAGCTTTTAATAGAACACCAACAGATTTTAACAGCAATCAATCTGTGTGTATCCCGAGAATAAGCATATTTACGCGTATTATAATTATACACCTTTATTATCACATTCTC
>JAFSAW010000106.1 GCA_017442085.1 Oscillospiraceae bacterium | reverse complement strand
GTTATGCTGCAGCGCCAGCAGGCAAGCGCAATTATCGATGCAAGAAAGATGATTGTTGACGGTGCAGTCGGCATGGTGGAAATGGCACTGGAAAGACTTAACGAAAACAATGTGGTAGAACTTGACGAGGAAAGAAAAGCTGCAATGGTGTCCAATCTGCTGGTGGTATTGTGCGGCAACCACGACGCACAGCCAATAGTAAACAGCGGCAGCCTGTATTAAAAAAATGGCAGACAACGGTAAAAAACAGATACCTTTGAGAGTATCTGCAAAACTATATGATGCAATAGCGGCCTGGGCAGAGGACGATTTTCGCAGTATTAACGGGCAGATTGAATATCTGCTGACAGAATGTGTGCGCCAGCGCAAGAAAAACGGCAAATATGTATCCGACCAGATTGATGTGCCGCCTGAGCTGGATATTGAATAAATCTGTCTTTGTGCTTTCCTTATGCCCCGTTGTGCTTTCAGTTTAAACTATTGAGGCTATACATTATGAGCAAAATTGTATTTTTCTGTATACCTGCACACGGCCATACAAACCCTACTCTGGGCGTTGTGCGGGAGCTTATCACCCGCGGACATCAGGTGTGGTATTATTCCTATAACTCTATGAAGGACAAAATAGAATCTGCCGGGGCAAAGTTTGTCTGCTGCGACGATTATGACACACAGCTGAAACTTTCCCAAAAAGACGGCGCCCGTATAGGCAAGGACCTGGCTTTCTCCACTAAAATTCTTGTTGACACCACCCTTGCCCTTGACGATAAAATCTGTGCTGAAATGGAACAGCTTAAGCCCGACTGCATTGTTGCGGATTCCATGGCTGTGTGGGGAAAGGCTGTGGCAATAAAGCTGGGCATCCCTTTTGTCTGTTCAACCACAACCTTTGCATTCAACAGACATTCTGCAAAGATAATGAAGCAGAGTGCTGCTGATATGGCAAAGATGATATTATCCATGCCAAAAATATCAAAGCAGATAAAACGCCTGCAGAACAAGGGCTATCCCGTCAAAAGTGTTCTGGACCTTATTCAGAATGATGAAGACACCCATACCATTGTATACACTTCTCCGCAATTCCAGCCCTGTGCTGACACATTTTCGGACAGATATGCATTTGTGGGGCCGTCAATACGTCCCGCAGAAGAAGAAATTGAAAAGACAAAAAACAAACTTGTCTATATATCCATGGGCACTGTAAACAATGATATGCTGCCCTTGTATAAAAACTGCATATCTGCTTTTGGCAAAAGCGAATACCAGGTTATTATATCTGTGGGAAATATGGTGTCTCTGCAGCAGTTTGGCCTGCTGCCGTCAAATATATCGGTTTATCCGTATACCGACCAGATTGCTGTGCTGAGCAAAGCTGATGTGTTTATATCCCACTGCGGTATGAACAGCGCAAGTGAGAGCCTGTATTTTGGTGTTCCCTTGGTTATGCTGCCGCAGACAGCAGAACAGAACGGCGTTGCAGAGAGAATTATGCAGCTTGGCGCAGGGATAAAACTGCAGCGGACCGACAGCAAAGCGATACTTGATGCTGTAAACACAGTGATAAACGACAGCACATACGCAAACAATGCTGCTGCAATTTCCAAAGGCTTTCACGCCTGCAGCGGTGCAGCAGGTGCTGCGGACAAAATTTTATCTGTATGTCAAAAATAAAAATCATCTTGAATTTGCAGATGAAATATACACAAAAACACAGTCAGGAACAAACCCGACTGTGTTTTTTCTTATCCTTCGTTTGCAAGATATGTGCCGACAGCCATAACAGCAAGTGCTGCAATAAAAATAAAGGTAGGCCATTCCGCAAATATCACAAGGGAAAGTGCAGCGCCTATAAAAAGCGAAACCGCATAAGCTGATATTTTTAAATTTCGCTTAACTTAACAACATCCCCATCAAAACATTAATCTATGTTTTGATGGGGATGTATGTTTTTTAATCAGTATACCGTCAGGCTAAACAGCTTTTTGTTATATATATTTATCTTCTTGTGCCTGTATATGAAAGTGTAAGCGCATTTTTGATAAGCTCGATGTAGGTTTCCACCTCTATGCTGTTTTCCGCATTTTTAAGCTTGATACAGCCCACTGTCATCTTTTCGCCATAGCTTTCAAGTGGCAGAGAAACTATATCACTTTCAACTATACCGTCTATAAGACAGCCCGTGCCGATGTTGTAGCTGTCGGTATTTGCCACAATATTAAGGGCAGTTGCACGGTCACGCACATAAACCACCTTTTTAAAGCCGCTTACATCAACAGTTTCTTCGGCAAAGTTTAAAGAGCTGTTATCCTGCTCGTAAGCGATGCAGGTGTAGTTTTCAAGCTGGTTTATTCTTACACTGGTATTCTGTGCAAGAGGATGATTTTTGCGCAGATATACATGGGATGTAAAGTTTTTGAGAGGTGTAAACTCTATATCCTTGCTCTGCATCAGCCTTGTAAGATATCTGCTGGTAGAGTCAGATAAAAACAGAATACCGATGTCACTTTTTTTGTTGAACACATCGTCAATAATTTCGTGTGTTTTACATTCACGGAAATAAAACTCATAATCGCTGCTGTGTTCTGTATTAAGCAGGTCGATAAAAGCTTTTACCGCAAAGGCATAGTGCTGTGTAGACACTGCCACACGTTTTTTGCTGGCGGTCTTGTTTATAAAACGGTTTTCAATCTGCTGTGCCTGTTCCAGCAGCTGTTTTGCATAGCACAGCAGTTCTGTGCCTTCGGCAGTAAAACGTGTTTTGCTGCTGCCGCGTTCCAGAATACATATTCCCAGTTCTTCTTCCAGGTCCTTTATAGCTTTACTGAGCGTAGGCTGTGTAAGAAACAGGCTTTGGGCCGCCTTGCTGATAGTGCTGCATTTTGAAACTTCCACAATGTAGCGCAATTGCTGTAATGTCATAACTTTTCCCTCTGAAAATATTCTGCCGTAATGATACAAAATCTCAATATCATAGATTTATTCTATAATAAATTATCAATTATATCTCTATTAAACCCTATAACAACCTTTTTTGTCAATATTTTTAATAGAATTATATAAATTTTTTTAATAAGTTAAAATCTTTGGTTTTGATTTACATATTTTGGATAAAGAAAAATGTAAAATTTTGCGGTAAAATGTAGTAAATTGCCCAAGCCTATGGTAAAATGTTATCTTAGATAGTATTTCTGTGCACAAGGAGGTATATCATTGACTTTTTGGGACAAAATCAGAAAAAAATTTTTAAAACTTAATCTTGCCCAGCAAATTTCTGTGGGTGTGCTGATTGTCTGCATTCCTTTAACAGTAACGCTGAGCGTTTTTGCCATAAACAATTCTGCCAGTGCTATGGCAGCTTTGAACGAAAAAGAAAATATGCCGGACACAACAATAACAGAGACCACACCGTCTCCGTCCCCTACTGCAGAAACCACCCCTACACCTTCGCCTTCTCCAACACCTGAGGCAGAACCGGTTGAAATATTTTTAAAACCATCCTCTGTTGAAGAAGACCTTGAAGTTCACATTGTTGACGAAGACGGCAATATGGTTACAGGCTATCCGTTTTTGCTTACCGTTGTTGCCAAGGACGGCAGCTACAACAAGCAGTGGACAGTTGATGACGGCTTTTTGCGTCTGACAAAGATATCTTCCGGCGAATATACCGTTACCATAGAGGATGCGGAAGGCTATATTATTGAAGAAAACACAATTGAATGTACCGTTGAAAAAAAGGTTGAGTACGAAAAAATTGACGTTTCGGACAAGGTTGTTGACGAAAGTGAAATTGATGTAAAACAGGAAGACGCCGCACTTTCAAAACCTGTGGAAGCACCTGCTGCAACACCGGCCCTTGCTACATACAAAGACCAGATAGCAATCACCAAAACCACCGCAGGCATTTACAAATATAAAGCTGAAATTGAAATAGGAGATTTTGCCGAAAGCAACGTTGGCTATATAGAGGGCTCTGATAAATATGTTGCAAAGCTTGACAGCAACGGATATATTGTCGAAATACGCCTTGCACCTGCAAAAGCATCTCCTGCCGCTGTTGCCGCAACAGATGTTTCCATGCTGCTCAATCAGGCAGTACGTGACAGCGACCTGCTTAAAACCTATGGCAGAAACAGTTACAATATAGTTCCTCTTACACTGAATGATTACGATATAATGCAGGTTGAAAATGTTGACAGCACTCCTGCACCTACAGAAGAACCTGCTGCAACACCAACTGCAGAACCAACTGTGGCGCCTACAGCAACACCGACACCTGAACCAACTGCGGAACCTACAGCAACACCGACACCAACACCTGAACCCACCGCAGAACCGACAGCAACACCTACTGCTGCTCCGACTGCAGAGCCAACGGCGACACCTGCGCCGTCATCAAGCCCAAGTGCCGCACCGACTGCAACCCCGTCACCGGACCCAAGTGCTGCGCCGACAGCAACCCCTACTGTTTCTCCAAGCCCGTCGCCTTCTGTTCAGCCTACTGCAACACCAAGACCAAACTTTGATTCTCTTGCCAAAGCAACAGATATATATGATAACGACAAAGGCAAGTTAAAGAACGACTTTATCAAGGCAAACGGTATTACTGACGAAAGCATACCGGAAAAGATATCCTACTTTAACGGCTGGAAAGATAAAAACAAAGAATATTATTATGATGCCAAAGGCAACCCTATCAAAGGTCAGGCTATCATAGGCGGCATTACATATACCTTTGACAACAACGGCAAACGCATAAGCGAAAGCAATATCGCCAAGGGTATTGATGTTTCCAAATGGCAGGGCAATATAGACTGGAAAAAGGTTAAGGCAAGCGGCATTGACTATGCAATAATCCGCGTTGGCTACCGCGGATACGGCAGCGGCGCACTGGTTGAAGACCCTTATTTCAGACAGAATATCGAAGGCGCAACCAAAGCAGGCCTTAAAGTTGGCGTTTACTTCTTCTCACAGGCAATCACCACAGCCGAAGCAGTTGAAGAAGCCTCTATGGCCATCAACGCTGTCAAAGGCTATAAACTGCATTATCCAATCTATTTTGATACCGAGCTGGCAACCACCAACAGCACCGGCCGTGCAGACAACCTTGGCAGCGGCCAGCGTACAGATATTGCAAATGCTTTCTGCCAGACAGTACGCAACAGTGGTTATAAAGCCGGTGTTTATGCAAGCAAATCCTGGTTCCAGTACCGTGTAAACTACAGCACATTGTCAAAATACGACATCTGGCTGGCACACTACACCACAGCAACCGACTTTGCACACCGCTATGATATGTGGCAGTATACCGGCACAGGCAGCTGCCCTGGTGTATCAGGCAGTGTAGACCTGAACTGGGCGTACAAAGTTTATTGATTTATAACATAATTAAAAAATGGTTATCTGAAAATTCAGATAACCATTTTTATTTATCAGTTAAGATATTTTTCGTCCATTATGGCGAGCTTTTGTGATATGTAGCTTTCCATAGCTTCTTTTGTGTCAGCACCGCCGTATCTGACACTTTCTTCTTCAAAATTCCTGCTGTATACCCCACTGTCAACCAATGTATTATAATAGGCATCTATACAATTCTGTATATTTTCAGCAGACAGTACATCTTCTCTGAGTATCTGCCATTTTTCTGCCATTAAATTATATATATCCGGATTTATATCAGCATAGCCCTTTGACATTTCTGACCTGTTTGGATGTGCCTTCAAAGCCTTTTCTTCAGAATGTGCAAATCCATCGATCCAGGTAATCCCAAACGACATATCTGTATCCCAAAGAATAAATTTCATTGTATAGTCATCATCGTTGTTTTCCAGAACATAAAAAACATTTTTATAATTTACATTGTCCGGCATACAACCGAATTCCATAAACAAATTTATATCAGCTATATTATCTGCATCTATCAGTTCATAATTATTATTTATAAAAATATCTTCCAGAATACGGTATGTATCTTCATCTGTAAACGGCGAATACTCTATTCTATATCCTTCTTCCACATTTTCTATCGTCAACCTGTTAGCACCTTTTATCAGTATATCATTTTCAGATAATCCCAAATATTTTTTATCCACTCTCCTCTGTAAAAGATATAAACCTTTATACTCATCGTTAACGACAACCTCTACATAATTACCTGTAGACATCGGATAATTATACTCTGTTTTTTGTGAATGATTATTCCACAAATCCATACATAATTTCTCTTTCACCTTAACATCGTCGTATGTCATGGAATTCAGTATCCAGTCATCATCCTCTCCTAAGCCTAAAAATTCCATATTCTTTTTCTCACCATTACTGTCCACAAGTGAAAGTTTCCAGCTTTTTTTATACGTTACGTAAGTTGTATTACCGCGTATATGCCAATTCAGCTTACTGCTTTTAGTTGAATATCTGCCAGTAGATTCGTCAAATGGTGTCCACAATGTCATATCACCTGCAAGAACTTCCCTTTCCAGTACCATATGTGAATATTCTCCGTTAATTCTCATAACCGGCAGTGTTGTAAATACAAGTTCAAATTTCACATATTCCTTACCTCTAATCGCCAACAGAGTAAATTTATGTCCATTTTTTACTGCTTGATAAAGATTATCATATTCTCTATCATATAATAATTTAAGTTCATACTCATTTAAATTTATTGTAAGTTTACCTTGTAAGTCATTTATTTTTGTATGTTCGTCTATAACCTGCGGTATATATATTGTTTTAGTTCCTCTGTTTATTGCTACCTTCTGCTCATTAAACAACAAATATTCATTCAGTTCCACATCTGTTTGCTGCAAGTTATCAATATCAAAATTTTCCGGCGCTATTTCTATCCCCATACATAACTGACCTTCTCTTATATGAAGAGCTATAATAATAATTGTCAAAATAAAAAATAAAACAATCATTATACATATACGCCCGATTTTTTTCAAATTCATCAATACTTCTCCATTTTATAATTTATTTAATTATACTATATATATTTTCTTATTACAACCGGAATTAATTTTGTCATGCTTTCGTATAATATAATAAAGGAGCATTTTTATGGGCAGTAATTATATTTTTCCACCTTGCAACACCACTGATTGCAGCGAAAATCAATATACCAATAATTGTACAGATAATTTTGAATATACCTGTACAAATTTCTGGAACAATGGTTTCTGCAGCAATGAACCGTACAGCGACTTTGCTGTTCTGCACAGTGAACTGCAGGAGATAAAGGCACTTGTATGTGAAATCAAAGATTTTATCAGAGATTTCTTTGCAGAAGAAACAAAGGCTGACGGCAGATAATACCGTCAGCCTTTTTGCTATTTTTTAATTATTTATTTTTTTCGATAAATGCTTCCAGCATATCACCTGAAGCTTTCACCACATCACCGCAGCGAAGTGCTTCGGTTGCATTTTCAGCTTTGATGGTTTCGCACATTGTTGTGCCCCATTTTGCCTTGAATTCTGCCACAAATGCTGCACAAAGCTCCTTGAATTCAGGGCTGTGCATAACACCTTCCGGCAACATAATTTTGCCCAGGGCAGCCATTGCGCCCGCAAGGCAGCCGCACAAATCGCCACAGCCCATGCCGCCGCCAAAAGCTGTGATAAGCTTTGCATCGTCTTTTGTGAGCCCGATTGCATATTTATCGCTTGCCCCAAGCAGCACGGAAACTGCACAGTTCAGGCTTTCTTCCATATAATATTTTTTTGCATAATCACCTAATGTCATATTGTTTCTCCTTATTGTAATCTTTAAAAAACAGAGCTGTACGGTTGACGTACAGCCCTTATAAATCAAATCAGATGTGCCAGAGGCTCATTGTGTTTTCGTACATACGGATATATTCCTTTGCACTTACAGCCCAGCTGCAGTCGCTTTCCATTGCACGTTTAACCAGCATTGCCCAGCCTTCTTTGTCCTGATAGCCGTTGTATGCGCGCATACAGCAGTCGTACAATTCTGTGGAATTGTAGTTTGCAAATGTAAAGCCGTTGCCTTTGCCGTCCTGAGAATCGTGAACGCTGTCTTTGAGACCGCCTGTTTCTCTTACGATTGGCACTGTGCCGTAGCGCAGAGCAATCATCTGGCTGAGGCCGCAAGGTTCGGATTTACTTGGCATAATAAAGATATCACTGCCTGCATAGATTTTGCGTGCAAGCGCAGGAATAAATGCCAGTTTAACGCCAACTTTGCCAGGATATTTGTAAGCAAGGTAGCTGAAGAAATCTTCGTACTGTGTTTCACCTGTACCCAGAACAACCAGCTGATAGCCTTCGTTGATAAGGCCTTCCGCAACATTTTTAACAAGGTCAAAGCCTTTGTGCTCTACAAGACGGGAAACAACTGCTGCGATTGGTGCATCAGTTTCGTCAAGACCAAACATATCGCGAAGTTCTGCTTTACATGCAGCTTTGCCTTCTGCAAAGTTTTCGCTTGTAAAGTTTGCAACAATGCCTTTGTCTGTTTCAGGGTTGTAGCCAACATAGTCGATGCCGTTGAGGATACCCCACAGCTTGTGCTGACGTTCGCGGAGAAGCGGGTCGAGACCATGGCTGAACCAAGGGTCAAGAATTTCCTGTGCATATGTAGGAGAAACTGTTGTAACCTTGTCTGCTGTTTCGATGGCAGCTTTCATAAAGTTAGCGCAGTTTTCATATTCCAGCTGATGAACATAGTTGCCCGGAATGCCAAGGATAGAATCGTTGATTTCTTTGCCGTACTGGCCCTGATATGCAATATTGTGGATTGTAAATACTGTTTTGATGTTGTAGAACTTAGGCATCTGACGGTAGTAAACATTGATGTAAAGGTTTACAAGTGCTGTCTGCCAGTCGTTTGTGTGGATAATATCAGGGTAAAAATCGATATTAACCAGCATTTCAAGAATTGCTTTGGAGAAGAAAGCAAATCTTTCGCCGTCATCAAAATGGCCGTAAAGACCATTGCGTTTAAAGTAGTATTCGTTGTCAAGGAAATAGTAAACAACGCCGTCTTTTTCCAGTTTGAACACACCACAGTACTGTGTGCGCCAGCCGAGATTCACATTGAAGTGTGTAAGATATTCAAGCTGTTCGCCATATTTTTCTTTTGTCTGACCATAGAGTGGCAGTACAACACGCACTTCCACACCTTCGTCATACAAAGCTTTTGGCAAGCTGCCTGCAACGTCGCCAAGACCGCCGCTTGCAGCATAAGGTACAGCTTCGCTTGCACAGAATAAAACTTTCATTTAATGTATTCTCCTTTACAGATTAAACTTTTGCTTTCTTTTCCACATATACAGGATGTGTTGCTGTGCCCATAAGTTTCTGGCCTGCTGTTACTTTTACAGCCTTGTCACAGATAACGTTTTCAAGCACTGCACCGTCTTCAACAACTGTATCCTGCATAAGCACACAGTTTTTAACTGTTGCGCCTTTGCCAACTTTAACGCCGCGGAAGAGAACAGAGCCTTCTACACAGCCTTCGATAAAGCAGCCGTCGCCTGCAAGAGAGTTTTTAACGCTGGAACCGATTGTATATCTTACAGGTGCATCGTCACGAACTTTTGTATAGATTGGGTATGCTTTGAAGAGACCTGCAAGGCTTTCTTTGTTGATAAGGTCAAGGTTTGCTTCAAAGAAGCTCTTGAGGTTTGTAATTCTCTTGGAATAACCTGTATATTCGTAACCGCGGATTTCCAGTGTGCCTACGTTGCGCTGGATAACATCGCGTTCAAATTCGGAAAGACCTTTTGCTTCGCATTCGTGGATTGCTTTAACAAGCAGTTCTTTTTTGAACACATAAATCCACATACCGCAGTTGCAGATTTTTTCTGTTACATCATTGATAAGCATTTCGCAAACTTTGCCGTTGCGTACATCAAGAACAACGTTGTCTGTTTTTGCTGTTTCGTCAAGCAGTTCTTTTTTGTAAACCATTGTGATGTCAGCGCCGCTTTCAACGTGTTTTTCAACAACATCTGCATAGTCCACTGCATGTGCGATGCCGCAGTCTGCAAGGATAACATATTCGCAAGGTGTGCTTTCGATATAGTCAACAATAGCTTCAAGAGCGCCCTGTCTGCCCTGTGTTGCCTTTGTGCCTGCTTCGCCGTATGGTGGGAAGATTTTGAGACCGCCGCGTTTACGTGCCAGATCCCATTCTTTACCGCTGCCCACATGGTCCATAAGGGAAACATAGCTTGTTCTTGGAACAACACAGATATCTTCGATGCCTGCAGCAACAAAGCCGGAAAGAGCAAAGTCAATCATTCTGTATCTGCCGCCAAATGGCACAGAAGCCATTGTACGGATTCTTGTCAGTTCAGGGATTGCTTCGTCGTGCATATTTGGAAAAATAATCCCTAATACTTTATTATTGGTTGCCATATTATTTTTCCTCCTTAACATCATTGTAAATCATAGCTTTAGCGCCAACTTTTGCGTTTTTGCAAACGTTGAGGTTGTTGCCGATAACTGCGATGCCCCAGTTTTCTGCATTTTCCACAGCTTCTGGACGTTCGCCGATGTGTGCGCCTTCTTCAATTGTACAGCCTTCGCCGATGATTGCATATTCGATGCATGCACCTTTTTTAACAATTGTGTTAGGCATGATGATGGAGTCTTTAACTGTTGCGCCTTCTTCGATAACAACGTTCTGGAAGAGAACGGAGAAGTCGATTGTGCCTTCAACTTCGCAGCCTTCGCTGATCATGGAGTTTTCCACAACAGCTTTGTCGCTTATGTACTGTGGAGGGCTGTTGAGTGTTCTGGAGTAGATTTTCCATTCTTTGTCCCAAACGTCGAAAGGAACATTAGGGTCAAGCAGGTCCATATTGGATTCCCAAAGGCTGTCGATTGTACCAACGTCTTTCCAGTAGCCTTCAAAGTTGTAAGCATAGAGGCGCTGTTTGTCTGCCAGCATGGATGTGATAATGTTTTTACCAAAGTCGTTTTCGGATTCAGGATTGTTTTCGTCTTCGATAAGGTATTTTTTAAGTTTTTCCCATGTAAAGATGTAGATACCCATGGAAGCCAATGTGGAGTCAGGATTCTTTGGTTTTTCTGCAAATTTTACAATTCTGCCTTCTTCGTCACATGTCATAATACCAAAACGGCTTGCTTCTTCTTTTGGAACATCAAGAACAGCAATTGTGATGTCAGCATTTTTAGCTTTGTGCTGTTCCAGCATTTTTGCATAGTCCATCTTGTAGATATGGTCACCGGAAAGGATAAGCACATATTCAGGTTCATATCTTTCTATGAATTTGATGTTCTGATAGATAGCATTTGCTGTACCTTTGTACCAGTCGGAGCCTGTTGCTTTCTGGTATGGTGGCAGAACGTGAACGCCGCCGTAAAGTCTGTCCAGATCCCATGGCTGACCGTTGCCAAGATATTCGTTGAGCTCCAGTGGCTGATATTGTGTGAGAACACCTACAGTGTCGATACCGCTGTTAACACAGTTTGACAGTGGAAAGTCGATAATTCTGTACTTACCGCCAAAGTAAACTGCAGGTTTTGCCATTGATTGTGTAAGTGCATACAGTCTGGAACCCTGACCGCCTGCCAAAAGCATTGCTACGCACTCTTTCATAATAAGTCCACTCTCCTTTTTGACCTTTAGGGTCTATTTTAAATTAATTCTTACAGAAATATATATCGGCATCGGCTTAAACAGCACCAAAACGCACTAAAGCGGGGTACCGTTTTTTCGACACCGACACTTTTTGAATATAATATTTCATCTTAATATAATCTTATCACATATAATAGTTTTTTCAAGCATTTTTTAGACATTACTTGCAAAAATAAAGCCAAATTTTATATGAATTTTGTACAAATATCACATAAAATTCAGTCAATATAGCCTTTTGTTTATTTGTACAGTGTTTTATTATCCAATAGTAACATATTCGTCTCTTACTTTTTGTCGCAAATATTATTATGATTTATGGTATTTTGAAAATGTGTACTGCATAAGGATTAATAAAAGCCTTTTTGCAGGAGCAAAGCTATGAATGATACATATATAAAATACATAAACAATCCCAATCTCTCCCGCTGTGAAGCTGTGGGACGGTATATTGCCGAAACCGGTGATACTGTCAGAGGGGCCGCAAAGGTTTTTGGTGTAAGCAAATCCACCGTACACAAGGATACCAAGCTGCTGAAAACTGTAGATTACGCACTTTACTGCCGCGTGGCAGAAGTTCTTGCCGTAAACAGACAGGAACGGCATATCCGCGGCGGAATAGCCACAAGGGATAAGTACGAAAGTTTGCGTAAAAACAAAAAGTAGCAGTTTATTTATTGCAGGCATATATTATATCCAAATATAAAACGGCATACAGTCAGAAGCTGTATGCCGTAATTTTATCCTATAAGCAATTCTCTGATATGTGCAACCTCACTTTGTGCAAGGGAAGCATATTCGCTGTTTTTAAACAGATTGTCATAGCGGTAAAGTGCAAAACCGCTGATGCCGCTGTTTGCATTGAGCGCATTAATCTGCCGCATAAGATTGTAACCGCTGGCCCATTCGCTCTGGTCGTTTGCGCCGCCGTCCCCTGCGCCTATGCGGTAAGCCCCAAGGCCTATGTGCAGCTTTACGCTGCTGTGGCGTGGATATGCCGCCCAGCTGTCGCTTAAATTTACAAACTGATATGTATCACGGCCCGAAGCGGTAAGATAGCCAAAGCCCCAGTAAAGCTGTGGCATAACATAGTCAACATAGCCCTCGTTTGCCATCCACAGACATACATCGCTGTACTGCACATTGTAGTTGTTGTCGTTGTTGCCCTGAGGACTTATGCCAAAGGTCACGCTGCTGTCGATGCTTTTAACTTCAGCATAGATTTTGCGCACAAGTGTGTTGACGTTTTCCCTGCGCCAGTCTGCCTGGGAAAGACTGCTGCCGCTTGCTGCATAGTAATCGGCATCAAGGCTCATATCTGTTGAAGGATAGAAATAGTCATCAAGATGAATGCCGTCCACATCATAGTTTTCCACTATCTCGGCAATGCCGTCCACCACCATATCCTGCACCTGTGCAAGACAAGGGTTGTAATAAACACCGCCGTCCACATTAAACACAAGGCTTGCATCATTTGCAGGGTTGTTTGCCGCAAGGGATGCAGGCAGCTTGCCGTGAAGCTTTACGCGGTAAGGGTTAACCCAGGCTTCGATGCGCAGACCTTTGCTGTGGGCGATATTTACCATTTCTTCCAGCGGGTCAAAGGCAAGGCTGTCTCCCTGTGTGCCGCTGATAAGGTGGCTTGTTGGGTAAACTGATGAATTGTACAAGGCATCACCAAAAGGGCGTACCTGCACAATAACGGTGTTAAGGCCCATATCGGCACAGTCTGCAAACATCTTTGTCATCTGATTTACAAAAGCGTTTCTGCTGCCGAAATCCACCGACTGAAACTCAAGATAGCTTATCCACATAGCGCGCAGCTGGTCTGACGATGCGGCTGATATGGGCGGCTGCGGTGCAATCTGCGGTGTTGGCTGAGCTGTTGCTGCAGGCGTAGGTTGTGCTGTTGCTTCAGGCTGTGCTGTTATCTGCGGAACAGTTTCTTCTTCGGTGCTGTTATCAGGAAGATTGTCTCCGGGTTTGTTGTCGTCTTCTTCGGTCTCGGAATTTTCACTGTTTTCAAAGGACACTATGCCGTCTGCACCTTCGTCAACAGCAGGGGCATTTGCTTGTCTTGCTGTCATAAATATGCCCACTGTCACACTTAGCACAAGAAACAGTGCAATAATCATCATAATTGCTTTTAAATTTGTATTTTTCAAAACCTTCTCCTTTTGATTCTTGTTATTGAAAGCCCAGCGGTGTACAATAAATATATATTACGGCAAGGGTGGCACTGATGTATGAAAAATTTAAAAACTGTCCGCAAAAACCGCGGATATAGCCAGGCACAGCTTGCACAGTTTGTTCACGTCGGCAGCAGCACTGTATGCCGCTGGGAGCTTGGCACCACTGCAGCAAATCTGTATCATATTTTAAAACTGTGCTGTGTGCTGCAATGCAGCCCGGCGCAGCTTTGGGGAGATATTCCCCACAATATGCTGCCCGTTTTTGACATTGACGGAAACCTTGTGACCACCGATGACCTTACCGAAGAACTTGCCTGCTGCAGCTGCTGTTTTGGGCTTGTTGTGCCCTGTGATATCTCCAGCCGCATAAAAAGCGGTGATATATGCTATTTTGCCTTTGACAAAACCGCCGACAGCGACACAGTGGTGCTGACCTTTGACAGCGACTGCGCTGTATATGCTGATTTCTGCAAAAATATTCCTGACAGTATGCAGATTGCCGCTGTGTGCAGATTTATGAGGATAAAAATATAAATACAAATATTTCACCCACCGGAAAACCGGTGGGTTTTGTTTATTTATCGTCGGTGGTTTCTTCGATAATATATTTTGGGCGCTGTTTAACTTCGGAATAAATTTTGCCGATGTATTCGCCGATAATACCAAGGCAGAACAGCTGAATGCCACCTATCATTGCCATAATGCCCACAAGACTGGTCCAGCCTGCTACCGTGTGGCCTGCAATGCGCGCTGCCACTGCCCAGACAATAAACAGAAAGCTTATAAAGGCCATTATAAGCCCGATGGACGTGATGTATCT
This sequence comes from Oscillospiraceae bacterium, assembly GCA_017442085.1. Taxonomy (GTDB): domain Bacteria; phylum Bacillota; class Clostridia; order Oscillospirales; family Ruminococcaceae; genus RGIG3102. The sequence continues at coordinate 2,296 of JAFSAW010000106.1, read as the reverse complement.
CAGCGGTTTTACAGAAAGGCTGGTTATGCCGTTGAGGGCAAGATTGAGCATTTTGGAGAAAGGATAGTGGGTTTCACCTGCGAGACGTGCATTTCTTTCGTAATAGATACTGGTGGATTTATACCCTACAAGGGGCACTGTACCCCGCAGAAAGAGATTAACCTCCTTAAACTGTGCAAGGCCTTCCAGTGCACGTTTGCTCATAAGGCGGTAATCGGCATGGTTAAACACAGTTTCCGCACCCATAAGGTTCATAAACTTATAGAAGCTTTCCGCGGTGAAACGCTTGAAAAAACTGTCGTTATCACGCTTGCTGCGCACGCCGTAAACCACGTCACAGCCGCCGTAGTATTCCCGCAGCATTCTGTCCATGGCATTTATATCGTCCTGCCCGTCACAGTCGATGGATATGGTAACATCGCACTTATCCTTTGCATACATAAGCCCCGCCAGCAAAGCATTCTGGTGGCCGCGGTTGCGGGAAAGCTTAAGCCCTTTAAAACGGCTGTTTTCTTCTGCAAGTGTGCTGATGATGTCCCATGTACTGTCCTTTGAGCCGTCATTTACAAAAAGCACCTTTGAATCTTCACTGCACAGTCCCTGTGCAATAAGATTTTCTATTTTGTTCAAAAAAACAGGTGCTGTCAGAGGCAGCACCTCCTGCTCGTTATAGCAGGGAATTACTATATAAAGTGAAGCCAGATTCATAATCAATTCTCATAGTATTAATAATTTTTTTATATTGTAACATTTTTGCACAGTATTGTAAATAAATCCTGTTGTGGTATACTGAATATGTATTTAATGCTGTTGCCATTATACAGCAAAGGGAGAAGTATATGGAAATTGTGGAAATATTAAATCTGGATATGGCAGGACTTATCCGGGTATACCTGACTGTTTGTCCTTTAGTTTTTCTGGCCGGTTTTATCGATTCAATTGCCGGCGGCGGCGGACTGATAGCAACCCCTGCATATATGATTGCAGGGCTTCCGATGCACATGGTGCTTGGTACAAACAAAGCCATGAGCATCTTTGGTACATCGGTTTCAATGTTCAGATACATAAAAAGCGGCAATATCCACTGGCGCGCAGCAATTGTTGCGGCAATAGGGTCCTTCCTTGGCTCTGCTGTAGGCAGTCGTGTGGCGCTTATGATAAACGCCGATGCTCTAAAGACATTTTTTGTATGTATACTGCCTTTTATTGCTTTGTTTGTTCTTTTCAACAAGAAAAAGGGTGACGGCAATTCCGAACTGATCACCGGTTCAAAACTGAACTATGTTGCCTTTCTGGTTGGACTTGTAACGGGAGCTTATGACGGGCTTATAGGTCCGGGGGCCGGTACATTTATGATTTTTGGTTTTACAATGTTTGTTGGCCTTGACTATATCAAAAGCAGCGGATGTGCAAAGGTTGTAAACGTCGCATCCAACGTTTCCGCTTTTATAACATTTGTTCTTGCCGGCAAAATCATATGGGCGCTGGCAATTCCTGCTGCAGCTTTTAATATGGCAGGCAGCTATCTCGGCAGTGGCTATGCAATCAAGTATGGCAATAAACTGGTAAAAAAAGTTTTGATTGTGGTGCTTATAGGCATCTTTATCAAGCTGGCAATTGACGTGCTGTAAAAACTGATAAAATATATTATTGGCAGGGTTAGCATTAACCCTGCTTTTTTATATCCTTCTGTAAAGCAATGCTGCAAATTATGACAGGCAAAAGAAATGCCCATAAATAAAAATTTACACAGACGAAAAAAATCTTTACAAAACAAATAAAAAGGCATCGCATTTCTGCGATGCCTTTAAAAACATTGTCAAACAAAAATTATTTGAGTTCAACTTTAGCGCCAGCTGCTTCGAGTTTGGATTTGAGTTCTTCAGCTTCTGCTTTTGGAGCCTGTTCTTTAACTGTTTTTGGACAGTTGTCAACGAGGTCTTTTGCTTCTTTGAGGCCGAGACCTGTGAGTTCTTTAACAGCTTTGATAACGCCCATTTTGGAAGCGCCTGCTTCAACGAGAACAACGTCGAATTCTGTTTTTTCTTCTGCTGCTGGAGCTGCTGCGCCTGCTACTACTGCAACTGGAGCTGCTGCTGTTACGCCAAATTCTTCTTCGATTGCGGATACGAGTTCTGCGAGTTCGAGAACTGTAAGAGTTTTGATTTCTTCAACAAATTTTACGATTTTTTCGCTTGCCATTTTAAATGTCCTCCGTAATTACGTGATTTTTTAAATAAATTGGTTTGCTTACAGTTAAGCGGCAGTTAAACAGCTATTAAGCTGCTTCGCCTTC
>JAFSAW010000105.1 GCA_017442085.1 Oscillospiraceae bacterium | reverse complement strand
TCGTAGTTGCGCTGTTTGCATTCTGTACATGCAAGTGTGATTCTAACTCTCATTTCGGCACCTCCATTTAAAGTTAGCCTCCCTCTCTGCCCGCAAAAAATTTTTGCATAAAAAATAGACCTGCAAAAGAGGTAAACTCATTATACATCCCCGAAAGCCTTATGTCAAGCGGTTTTTTCCTTTGTTTTACAAGGAATTTTCGCTAAAAATACAGCTTTTTGCCACGATAATTTTGGGCATATTTTTACACGGCAGGTCTTTAAATTTGCGCGAATATATGATATTATGTATAAGTATAAATGTAATAATGGGTTATTGTGCCCACATTTAGGAGGTTTTTATGGCAAAAACTAAAGTTTGCGTTATATTCGGCGGCGTGTCCAGCGAACACGAAGTAAGCCTTATGAGCGCTAAAAGCATTATCGACAATATTCCTACAGACAAATATGACGTAGTTAAAATAGGCATTACAAAGAAAGGCAGATGGCTGTTCTTCCCGGGCAGCAGCGATGACATCATCAGCGATACCTGGCACGAACATCCGGACTGTGTGCCTTGCCTTATCAGCCCTGACAAGACAACAAAAGGTATTGTAAAGATTTTTGACAACGAAATTTTTATCGAAAAAATTGACGTTGTACTGCCTGTGCTTCACGGCAAAAACGGCGAAGACGGTACAATCCAGGGACTTTTAAGCCTTGCTGACATTCCGTACTGCGGCTGCGGTATCTTTGGCAGTGCAGCATGTATGGATAAAGTGTATGCAAACATCATCTTTGACCACCTTGGCATCGACCGCTGCCGCTGGGACTATATCCACGACTACGAAGCAGATGACATTGATGCTGTTGAAGCAAGAATGGCAGGCCAGTTCGGCTATCCTATGTTTGTAAAGCCAAGCCGCTGCGGTTCTTCCGTTGGCATCTCCAAGGTTAACAACAAAGATGAGCTGCGTGCTGCAATCCGCCTTGCCCTTGCACACGACGACAAGGTTGTGTTTGAAGAATTTATCCAGGGTCACGAAGTTGAATGCGCTGTGCTTGGCAACGCACCTCACCTTATTGCAAGTGAAGTTGGCGAAATAGGCGCAACAGCAGATTTCTATGACTATGACGACAAATACAAAAACGGCACAAGCCGCACATTTATCCCTGCAAGCGTAGACAAGGAAATCCGTGACAGAATAAGAGAAATTGCAAAGAAGGCATACACAGCTATGGACTGCCGCGGTCTCTCCCGCGTTGACTTCTTTGTACAGAAGGATACAAACCGCATTCTCATCAACGAAATCAACACACTGCCGGGCTTTACAACCATCAGTATGTATCCTAAACTTATGCAGTCTGAAGGCTTTACATACAGCGAGCTGGTTGACAATATAATTCAGCTTGGTCTGCAGAAGGATACACACGATGAATAATAAAGCTATAGGTATTTTTGACAGCGGTGTAGGCGGCCTCAGCTGTGTAAAGGAGCTGCTGCACTGTCTGCCGGGAGAGAATATAAAATACCTTGGTGATACTTTGAGAATGCCTTACGGTGTCAAGACAATTGCACAGCTGCACACCTGTGCAAAGGACAATGTGGCATTTCTGCAGCGCAGGGATGTAAAACTGATTGCCGCTGCCTGCGGTACAGTTTCCAGCAATGTGCCAAAAGAACATCTGGATAATCTCAGCGTGCCTTTTGTGGATGTTATCAACCCTACGGTAAGGGCGGCGCTGAAAGCCACAAAAAACAAGCGCATCGGCATCATAGCAACACCTGCCACCGTTAAAAGCAACAGTATGGGCAGACGCCTTAAAGAACTGGACAGCGATGTGGAGATTATCAGTGTCGGCTGTACAGACTTTGTGCCGCTGATTGAAAGCGGACACATTGATGACGATATTATCCGCGCAAGTGCCCGCGGCTATCTTGCACAGATACAGGAATTCGGCGTGGACACACTTATTCTCGGCTGCACCCACTACCCTATCATCGCAAAGGTTATAGGCGAAATTATGGGCAGCTGTGTTGCGCTGATTGACAGCGGCAGGGAAACCGCCATAGGCATTAAAATGACACTTGAAAAGCTTGAGCTTTTAAACGGCAGGTCAGAGGGCGGAACGGCAGAATTTTTTGTAACCAACAACACAGAAGCCTTTGACAGCGTTGCAAAGGTATTTCTGGGTGAAGACGCCCATATAAAATCCATTTTAAAAGGTATAGAGGAATAATATGAAAGAAAATTATCTTATTAATCTTCACAGTAGTATTATCACCGACGGTGAGCCTGAGACAATTGACCTTACAACCACAGGTTCCTTTTATGAAAAGGACGGCAAATACTACGTGTGCTACAAGGAAAGCGAAGCCACAGGCTTTGAAGGCAGCAGCACCTGCGTAAAAGTGTGGGACAGCGGCGCAAGCATAACCCGCTTTGGCAGACACAAATCCTGCCTTATGATAGAAGAAGGTATAACAAACCTTTGCAATTACGACACCCCTGCAGGCAGTCTTGTGCTGGATATAAACGGGGTTGAAGTTACAAATACCCTCAGCGAAAAGGGCGGCGACATCAATCTGTCCTACACCCTTAATGCAGGCGGTTTACTTATAAGCGAAAACAACATAAAGATGAACATCAGGGAGCTTTAAATTATGAATCTTGAAAAATTTGACGGCGTTACACTTGCCAAAGCACAGGTAAGCCAGCTTATCACAGCAAGCCTTGAAAAAGCTATGGAAAAAGGCACACTGCCAAAAGAAGAAATCCGCCAGTTTGTTGTGGAAATTCCACAGGATTTAAGAAACGGCGACTACTCTACAAACGTTGCTATGGTAAACAGCAAGGTTTTCCGCTCTAACCCAAGAGCAATTGCAACAGCAATTCTTGAAAATATGGACTTTACAGGCACTTTCTTTGAAAAGGCAGAGCTTGCAGGCCCGGGCTTTATCAACTTTTTCCTTGGCAGAGAATATTTCTCCACAGTTGTTAAAGCAGTGCTGGAAAACAAGGAAAACTACGGCAGAACAGACTACGGCCAGGGCAAACGCTACAACGTTGAATTTGTAAGCGCAAACCCAACAGGCCCTATGCACCTTGGCAACGCACGCGGCGGCGCACTTGGCGATATCCTTGCAGAAACACTGTCCTGGAGCGGCTATGACGTAACAAGAGAATTTCTTATCAACGACGCAGGCAACCAGATTGAAAAATTCGGTATGAGCCTTGAAGCAAGATATATGCAGCTGTTTGACGAAAGTTATCCTTTTGACGAAAGCTTCTATCAGGGTGCTGACATCAAGCAGAGAGCCGAAGAATTTGCAGCAGTACACGGCGACAGCTTTGTAAATGCTTCTCTTGAAGAAAGAAAAGCTGCACTTGTTAAATTTGCACTGCCTAAAAATATTCAGGCTATGAAAGACCACCTTGGCAAATACCGCATTGATTATGACGTATGGTTCTCCGAACAGGAAATGCGCGACCGCGGTGACGTTGAAAAGGTTATCGATATTCTTACACAGAACGGCTACACCTACGAACAGGACGGCGCTTTGTGGTACAAAGGTACAGCACTTGGCGAAGAAAAGGACGAAGTTCTTGTGCGTGCAAACGGCTTCTCCACATACTTTGCAGCTGATATTGCTTATCACTACGACAAATTTGTTACACGCGGCTTTGACAAGGCAATCAACGTATGGGGTGCAGACCACCACGGCCACGTTGCAAGAATGAAAACTGCAATGAAAGCCCTTGGCCTTGACGGCGACAAGCTTGATGTTGTGCTTATGCAGCTTGTTAAACTTGTTGGCGATGCAAGAGACGAAGAAGGCAACGTTATCTACGACGAAAACGGCAAGCCAAAGAAAACCGAAATCCGTATGAGCAAACGTACAGGCAAGGCTATTCAGCTGGTTGACCTGCTGGACGAAATTCCAATCGATGCTGCACGTTTCTTCTTCAATATGCGCGAACCAAACACACATCTTATCTTTGACCTTGACCTTGCAGTGCAGGAAAACAGCGAAAACCCTGTTTACTATGTTCAGTATGCACACGCAAGAATCTGCAGCATTCTCCGTCAGCTTGAAGAAGACGGTCTTACAGCAGAAGCTGCAGCAAGCGCAGACCTTTCACTGCTTGTTGACCCTGCAGAAATCGAGCTTATCCGTACACTGAGCTATATGCCAAGCGAAATTATTGCAGCAGGCAAAGCATATGACCCATCCAAGATGCCAAAATATGCAATCAACCTTGCAACACAGTTCCACCGTTTCTACAACGCATGCCGTGTTAAAGGCGCAGAAGCAGAACTGGCAAAAGCAAGACTTGCACTTTGTGTTGCAACAAAACACGCAATTGCAAACTGCCTGAAGATTATGACAATCACAGTGCCTGAAAAGATGTAAGAACCTTGTTGCTCGCCTGCACCCGTAATAATATATCTTTATAAAAAATTAATGTCATTCTGAGGAGTTTTAACTCCGAAGAATCTCTCGGTTTAATTAAACAATGAGATTCTTCGCTTCGCTCAGAATGACATATTTTTTGTTTATTTTAAATTTTGTAATCAGTATGATGACATATATTATTTACAGATACTGATAAAACATTCCCTTGGTTGTGGAATAATAGAGCAATGTGCCGTGGCGGCGTTTTGGTATTCTTGCCTGCATTGTCCACTGGGGATACTGCTTATATATCTGCACACTGTCGGCCGTGACAAAAGCCACAAAGGAAATATAGTTATTCTTTTCCATGGGATGTTCGCTTGTTATATACCAGTCTCCGTCGCTTTCTTCCACTTTTAGCTTTGCGCTTTCATCCGCCTTTTGTGCTGTAACCTCATTCAGCTTTCTGCCGCAGCAGTATACACCCGCCGATGCAGTGCTTACAGTCAGGTTATTGCACACGGGGCAGATATAATATTTTATATTTTTCATATTGCCGTTGGCAAAGCTGTTATGCTCTGTTTCCCCCTTTAAAATATCTTCTATATTTACGCCCAACGCCGCGCTCAATTCTTTCCACAGGCTTACTTCGGGCAGGCCGCAGCCGCGCTCCCATTTTGAAACAGTTTTGTCGCTTATTCCCATTTTATCCGCAAGCTGCTTCTGGGTCATTCCTTTTTCTTTTCTTATTCCTTTAATAAACAGTCCGATTTTTTCGCAGTCCATTTTATCACCTCACAGCCATTGTATTATAAATAAGCACACAGCACAATAAACGGGCTGTAGAATAATATAAAAGGACCTTATCAAAACTGCACTTTCAGGCAAATTGATAAGGTCTTTAAAATTATTTGATTAAACTTTCAATCCAGGCAAGCACCCCTGTGGACTGCATAAACAGCACCACCATAATAACAGGCACAATGTATTTAACCATTACTCTGTACAGAGCTTTGCGGCCAAATTTATATCCGCCAAGCTCCATTTCTTCTTCAATCCACTTTGGCTTAACCACCCAGCCCACAAGCACACAGGTAAACAGCGCGATAAGCGGCATAAGGAAAGAGTTGCTGATATAGTCCATAACGTCCAGAAGCTGCCCTACGCTGCCATTTGGCAGGGTAACTTCAAAATAGAATACACTGTAGCCAAGACACACAATAACCGACAGAACAATGTAAATTACCGCGATAACAAGGCTTGTCTTTTTTCGGTCTGTGCCAAACATTTCCATACAGTTGGAAACCAGAGTTTCCATAATGGACACGCAGGATGTAAGTGCCGCAAAGGCAACCATAACAAAGAACATCAGGCCTACAACTGCGCCGACAGTGCCCATTGCATCAAACACTTTAGGCAGTGATATAAACATAAGGCTTGGGCCTGCAGCCATGCCCTCTGTGCCGCTGAACACATACACAGCAGGAATAATCATCATACCTGCCAGCAAAGCCACCAGGGTGTCAAAAAATTCGATGTGAGTGATGGATTTGTTAAGGTCAACATCTTTCTTTACATATGAACCGTATGTAATCATAATACCCATTGCAACACTGAGAGAAAAGAACAGCTGCCCCATTGCATCCATCAGCACCTGCATAAAACGCGAAAATGTCATCCCAGTAAAATCAGGGATAAGATAAATCGCCAGCCCCTGCATACCTGTGCGGGTAACGCCGTCTGCATCGGTGTGTGAAAGTGTAAGAGAGAACACAGCTATACCGACAATCAGCACCAGCAGCACCGGCATAATCGCTTTTGAAAAACCTTCGATGCCTTTTTCAACGCCAAAATACACTATGATGGCTGTGATTGCCATAAATATAAGCAAAAACACAATAGGTGAAACTGTGCTTGTAATAAAGCCTGTAAAATATCCATCCTGTGCAGCCGGGCCACCCTGGCCTGTTATATACACAAGGATATATTTAACTATCCAGCCGCCGATAAGACCATAATAGGTAAGAATTATGGCCGGTACAAGAAATGTAAACTTGCCCAGAATATTCCATTTTGGATGCATTGTTCCAAAAGCTTTAAGTGCACCCTGGCCTGTTTTTCTGCCTATTGCGATATCGGTAACCAGCAGTGTAAAGCCAAATGTAAGCAGCAGCACAATGTAAATGAATATAAACACACCGCCGCCGTCCTTGGCTGCAAGATACGGAAAACGCCATATGTTGCCCACGCCGACCGCACTGCCTGCTGCCGCCATTACAAAGCCCAGCGAACCGCTGAAGCTGGATTTTTTCTTTGTTTCCATAATTTTCCTCTTGAGAACTTTTTAACCTTTACAGCAATACAGCTTTACAAACTGTGCCGCAAGCCCCTGCACGCCTTTTTTGTGCAAAGAACAATGTTCTCTTTACTTTCCTTTTACTGTGTGGCAAAGCCACAAAACACTGGTGATATTATACCAAAGTCTAATTTCCAAGGCAAAACCGCAAAAGTTTATTTTAACGAAACTTTTGACAAACAAAGTTTCGTTGTGGTAGAATATTTGCATATTATACACATATATAGGGTATTATTATTTGCAATAATGCAGAAATGTATATTTTAACGAAACTTTTGAGGTGAAAAATTGAGCGATATAAAACAGTATGTAGGCACAAGGATAAAAAATCTGCGCAGAGAGCAGAAGCTGACACTGCAGCAGCTGGCAGATATGATACACAAAAGCCGTGCCACCGTAAGCAAGTATGAAAACGGCGAAATTTCCATTGATGTGGAAACCCTGCAGGATATTGCCCAGGCGCTGGACTGCGATATAAATCAGCTTGTGGACTATCGCAGCAAAAAGACTGTGTATGCCCCTGCCCCACGCGAAATGGACGGCAAAAGCCCTTTTTATCAGGCAGACCGATTGTATTTCTACTATTATGACGGCCGTTCAAACCGTCTTAAAGACGGGGTTATAGACATAAACCGCAAGGACACAGATATGGGCCAGCACGATGCTTCCTTTTACATCAGCTATGTCAATGCCGACGGCCGCAGCAGCAAAAACTATTATTCGGGCAAGGCAGTTTACAGCGATATGCTGATGCGCTTCAGCTTTGTAAACCAGTACAACACCCTTGAAGAAGACCTTTTGTACATCTTTAACCCACTGGAGCCAAGGGATTTCACCGAAGGTCTGCTGTGCGGCATTTCCAGTGCCGACCTTATGCCCTGCGCCTTCAAGTGTATTGTCACCCTTGCGCCGCAGCCATTGGACGACAAGCTGAAACAGCACCTGCTTATCACCCCGCAGGAACTGCGACGCTGGCAGAAGCTGAATATGCTGATTGTGGACAACAGAACGTAAATACAGCTGCGCAAAAAAATATGTCATTCTGATAAAGCGAAATGACAAAACCTTTGGGGGTTGCAATCCCTCAGTCAGCTTTGCTGACAGTTCCCTTTACACAAGGGAGCCGTGAATTTTCGCTGTATTCAGAATGACATATGTTTTTCTTATATAAAAAATAAAAGTCAGCACCTTCCTATCTTCCCGGTCCGTCTCCAGACAAGTATTTTCGGCACGACTCAGTTTAACTACTGTGTTCGGAATGGGAACAGGTGGGCCCTGAGTGTAATAAGCACTGACTGTATTCTGCTGATTTTACCTCTCAACTCAGCCTTATTAATATATCATAAAGTGGCAGAAATGTCCAGTATTTTTGCCATAAAAACAAAAATTTACCATATTTGTCAGACTGTTTTTCAAAGATGCAAATATTTGCTTTATTATATAAAAAAATATATAATATTTATATATTCCATTTAAATTAAGGAGAAAATTATGTTCAGAGAACTGGTGCGCAAACACAAGGAACTGCCAAAAGATATATGTATTGAAGTTTTGAAAAACGAAACACGCGGTGTGCTGTCTGTGCTGGGTGACAACGATTATCCTTACGGTATGCCGATGAACCATTTTTACAACGAAGAAGACGGAAAAATTTATTTCCACTGCGGAAATGTGGGCCACCGCCTTGAAAGCCTGCGCAAGCACGACAAGGTATCTTTCTGCTGCTATGACCAGGGTTATAAAAATGAGGGCGAATGGCACTACAATGTAAAAAGTGTTATCGCTTTCGGCAGAATAAAAATTGTTGATGATGCAGATAAAATTGTTGATATTTCCACAAAGCTGTGTGATAAATTCCCATGTGGTGAAGGCTATGCCGAAAAGGAAATTGCCGCAGCACTGCACAGAACTTTGCTGCTTGAGATGACAGTGGAACATATGTGCGGCAAGCTGGTGACAGAACTGTAAAAGATAATTTACAGATACTCCCCAGTTTCCGCTGACTGTAAAACAGCACAACTTCCGTACATTTTTCAATACGTGAGGTGAAAATATGAAAAACAAACGTAAAAAAGTTTTTGCAGCCGTTATTCTTTTTGCTTTGATATTGCTTTTATTCTCCCCAAGAATTGCAAAAGCAATATCAAAAAACAGCACTTTCAGATATGTGCAAAACAATCAGACAGAGCTTGCAGAGATTGCTTTGGGAGTAATTGACGGAGAAATCAAAACGCCATACCAGTGTGATGATTACACCGCACAGTATTATAAAGCAGCCACGGTGAAAGAACCGATAGTGGAATTTTTCGGCCGCGGCTTTGGTATTGCACCTGCAGGCTGTTACACGGGTTTTTACTACTCGCCCAAAGATATTCCTGTGCGTTTTCAGGGCACCGGCACCGTTATGGAGCCGCACAAAAACGGCTGGGCATGGGTTTATCATGAAACAGGTGACAACAACGGTTACACCGAAAAGATTTGCGACAACTGGTATTGGTTTGAGTTTTATTTTTAAAAGCAGTTATTGACAACCATTTCAGTAAAATTATATAGTATATAAAATCAACAACAGATTGGAGATAAATTATGAAAACAATAGGTATGCTTGTTGCAGTTGACATAAAAGCAGTGCTGGACCCCTATGGCGACAATCTCTGCGAAAAAGAAGTTGCAGGCTATCGCATTCTGGAATACAAAACACCCGACTATAACCTTATCATCGCAAAATGCGGTGCTGGCGAAATTGCTGCTGCAGGCGGCACACAGTTTCTCATCAGCGAATACAAGGTGGATATGATTATCAACTTTGGCGTTGTAGGTGGCCTTACAGCCGAAATGGCAAAAACAAAAACCTGTGTTGTGGAACAGGTTGTTCACTACGACTTTGACACAAGTGCAGTTGACAACTGGGAGGTTGGCCGATATGCCGAATACCCCACAGTTTATCTGCCTGCAACAAAAGCTTTGGTGGATAAAGCCGTTGCCATCAATCCGGAGCTTATGCCTGTTATCTGCGCATCCGGCGATAAGTTTATTGCCGACCCTGCAAAGAAAGCAGAACTCAACAGACAGTTCGGCGCAAAAATCTGCGAAATGGAAGCAGCAGGCATTGTGCTTATCTGCAACCGAAACAATGTGCCTTGTCTGCTTATCAAAAGTGTTTCCGACAGCATTGAAGGCGGCGCAGAAGAGTTCCGCAGCACAATCAACGAAGCCGCCGCAATGTGCCTTGATATTGCAGATAAAATTATCAAGGAGCTGTAATATTATATGGAACTGAGTTTTCGTTTGCCCGATATAAATGATGACAATCTGCTAAAAGACTATGTCAGAGAACACCATTTGAATGGTGAAACGTCTGTCAGTGCAAGCAGAGGACTTTGCCATATGCCTTTTGGCGAATGGGTTAAACAGATTAATAAAAACACAACTTTTCCTCAGGAAATATGGGGTAAAACATATACCTATTTATGTTTTGACTGCGATAAACTTATAGGTCTGCTTGATATCCGATGTGAATTAAGCGAAAACGACCGATGGATTTACGGTGATATAGGCTACAGTGTATGCCCTGCCGAAAGAAGAAAAGGCTATGCCACAAAAATGTTGGCTTTTGCCGTTGATGTTTGCCGTGAGCACAAAATGAAAAATGTCATTTTAGGCTGTTATAAAGATAATATTGCTTCAGCACGAACAATAATCAACAACGGCGGTGTACTTGCCAAGGAATGTGACAACTACAAAAAAGGTAAAACAAGCCAGTATTATATAATTGATGTTTATTAAAAAATAAAAACCAGGTCTTCTGACCTGGTTTATTTTTCGTCTATATTTGTTTAACTTGAACCAACCCGCTAAGCCGCACTGTTTTTTGCAGCTTCTGCCAGGTAGTTATCAAGCCATTTAAGCTTTTCAGATATAAAATTCTGCAGATATTCAAGATTGTCAGGGTTATCCTCTGTTATTTCCCATCTGCTGTAATCCCTTGCCAGAGAACCCGAAATATTTATCTCCTGCATAATCTCATCAATTTTATCCATAATATACTCTTCTGCAAATACGCCCTGTCGCAGCTGACACCAGCGTTCATATGCTTTTTTATCATAATCAGGGTGCAGCTTTCGCATATTTTCAGTGTCGGGCCTTTCCATAGGATTGTACATACATCTTTCGTAATCGACAAAATCTATACTGCCTTTGCCAAAAGAAATATCCGTATCCCACAGCAGCAGTGTTGTTTTGTACCCCTCAATGTGAGCCCTCAATATATAATATACATTGTTAAAAAGTTTATTGTCACGGGCATATGCCAGCTGTATAAACATATTGGTGTCAATAAAATTGTCAATGTTAAAAGATGTCATATCCGAGCGGTTGAATATATTTTCCATCAGCAGATATATATAGTCTTCTTCAAGATTTGTATGGATAATTTCATAGGCGTTATAAACATGTTCAAGAGAACTTGTTCTTTTGCCTTTAATCAGAATATCGTGTTCGCTGATGCCCAGATATTTAGCATCAATACGCCTCTGCACAAGATAAAGCCCGTGATATCTGCCATTCATCACAACTTCCACATACTGACCGTCGGTCATTCTGTCGTTGTATTCAGTCTCTGCAGTCATATCATTCCACAGTTCAATAAACAGCTTTTCTCTTATTCTTGTATGGTCATAGGCAATTGCATTTAAAATCCAGTCATCATCACTGCCAAGGCCAAAAAGATTTAGATTTCTGTTTTCACCATTGTTATCCTTAAGCGACAGCTTCCACGGTTTTTTATAGTGTCTGGCAGCACTGTGACCCCTTACATGCCATTCAAGTGCAGAACTTTTTGTGCTGTATCCTTTAACTTCAGGGTCATATGGTGTCCACACTGTCAAATCTCCGGAAAAAATTTCTACAGTTTTTTCTCCTTGCTCATCTTCTGTTTCACGCAGATAGGATAAATCACCGCCTATTGATATAACCGGCAAAGAAGTAAAAACAACATTGTATTCCATATACTTTTCACTGCCGTCAGTGACAATCAGCTTAAAAATGTGCCCATCTTTTACTGCAGCAGGAATATCTTCAAAAGCCTTGTCCGGTGCAAAATAAAGCTTATACTTTGGATTGTCCAGAAATAAAGTTCCTTCAAAATCGGTATGCCCGGTTTTGCCGTCAAAGTTCTGCGAAATATATATTGTGTCAGTATCCGTATCTACCGCCACAGGTTTTCCAAAATGGGTTATATCCTTGGAAAAATCGTTATACTGATATGTGGTATATTCTGCCGCAGTTTCAAGAATCTGCACACCCATACACTCCCTGCGTTCTTTATTGTATATATACAAGCAGAATGCAAAAGCAAACAGGGCAAGAATAACAAATATAACCTTTCTCAGTTTTTTAATGTTTTCTAATATAATAAAAACCACCCTAATTAATAATATCTTATTTTAATAGTATATCACAGAATATTTGGTATTGTCTATTAGATGTATATATTGCCACAGATATAATAATAAATACAAATAATAAATATATAAATCAATAAAGAACAAAAATTCAAATCTATTGTTAATTGTAAACAGGTTTGAATAAACTAAATATAGCTCTCCGTCCAGCCTCCCTTGTGTAAAGGGAGAGGGACCGCTTGCGGTAGAGGGATTGCCTCAGATGCAGCGGTCGCCTCCGTCACAGATTAAAGTCCGCCAGGGGTGGACGTACAGACGTAGGTTGGTGGTTCAAATCGAATAAACAAAACCAAAACAAAAGGACACCCATTCGGATGTCCTTTTGTTTTGGCTCTCCTTGTTGGACTTGAACCAACGACCTACGGATTAACAGTCCGCCGCTCTACCGACTGAGCTAAAGGAGAATATATAAAAGAAAGTGCCAGCACCTTCCTATCTTCCCGGTCCGTCTCCAGACAAGTATTTTCGGCACGACTCAGTTTAACTACTGTGTTCGGAATGGGAACAGGTGGGACCTGAGCGTTATCAGCACTGGCTAATCTCTCTTTACCGGGCGATCAGCCCTTTTCAATTGAAGGTTTGCACCCTCAAAACTGAACAATACATTTCGAAACTCTCTCTTGGTAATGTAGAACCTGACTTAAGATGTGGTCAAGCCCTCGACCTATTAGTACGCCCTAGCTTAATGCCTCACAACACTTACACTTAGCGCCTATCAACCTTGTAGTCTTCAAGGGGTCTTACCTGATTACTCAGTGGGATATCTTATCTTCAGGCCGGTTTCACGCTTAGATGCTTTCAGCGTTTATCCGATCCGCACATAGCTGCCCAGCTGTGCCACTGGCGTGACAACTGGTGCACCAGAGGTGCGTCCATCCCGGT
>JAFSAW010000104.1 GCA_017442085.1 Oscillospiraceae bacterium | reverse complement strand
ATGTATCTGAGGAAGTACCAGGAAGAACCTGCCCACTGTGGCATTGTGTCGGTTTCACGTTTTGCAGGAGCACCGCATTTTGGACAGGTTGTGTTCACCCAGTCGGTAAGACGTGCCAATGGGCTTTCGCCTTCGCCTGTTGGTTCAAAGTCCATAAGGTCAGGCAGTTCAAGCGGAAGCTGGTCTTCAGGCACAGGTTCCCAGCCGCAGTGTGGGCAGTAAACCATTGGGATAGGTTCGCCCCAGTATCTCTGACGGGAGAAAATCCAGTCGCGGAGCTTGTAGTTTGTTTTGCTTTCGCCGATACCCTGCTGGCCCAGCCATTCGATGATTTTAACTTTTGCTTCTTCCACTGTAAGACCGTCAAGGAAGCCGCTGTTAACCATAACACCTGTTTCGCAGTCTGTAAATGCAGCTTCGTCAACGTTGCCGCCTTTTACAACTTCGATGATTGGCAGGTTGAATTTTTTTGCAAATTCCCAGTCGCGTGTGTCGTGGCCAGGCACAGCCATAATTGCACCTGTGCCGTATGTTGCAAGAACATAGTCGGAAACAAAGATTGTAATTTCTTTGCCTGTTGCAGGGTTGATTGCTTTTACGCCGTCAAGGGCAACACCTGTTTTGTCTTTTGCAAGCTCTGTTCTTTCCATATCGGATTTTTTTGCAGCAGCTTCGCGGTATGCCACAACTTCGTCGTAGTTGTTAAGTGCCTCTTTCCATTTTTCAACAAGAGCATGTTCAGGTGCCATAACCATATATGTGGCACCGAAAAGTGTATCAGGTCTTGTTGTGTAGATTTCAATTTCGTCGCCCTGTGTTGTCTTGAATTTAACCTGTGCGCCTGTGGAACGGCCAATCCAGTTTTTCTGCTGTGCAACAACACGGTCGATAAAGTTTACGCTGTCAAGACCGTCGATAAGCTTGTCAGCATAGTCTGTGATTTTAAGCACCCACTGGCTTTTTACTTTTCTTACAACTTCGCTGTTGCAGCGTTCGCAAACGCCGTTTACAACTTCTTCATTTGCAAGAACAACTTTACAGTTTGTGCACCAGTTTACGTTCATTTCCTTTTTGTATGCAAGGCCGTGTTTGTAAAGCTGGATAAAAATCCACTGTGTCCATTTGTAGTAGTCTTTGTCTGTTGTGTTGATTTCTCTGTCCCAGTCAAAAGACAGACCCAGCATTTTAAGCTGCTGTTTAAAACGTGCTACGTTGTTTTTTGTAACAATTTCAGGATGAATGTGGTTTTTCATCGCAAAGTTTTCTGTTGGCAGGCCAAATGCGTCCCAGCCCATTGTGTACATAACGTTGTAGCCGTCAAGACGTTTCTGTCTGGAGATGATGTCCATAGCTGTGTAGGAACGTGGGTGACCTACGTGGAGACCTGCACCTGACGGATATGGAAATTCTACAAGACCGTAGAATTTTGGCATTGTGTAGTCATCTTTTGCCGCAAATGTTTTTTCTTCATCCCAGATTTTTTGCCATTTTTTCTCAATGGCAGAAAAATTGTAATCTTTCATAATTGTTTCTATCCCCTTATAACCGCCTGAAGCACAGCCTTTTCAGCCGTGCTTTCGGGTGGTGATTATTTACATTAGTAAGCTTTACAGATATTATTCTTCTGTTTCCAGTTCAAATTCAATTTCTGTGCCGTCTGCCCAGAGTTTGTCAAGATTGTAGTATTCTCTTGCCTGTGGGTGGAACACATGAACAATAACTGTTTCGTAGTCCAGCAAAATCCAGTTTTTGCTTTCGTAACCTTCAACTCTTGCAGGTTTGATGCCAAGTTTCTTGTCAACCATAAAGTCAACTTCGTCAGCAAGTGCTTTAACCTGTGTTGTGGATGTACCTGTTGCAATAACAATGTAGTCTGTTACAACTGTAAGGTCTTCGATTTTGATAATTCTGATATCTTTTGCCTTTTTGGTGTCAAGATATCCTGCTATTTTTTTAGACAGTTCCAAACCTTTCATATATATCTCCTTATAAGATTATTTATTACTGTGCACCTGCAAGGATTGCACCGATTGTCTGTGTTGTAGTCTGTGTTGTGCCGTAATCCTGTGTGATTTCACCAAGTTCATCTGTGTTGATTTCGGTGATAGGTTCCTGATAAGGGCGGAAGTTTTCGTTGATAATTCTCACCCATTCTTCCTCTTCCACCGCCACAACAGCCTGACCGTCCGCCACATATCCGTGAACAGATGGCTTGATTATCTGCATATTGTTGAAGTCCATGTTAAGTGCTTCTGTTGCCAGTGCAACTATGCGTGTCCAGTGCATATCTGTTGTGATAAATTTTGCAAATGTAGGCACAAGCTGTGCTGTAACCACAACGCCTGTTTCCTTAAAGTGCTTGATGATGGAAGCATAGAATGCACTCTGCACTTCAAGACGCTGAACATCTGCTTCAGGATAGTTGCGGTTGCGCAGGATTGCTTCTGCTGTTGCACCGTCAACCTGATACCAGCCTGCTTCGCTGTAAAGCACCTGTTCGTTGCCTGCACCGTCTTTAAGAATAATAGGACAAGGCACATACATATTGAGACCGTTTTCAAGATGGTCTATAAGAATTGTAAAGGATTCCATATCCAGTGTTACATAGTGGTCAACGGAAAGACCAAAACGCTCGTTGAGCATTTTAACCACGTTCATAATCTGGTTTTCTTCCTTGCCTCCGCCGTAAACACCGTTGATTTTGCCTGTTTTTGAAGGCTCGCCAACGTATGTATCACGTGGAATCTGCAGCAGTGAAACCTCTTTTGCCTTGATATCTATTGTTGCATAAACAATTACGTCTGTCATTTTTGCTGTACGGCTGTCATCCCAGTCGATACCGCACACCAGAATGTTTACAACGTCCTGGTCAATTGCTCCGTCAGTACGCAAATCTTCCGGAATATTTTCGCCCTGATTGTACATACCGCTGATTGCCTTGTCTATCGCAAATATAGCAACACCTACAATACATATTGCCGCAAGGCAGATTGCCAGTGTCTTTTTAGGGTTCTTTTTCTTTTTTCTGCGTTTTCTTGGTGCAGAATCAGTTTCTGACGCCCTGTATGTCTTTTTATCGCTCATACCTTTCCTCCTCACAAGTTCCCCCGAACATCTGCGAAAAATATCTCAGTGCATCGAGGCTGTCTGTGTCTACAGTATTGCCTTTTGATTTTATCCATTTCAGTGAATGTTCCAGAGCTTCATACATTGCCCTGTCAAGATTTTCTCTTGCTATGCCAAGAAGATAATCCTTGCCTTCAAACTTTCTTTCTTCACAAAGCATATCCGCAAGGTATATCACCTTTTCCATATCCTGCATGCCGTATCTGCCGCAAGTGTGGCTTTTTACTGCCCACAGAATGTCTTCGTCCTGTATATCCAGCTCTTTTGCTGCATAGTGTGCTGCCGCAAAACCGTGCAGTGTCTGTTTTGGCTTATCTTCTATTCTGTTAATTATACCACTTTGCTTTGCTCTGTGCAACAGAATATCATATGGCGCGTTTTTCATTATATCGTGCAGCAGTGCGGCAACCTGCAGTTTTTCTGTATCAAGGCCGTAGATTGTGCCCAGTTCAACTGCAAGTTTTTCCACATTGAGTGTGTGCAGATATCGCTTTTCGTCCAGCAGCAGCTTTGCCAGCAGCTTTGCTGTGCCTTTCCAGCGGGTGATATCATCCTGTGCATATATATCATATTCGTCTATTACATTCTGCACAGACTGCGGCAGAAATTCTGTGTTTTCATCGCCAAATCCCCTGCGGTACTGTGAAGAAGAAAACTCGATTGGCTCCACCTTTATAAATCTGATATCCGCCCCCGATTTTTCCAGCTGGATTTCCTTTTGGGCCATATCGTCCTGCACATCATCTTCCCTTGCAAAAGCAAGCACTGTGCAGTTTTGCATAACCTGCTGTGCGTTTTTCCAGCTGTCAAGATTAAGCAGGCTGTCAGAGCCTATTGCCATATAAATGTGCGGATTGTCATATTTTTCCTTGAGATATTCAAGGGTGAGATATGTGTAGTCATCCTTGAGGTTTGTGCCCTCATAATCGCTGATTTCCACATTTTCCGCTATGCTGCCAAAGGCAAGCTGTGCCATGTGCAGACGCACATCAAACGGGGCAACACAGCCTTTTTTGTGGGTAGGTGTGCCTGTGGGCATAACTATTATCCTGTCAAAATCCGCAAACTGCGCTGCTTTTCTGAGTATGGATACATGCCCTTTATGAGGCGGGTCAAAAGCGCCGCCAAACAACAAAATTTTCATTTTATTCTCCGTGCAGAAAGCCAGAATTATTTCTTTTCAACAAGTGCAAGATTTTTCATATCGTACATGGAATCTTTTTTCTTCTGCATAAACAGAACAAATTTGCTGCCGATAACCTGCACGCTGTCGCAGCCGATATATTCGCAGAACATTTCTGCCGCTTCTTTTGCTTTGTACGGGCAGTTGTCAAGAACCTTGCATTTTACAAGTTCTCTTGCTGCAAGTGCTGTTCTGATGGATTCTGCTGTTGCTTCTGTAACGCCGTCCTTGCCGATGAGAACGATTGTTTCCATATGCTGAGCCTGACCGCGAAGAAAGGCTCTCTGTTTAGATGTAAGTGCCATAAAAACTCCTTTTTATAAAATTAAATCCTTGGTTCTGAAAGCAGGCGGACACAGTCCGCCCATACAGATTATTGAAATGTTTGTCTTATATAAAATCACTGATTTTTTCTTTAAGCTGTCTCAGTGCGCTGCCACGGTGGCTGATTGCGTCTTTTGCCTGAGGGCTCATCTGTGAATAGCTGATGTCGCCAACCATAAACACAGGGTCATAGCCAAAGCCGCCGTCGCCTATTCTTTCATATCCAATCCAGCCCTCGCAGGTGCCGCGGCACACTGTGTTTGTGCCGTCCGGCATGCACAGGCATACTGCAGAAACAAAACGTGCTGTGCGTTTTTCCTGTTCAACGCCTGTCATTTCTGCCAGCAGCTTGTCTATATTTTCGTCATCTGTGGCGTGTTCACCGGCAAAACGTGCTGTGTAAACACCCGGTGCACCGCCCAGTGCATCAACCTCAAGGCCGCTGTCATCGCTTATTGTTGGCAAAGAGCTGATTTCGGCAATGGTTTTGGCCTTGATAAGTGCATTTTCTTCAAAGGTGGTGCCGTTTTCTTCGATTTCGGTTTCTATGCCAAGTTCCTTTAAAGTTTTGGCTGTAATGCCAAAGGAATCCAGAATTCTCTGAATTTCCTTAAGTTTTTTCTGATTGTTTGTAGCAACTGCAAAAACCATATTATTCACCTTCTTTTTCAAGACTGAAAAGTGTTTTTGCAAAGCTTTGCGGGTCAAACAACAAAAGGTCGTCTACGCCTTCGCCAACGCCTACAAAGCGCACAGGCACGCCAAGTTTTTTCTTGATGGAGATTACACTGCCGCCCTTTGCTGTGCCGTCCAGCTTTGTAAGGATGATACCTGTTGCTTCGGCAGCGGAGATAAACTCTTTTGCCTGGAAAATAGCATTCTGGCCTGTGATGGCTTCCAGCACAAGCAAAGTTTCAACAGAAGCCTTTTCGCTTGCCTTGCGGATTACACGGCTGATTTTGCCAAGCTCTGCCATAAGGTTTTTCTTGTTGTGCAGACGGCCTGCTGTGTCGCAGATAACAATGTCGTAGTTTTCCTTTTCGCCCTTCTGTACTGCTTCAAAGATAACTGATGCAGGGTCTGCGCCTTCTGCGTGCATAACAATGTCAACATCGCTGCGCTGTGCCCACTGTTCCAGCTGGCTTGCCGCTGCAGCACGGAATGTATCCCCTGCTGCAAGCAGAACCTTTTTGCCCTGGGATTTATAATAGTTTGCAAGTTTGCCGATGGAGGTTGTTTTGCCAACGCCGTTTACACCGATGATAAGGATAACCGCAGGTGAGCCCGAAAGGTCAAATTCCTTATCTGTGGAAAGCAGGTCCACAACAATATCCTGAAAGATTGCAACCACATCTTCGCCGCTTTTTGCTTTGCGTCTGCGTGCTTCCTTGCGCAGTTCTTCGCAGAGATATTCGCTTACTTCATAGCCTACGTCTGCAAGGATAAGCTGTTCCAGCAGTTCGTCATAAAGTTCGTCTGTAAGAGGAGAAGATATGATTGTTTTTGTAATTGAATTAAAGATGCCGTCCTTTGTCTTTTTAAGGCCGAATCCAAGTTTGTCAAATAAACCCATTTACTTTACCTCGCTAATTGATAAGTGATGGTGACACATTGTTTACATCCAGTTTAAGCAGTTTGGAGATGCCGTCCTCCTGCATTGTTACACCGTAAAGCACATCGGCAGATTCCATTGTGCCGCGGCGGTGTGTGATAACGATAAACTGGGTTGTGTCGGATATATCGTGAAGATAGTTTGCATATCTTGTAACGTTTGCGTCGTCCAGTGCTGCCTCGATTTCGTCCAGGATGCAGAACGGTGACGGGTTGTGGGCAAAAATTGCAAAGTAGATGGAAATTGCAACCAGTGCCTGCTCACCGCCGGAGAGGGCTGTAAGGCTTTTGATAACCTTGCCCGGAGGGTTAACGCTGATGTCAACACCGCTTTCCAGAATGTTTTCCGGGTCGGTAAGCTTAAGGCTTGCACTGCCGCCGCCAAACAGCTGTCTGAAGATTTTGCCGAAGTTTTCGTTGATAATTCTGAAGCTTTCGCCAAAAAGGGTTTTCATCTCGCCGTTAAGGCTTGTGATAAGCTTCTGCAGCTGCTGACGGGACTCTTCAAGGTCCTTAAGCTGTTCTTTAAGGAAGTTGTATTTTTCGTAAACTTCCTTGTATTCTTCAATTGCCGCAACATTTACATGGCCAAGACGTTTGATTGCTCCTTTAACTGCAGACAAATCCTTGCGCAGCTGGTTTTCGTCTTCAATCTGGAAGGCAAACTCCCTTGCGGTCTGCACTGTAAGCTCGTAATCTTCCCAGAGTTTCTGGATAATCTCGTCATAGCTTGTCTCCATATTGGCAATCTTTTCGCTGATTTTTGCAATCTGTACAGAAAGCTCTTTGTGCTGGTCGCGCAGGGCGCTGGTTTCTTTTGCAAGCTCTGCACGCTCTCTGTCAATATCAAGACGCTTTGCAACATATTCCCTGTTCTGCTGCTCAATATCGGCAATCTGCTGCTGCATCTGTGCCGCAACCTGTGTCTTTTCTGCAATTTCAGCCTGTTTTTCCCCAATGCGCTGTCTGATTGCCTGCATATCCTGTACAATCTGTGCCTTGCGCACTTCGCCCTGCTGTGCTGCCATAATCAGCTGATTGATATTGTTCTGCACAAGGCTCATTTCGCCGCTGAGAGACACAATGTCAAGGCGTATCTGCTGCAGTGTTTCCATTGCCTTTTCACGTTCCTGTGCATATTCCGCATCAAACTGACCAATGGATGCAATCTGCTGTGCAAGCTGTTCAAGCTGTGCTTCGCTGTCTGCAGCAAGCTGTTCAAGCTGTGCTTTTCTCTGACTGTTGTCTGCAATAACACCGTCGCTGTTTTCCACTATGCCCTCGTACAGATAAATGCTGTCCCTGTACTGATTTACAAGCTGTGTATACTTTGCAAGCTCGATGTTGCAGTTGTTTTTATCGCCGTTAAGGGTTTCAATTTCTGCGTTGCAGCCGTCAATCTGGCTGTTGAGCAGGTCGCAGTTTTCCTTGATTTCTTCAGCCTGTTTTTCCAGTTTTGCATACTCGTCTTTAAGGGCTGCAAGATTTTCTTTAAGCTTTTCAATCTCGCCCTTTCTTGTAAACAGGCCTGCACTTTTGCTTACGCTGCCCCCTGTAAAGGAACCGCCTGCATTAATCTGCTGACCGTCCTTTGTAACAATTTTATAGCGGTAACCAAGCTGTTTTGCCAGACGGGAAGCTGCATTGATATCATCGCAGATAACTGTGCGGCCAAGCAGGCTTGAGATAATGTGGCTGTATCTTGCATCAGCTGTGATAACTTTATCTGCTGTGGTTGCCCAGTCAGGCAGATTTTCGCTGAAGTTTGATGGTTTTACCGTATCAAGCGGCAGGAATGTGGCGCGGCCTGCCTTGCTGTTTTTCAAAAATTCGATAGCCTGCTTTGCACTGCTTTCGTCGCTGACAACAATGTTCTGCAAACCGTAGCCAAGGGCAATTTCTATTGCTGTTTCGTAGCCTTTTTCAACACCTATAAGCTGTGCTACAGTGCCGATAACACCTTTTAAACGGCCGTTTTTGCCGTTTGTAAGCACGCTTTTAACGCTCTGCTGAAAACCGTCCAGATTATTTTCCATATCTGTGAGAATACGGATGCGGTTGTTTGTTTCAAACTGCTTCTGGCTGTTTGCATTAAGCTGTTCCTTTGCTTTTTCCAGCTTCTCGCTTGTGCTGCTGAGTTTAAGGCCTATGCCGTTTTTGATGTTGGTGTTCTGTGTTATCTTGCGCTGCACTTCTTCGGCAAAGGACATAATTTCGTCCAGTTCACCCTGTGCCTGTGCAAGATAGCCTTTTGCAGTTTCAAGGTCTGCCTTTGCTTTCTCTGCTGTCTGCATAACAGACTGGTTCTGTGTTTCTATGCCGTGCAGCTCCATTTTGCTGTTCTGCACTTCTGCTATCAGCTGTGCTTCCTTTTCAAGCAGGGCGCCCTTGCGGCTGTCGGTTTCCTTGGCCTGCTGTGCAAGTTTTGCAAGCTGCTGTTCGGCATAGCTTTGGTTTTCCAGCAGGTTCTGTTTTTCTTTTTCAAGGTCTGCAAGTTTCTGATGACATTCTGCCTTTTTGCTGTCTGTCTCGCCTGCCTGGGAAGAATAAAGCTGCAGTTCCTTCTCCAGTTCTTCTATCTTGATGCTGTCATAGTTTATTCCGCTTTCCGCAACTGCGTTTTCGCTGTTGATTGCCGCAATCTTCTGTTCTGTTTCACGGATTAAGGCAAGGTTTTCTTCACCTTTGCGGATAAGGTCATTCTGCTGGAAATAGCGCTGTTCTATGTATTCTTCCTTCTCTGCAATTGTGTTTTCCACCCTGTCGCTGTCACTCTGGAAAATTTCCAGACGGCGCTGCTGGTCACGGATAAGACCTTTGCTGCGGTCAACTGTGGAAAGCCAGAGAGAAATTTCCATGCCGCGTTTTTCGGCTTCAAGCTTTAAATATTCCTTTGCCTTTTTGCTTTCCTTTTCAAGTGGTCCCACACGTTCTTCCAGACCTATAAGGATGTCTGACAAACGCACAATATTGTCCTGTGCGGCGGAAAGCTTTTTCTCTGCCTCGTTCTTTTTATATCTGAATTTTGAAATGCCTGATGCTTCTTCAAATATTTCACGGCGGTTTTCCGGTTTTGCGGTAACAATCTGGCTGATTTTGCCCTGACCTACAATGGAATACCCGCTTTTGCCCAGACCTGTGTCCAGAAACAGTTCGTATATATCTTTAAGTCGCACGCGGTTGCCGTTGATAAAATATTCGCCGTCGCCGCCGCGGTAGTATTTTCTTGTTACGGAAACTTCGTCTGTCTCCATATCAAAGCTGCGGTCAGAGTTGTCAAGAATAAGGCTTACACTGGCAAATCCCATAGGGCCGCGCTGGCTTGTGCCCCCAAAGATGATATCTTCCATCTTGCCGGCAGAGCGCAGTTCTTTGCCGCTGGTTTCGCCCAGAACCCAGCGTATAGCGTCGCTTATGTTACTTTTGCCCGAACCGTTTGGCCCGATAACCGCGGTCATACCCTTGTCAAAAGTTATGCGTGTTTTATCCGGAAATGATTTAAAACCGTGTAGTTCTATTGCTTTTAAATACATCTGTTTTTCCTTTAAATGTTCAATCTATTGTAAATTCATCAGCCTGCAGTGCACTGTCTGCCATGATATGCACATCAAAGCCCATCTGTGCAAGCTGACTTATATTGCTGTTTTTTTGTCCTTTCCATTGGGAAAGCTGTTTTGGATTAACTTTTATTGTAATACTTTTTGGCTCTGTGTTTGTTAACTGCTTTTTAATTTTAATCAGCTTCTGTTTTGCAAGGCACAGCTCGCGGAATGCGGGATGATAAGGCCCTGCAACAATTTTACCTTCAAGACCTGTATCTGCATGAAGCCCCATTTTGATAATTTTTATCCCTGCCCCGTCAAAAATCTCCATAAGCTGTGCGCAGATTTCCACCATCTGTTCAAGGGTTGGCGGAACATATTCACCGCTCAAATACACCTTTTCAAGCATTGTGTTTTTAAGTGTAACCGTCGGATAGATGCGCACGGTATCAGGCTGCAGTGCAACAAATTTACGTGCTGTATCTACAGCATATGCCATATAGTCTTTCTGCCCGTAAAGGCCCGTCATCATCTGCAGACCAAGGGAAAAGCCATACTGCTTTATAAGCTGTGCTGCATCTTCCACGTCCTTTTCGGTGTGCCCGCGCATATTGAGGCGCAGCACATCGTCCTGCATGCTCTGTGCACCAAGCTCGATGCTTGTAACACCGTACTGCTTTAAAATATCCAGCACCTCTGCATCAATGCAGTCGGGACGGGGGGAAATTCTTATGCCCATTGCCCTGCCCTGTCCCACAAAACTGTAAGCCGTTCTGAGCAGCTGCACCATATAACTGCGGTCAATGGCTGTAAAGCTGCCGCCGAAAAAGGCAATTTCATAATCCGTGCCGTTTTCTTTTGGCAGAAATTCATCACAGATACGGGCAACTTCAGCTGCTGAGGGCGCTGTCTGTGCGCCGCTTATGTTGCGCTGGTCGCAGAAAGAGCACTGATTCGGGCAGCCGAGATGTGGTATGAAAATTGACAGATTTTTGTGCTTTGCCATAAAAGTTAACCTTTATTTGAAATGATAGCCCATAAGGCCAAGAGCTTCTTTTGCCGCCTGCTGTTCTGCCTGTTTTTTGCTTTTGCCCTCGCCCCTGCCTATAGGGTTGGAGTTGAGGCGCACTTCCACCTCAAAGCTTTTGTCGTGGTCAGGGCCGCTTTCGCCCACAACCACATAGCTTAAGCGTTCACCCGGATTTTTCTGGATAATTTCCTGCAGCAGAGTTTTAAAATCCTGCACGGTAAGATGTGCATCATCAAGAAAACGGCGCACAAATTTTTTGGCAGGCTCGATACCGCCGTCAAGGAAAATTGCCCCTATAAGTGCTTCAAAGGCATCTGCAAGCACCGACGGTCTTTCGCGGCCGCCTGTGTTTTCTTCCCCTTTGCCAAGAAACATAAATCTGCCAAGGTCTATCTGCTT
>JAFSAW010000103.1 GCA_017442085.1 Oscillospiraceae bacterium | reverse complement strand
AAACCTTGCCGTATTTTTCAACCTCATAGTTTCTTACACCCTTGCCGCCTCTTGTCTGTGTGCGGTATTCGCTGATAAGGCTTCGTCTGCCCTTGCCGTCTTCGGTGATGGTCAGCAGTTCGTCGCCTTCACTGCAAACGCCCATGCCAACAACTTCGTCACCTTCACGCAGTTCAATGGCTTTAACACCTCTTGCGCTTCTGCCCACAAGGCGCACATCGTTTTCGTCAAAGCGGATTGCCACACCGTCACGGGTTGCAACAATCAGTTCGTCACTGCCGTTTGTAATTCTTGCCCATGCCAGACTGTCGCCTTCGTCAAGGCTTATTGCAATAAGGCCGCTCTTTCTTACATTGTTGTAGGCGCTAAGTTCGGTACGTTTGATAATACCGCCCTTTGTAACCATAACAAGATTGAGATTTTCCGGCACTTCCTTTGGAATTGGCAGAATTGTTGTTATCTTTTCGTCCTGCGGCAGCTGAATAAGGTTGATAATGTTCATACCTCTTGCTGTTCTTGTAGCTTCCGGCACTTCGTAGCCTTTAAGGCGGTATACCCTGCCCTTGTCAGTTGCAAACAGAATATAGTCATGGGTGCCGCACATAAACAGTTCCTGCACAAAGTCTTCGTCACGGCGTGTCATACCGCTTACACCGCGGCCGCCGCGCTTCTGTGCCTGATAGGTGTTCTTTGCCATACGCTTGATATAGCCAAAGTGTGTATATGTGAACACACATTCTTCTTCAGGGATAAGGTCTTCAATATCAACTTCGCCGCTGATGTGCTGAATTTCTGTTTTTCTTTCGTCACCGTACTTGTCGCGGATTTCGGTTACATCTTCCTTAACCTTGTCCAGCACCATCTGGTGATTTGTCAGAAATTCGTTGTAGTATGCAATCTTTTCGGCAAGTTCTGCCAGCTCGTTTTCAATCTTTTCTCTTTCAAGACCCTGCAGACGTCTCAGCTGCATATTAAGAATTGCATTTGCCTGAATTTCGCTTAAACCAAAACGAACCATAAGGTTATCCTTTGCATCGTCATAGCTTTCGCGGATAATTTTGATAACCTCGTCAATGTTGTCGCAGGCAATCTTGAGGCCTTCCAGCAGATTCTGACGTTCCTGTGCTTTGCGCAGGTCGTATCTTGTACGTCTTTCCAGCACGTCACACTGGTGGTCAATATATTTCTGCAGAATTGTCTTAAGGTCCATAACCTTTGGAATACCGTTGTCCAGTGCAAGCATATTTGCACCAACAGTTTCCTGCAGTTCTGTCAGAGAATACAGATGGTTAAGCACAACCTGTGGGTTTGCTTCTTTTTTAAGCTCAACCACCACGCGCATACCGTCGCGGTCAGATTCGTCACGCAGGTCGCTTATGCCTTCAATGCGTTTGTCCTTAACCAGTTCGGCAATTCTTTCCACCATTTTTGCCTTGTTAACCATATAAGGAATTTCGGTTATAACAATCTGGTATCTGCCGTTTGCCTTTTCTTCAATATTTGCTCTGCCGCGCAGTGTTATTTTGCCCTTGCCTGTTGCATATGCACTTCTTATGCCGCTTCTGCCCATAATGATGCCCCCTGTAGGGAAATCAGGGCCAGGGATAAAGTCCATAAGTTCGGCATAGTCAGCTTCGGGATATTCAATCAGATGAATAATGCCGTTGCACACTTCGGTAAGGTTGTGCGGCGGAATATTTGTTGCCATACCAACAGCAATACCTATGCTGCCGTTGATAAGCAGGTTTGGTATGCGGCTTGGCAGCACAACAGGTTCCTGTTTTCTTTCGTCAAAGTTTGGCTGAAAATCAACAGTTTCCTTTTCGATATCACGCAGCATTTCGTCGCTTATGCGCTTCATTCTTGCTTCGGTATAACGGTAAGCAGCAGGCGGGTCTCCGTCCACAGAACCAAAGTTGCCCTGGCCGTCAATCAGCGGATATCTCAAAGAGAAATCCTGTGCCAGACGCACCATTGCATCATAAACACTGGCGTCACCGTGTGGGTGATAGCTGCCCAGCACGTCGCCTACTGTTGCCGCAGACTTGTGATATTCGTGGTCTGCATCAAGGTTGTTTTCGTACATTGTATAGAGAATGCGGCGGTGAACAGGTTTAAGCCCGTCTCGCACGTCCGGCAAAGCACGGCTTACTATAACTGACATAGAGTAGTTAAGAAAGCTGCTTTTCATCTCCTTGTCTATATCAACATTGATATATTTTGTATTGTCATTGATTAACATAATTGCTCCTTGATTTTTTATAAAAACATTTATACAAAATCATGGCTCCACTTGTCAGGGGAGCTGTCAGCGAAGCTGACTGAGGGGTAGTTTCTCTCCCTCCGTCACATCCGTGACACCTCCCTCATCAAAGGGAGGCATTGTTTATTTAACCTTCAATAATTTCTTCAATTTTATCTTCAACAGCATCAAGCTTTGCTTCTATTTTATCTTCGATATCTTCAAGTTTTTCTTCAATTCTTTCTTCTGCTGCTTCAAGCTTTTCTTCAAGGTCAGGTTCTTTAACTGTATACACAGCTTCTGCAACTTCTGCAGTTTCGCTTTCGCCTTTTTTGCGGAAGGAAAGGATGATATCTCTTATCTTTGCCTTGTTGCAGTCAGGGTTGAAAATCAGCAGGTCACCTGTGATAAAGTGAATGCAGAAATAGTGCTCTGTTTCAAAAAACTGTGCAAAATCGTTGTAGTGCAGCTCGTCTGTGTTGCCGCCCACAAGATATTTAAGGTGGTCTTCAAAAAATTTAACTTCAAACCAGTTGTCGCCGTATTCTCTGCCGTTGTAGCTGTTTTCTATGTTTGCCCATATCTGTTTGTCATATTTATTGTATTTAACAGTAAAGCCATGCACACCTGTGGCAATAAGCATAAGTGCAAAAACAGTAAAGATAAACATATTTGACTGTTTGAGAACAATAACGGAACCAATAAAAATTGCACCTACAAGCATCTGAACAACAGCTGTAATTCTGATGTTTCTTTTGTTTTTTTCCAGCTTTGGCTTGTTCTGGTCAATTGTAAAATGACCGTAGGTATCCATACTGAGCACATATTTCTCTTTGTGAATAGGGTTCATTTTCAAAAATCCTTTCTTTATTCGCCTGCTTTTACATTTTCAATGTAACCACCGATAATTTCTTTAATCTTATCTTTTTTGCAGTTGCCGTTAAGTATAACAATTTCACCTGTTGTAAAGTAGATTGCAAAATACTTTTCAGCTTCGTAATATTTTCTGAAAGTAATATACTGCATTTCTGTTTCTTTATCCTTGTGTTTCATCACAAGTTTATCTTCAAAAAACTTTACTTCAACCTGATATTTTTCATATTCGTGGTCTGTATAGTCCTTGATAATCTTTTTGTTGAGACCGTCTTCTGCCTGTTTGATTTTTTTAAGGTTTGTAAGGCCTATAATAAAGGTAAGTACAGGCATAGCCATCCATACAAGGTCGCTGTTAACACCGTTGTAACCTGTAACAAGGATACCTATGATAATAGCTGTTATAAAAAACATAATACCTGCCATTATTTTATAGCTGTTCTTTTCCTTGCTGATGTCCTTTTCAAGTCTGTCACGCATAAATGTGTGAAATGTGTCGCCTGTAAGATAAAATTTTTCTTTGTGAAGTGGATACATAGTTAAAACTCCTTTTTTTACTTTTATAAAGTAACAAATTTTTCGTCCGTTGGACGTCACTTTTGGCAGCAAAAGTGACCAAAACTGCCGCTGTTGGCAGGCAGCCCCTGCGGGCCAAGAAAGCAATCGGCGCAACTGCGGCGGCTTGGAGCGCCACCTTGTTGCTTGTGGCTTTCTCTTCCTCCGCCTCGCTGTATCTGCCACTGGCAGCGCTGCGGCTCCGTCGCCCTCGCTGACTTTT
>JAFSAW010000102.1 GCA_017442085.1 Oscillospiraceae bacterium | reverse complement strand
GTTAAGACACCGCCCTTTCACGGCGGTAACACGAGTTCGATTCTCGTACGGGTCACCAAGAAACAGTCAAGTCAATAGACTTGGCTGTTTTTTTTATTTAAGCGAGAAAAAAAGGAGAATCGAACTCTACGAGTTCGTCGCCCAGGAAAGTAATCGGCGCGTGCTTCGGCAGCTTGGGCGCAGCCTTGCCCGCTTGTGACTTTCCCTTCCTCCGCCTCGCTGTACCCGCCACCGGCGGCGCTTCGGCTCCGTCGCCCGTACGGGTCACCAGAATCCCAGACACTCAGGTGTTTGGGATTTTTTCATTTTATAGTCTGGGATTCTTCGCAGGGGGACACCCCCCTAGCGACGTAAAATTTCCACGACAAAGCGTGAAAATTTTACTGTTACCCCCCTATAAAGAATGCGGAACATACCATACGGTGTTCCGCAGTATGACCTGTAAAAATACAAAGCTAAATAAAAATTATCTGTCGCCATACAGAATAAGCCGCCACATGCCATACGGCCACGCGGCTGTGTAAATTGTTTGGATATGCCACACGGTGTTCCGCATAGGATTACCCACTGTCAATAATAAAACAAAAACTGTGTCATTACGGGACATTTATTTAAAAGAATATCATGCCTCCCTTGTGTAAAGGGAGGGGGACCGCTTGCGGTGGAGGGATTGAAAACTGCAAATTAATGACAGAGATTGCATAAAATATAATTAAGCTAAAAAAATATGTCATTCTGAGGCATTTATGCCGAAGAATCTCACGGTTTAATCAGACTGCTGTCAGCCGATATGCTGTGCCGGCAGAGAGATTCTTCGCTGCGCTCAGAATGACAAAAATGCGCGCTCAGAATGACATTTTACTTTCTTATATTAAATTGATGCTTTTTGCGTTTCACTTAACTTAAAGACATTGATTTTTTCAGATGTCCTTTTTGTTATTTATCGCTGTATTTGCCGTACCACACAATATTTCTGTAGTTTTCAACATCGGTTGCGCCTTCTGTGGAAAAACACAGCACAGTGCTGTTGCGGTCTATGCCAAGGTTTGCTTTTATCTGCGGATAATTGCGCATAATTTCCGCCACGGCGCCAAACCCTGCGGCACCGCTTTCGCCGCTTGTCACGGGGTCATCGCTCTGTGCAGGGCAGGCCAGCATACGCATGCCGTTTGCGGCAACAGTGTCGTCCATACTCACAAAGGCATCGGCACAGTGGCGCAGCAAATCCCAGCCGATTGTGCAGGGTTCACCACAGGCAAGACCTGCCATAATTGTGTCCAGCGCACCGCCAACAGAGTGAATGCTGCCGTCATCTGCCTTTGCAGTCTGATAAAAACAGTCAGCCTTGTCGGGCTCCACGATAACAATTTTGGGCTCAAAGCCGTAAACATCGCGGAAAAACGCCGCCAATGCACCTGCCATGGCACCAACGCCTGCCTGCAGAAAGATGTGGGTTGGCTTTTTGCCGTCAAGCTGGTTTACTGCTTCCAGGGCCATTGTCAGATATCCCTGCATAATTCTGGTCGGTATCTTTTCATAGCCTTCCCAGGCGGTGTCCTGCACCAGCACCCAGCCGTTTGCTTCCGCCTGCTGTTTTGCAAAGCGCACGGTGTCGTCATAGTTTACATCGGTTATATCGGCCTTTGCGCCAAGCTTGCGGATGTTTTCCAGCCTTTCCGCTGCACTGCCCTTTGGCATATATACAACGGCCTGCTGCCCAAGCTTTGCGGCTGTCCAGGCAATGCCGCGGCCGTGGTTGCCGTCGGTGGCGGTGACAAAGGTTATTTCTCCAATGGCGGATTTGGTTTTTTCGCTTGTAAGTTCGCTGTAGCTTAAGGCAGAAATATCCCTGCCCAGCCTGTCGGCAATATAGCTGCCAAGGCAGAAGCTGCCGCCCAACGCCTTAAAGGCATTAAGGCCAAAACGGTGACTTTCGTCTTTTACAAAAATGCTGCCTGTGCCAAGGTGCTTTGCAGTGTTTTCAAGCTTTGCAAGGGGAGTGGGGGCATAACCCTCGAAAGTGCTGTGAAAGCTGTGGGTTATCTGTGCCTGCTTTGTGTCAAACAGGGGCATATATGCCGAAGCTGCCTTGCCGCAGTGACGGTTGTAAACAATATTCAGCTTTGCCATAGGCCTATTCTCCTCTGCCGAAATTTACCACCTTGCCCTGATTCCAGGCGTAAACAACGCCTTCTTCCGCTTTGGTGCGGCCGGCGTCGTCCTTATATTCCATATGTGGTGTCTGTGCACCGCAGTCAGCGCATTCCACATAGCAGCACCAGCCGCCGATGTGTTCAAGATAGCCCGGGCCGCCGCAGTAAGGGCAGTCCTGCAGGTCAAACAGTTCAATATCTTTAAAATCCATAAATTTTCTCCTTTATTCTATGCGGTTTGCCGCAAAAGTTGCCGGTAAAAGTGTGGGCAGTATGAGGTTTTGTATAACAGCCCACGATATAATTGTAAAGGAATATTGTGCGGTTGGCAAGGCGTTTTAACATGTACAGACAGAATTATGCTTGTAAAATTAAAGAAATAGTACTATAATATTAATGCAAATAAATAAGGCCCATTGGTCAAGCGGTCAAGACGTCGCCCTCTCACGGCGAAAACAGGGGTTCGATTCCCCTATGGGTCACCAGAAAGCAGATAACCTGGGTTATCTGCTTTTTATATTCTGAAATTTTTGCTGATACTGATAATGACAGATTATATTGCTGTATGCAAAAAAAATCCCCTGCGGAATTTCCGCAGGGGATAATGTTTATAACCGATTATTAACCTTTAACAGCGTCAAGGTCTGCGTAGAACTGGTTCATTTCTTCTTCTGTGTCGAAAAGACCAACATACATCTGGTTGCCCATAGCACCGCTGAGTGCATCAGGAATTCTGTCAACCATTTTAAGCTTGTCGCCGTATTTTGCCATAATGTCTTCGTGGCTCATAACAAAGTCTTTGCCGTCACGGCGTCCCATAAATGGACAGAAGTAGCTCTGGCCGATTTCTTTTTCGGATTTGTCAAAAGCAATCATATCAGCCCAGATTTTGTATACGTCTGTGGAGTATGCGTAGTTGAACATATCAGGTGTAAAGCCGCCAGCTGGACGCATATTAACTTCAAGACCGATGATTTTGCCTTTTCTGCCAAGACCTTTGTGCATTTTGGAAAGACGGAAGAATTCAAAGTGAACAAATCTGCTTTTTACACCAAAGCTCTTAACTGTTGCAAGACCTGCTTCTTTAACATCTGCAGGGATTTCTTTGTTAAGGTAGTAAAGGCTGTTGCCGTTGTCGTTTACAACGTCCATAAGGCAGGAAACTGTAACGTTGCTGCCTTCCCAGATAGCTTCGCCTTTGCTGTTGATGATAGCATCATATGTAGTAACCTCTGCTGTTACATATTCTTCCATAATGTATGGAATAGCAGGGTTTTTTGTGTTCATAAAGTTTACAAGTTCTTCGTCGTTTTTAAGACGGTATGTGCTTTCTGCACCAACGCCGTTGTCCGGTTTTACAACAACAGGATAGCCAACTTCTGCAATAAATGCACGGCAAGCTTCGATATCTTCGTCAACAAGGTGATATCTTGCTGTTTTAAGGCCTGCATTGTGGTAGAATTCCTTCATTTTGGATTTGTATTTCATGAAAGGAATGTCTTTGTCCTGAAAGCCGCTTGTGATGTTGAATTCTGTACGCAGGTGAGCGTCTCTTTCAAGCCAGTATTCGTTGTTGGATTCAAGCCAGTCGATTTTGCCGTGTTTGAAGATGAAGAATGCAACAGCACGGTAAACTTCGTCGTAGTTTTCAAGGCTGGAAACCTTGTAGTATTCGTTAAGGCTTTCTTTAAGTTCCGGTTTAAGTTCGTCGTATGGCTGGTCGCCGATGCCAAGCACGTTGAGACCGTTGTTTTTAAGCTCGCGGCAGAATTTCCAGTAGTTTGTAGGGAAGTTAGGGGAGATAAAGATAAAATTTTTCATTATAATCCTCTTTTCGTTTTTGCGGTTTTTCCGCTTTTTCTTTTTGTTTTTTATTTGTTTTTCTTTTTGATTTTTTTGTTTTCTTTTGTTTTGGTTTTATACTTTCCGTGGATTTTGCCCTGTTTTGTTTTTTGTTTTGATTTT
The DNA here is from genome assembly GCA_017442085.1 of Oscillospiraceae bacterium. Lineage (GTDB taxonomy): Bacteria > Bacillota > Clostridia > Oscillospirales > Ruminococcaceae > RGIG3102. Next base: position 5,398 of record JAFSAW010000102.1, on the reverse strand, counting down.
ATCTAACTTCCGTAATGTTTTGCCTGAAATTTTCAAGCCGATAGCCGAAAACCTACTGTTTCAGCCGTTTTTTTGCTTAAACAAGTTGCTATTCTACTACTAAACTTAACTTTTGTAAAGCCTTTTTGACAATAAAACTGATATTTTGTACTGATTATTCCGTCGGCACACAGATGTTTATGACGGGTGTGCAGAAATTTAGAAACCAAGAATTTTCGGCACGTGGTATTCAACCATTTTGTACCACCATGGCCAGTCGTGGTTTACATCATAGCCCCACAGGTCAACCCATACATTTGCACCAAGGCGTTCAAAGTTTTCCTGCAGCCAGCGTGCTGTGCCGGGTTCTTCCCATGCGCCCTGACCGCCGCAGATTACACCGCGGTTGCGGTTGTACTGTTCAACATATGGGTGGTCAGGCTGCATATTTGCAAGGTACATTTCAGGGCTGTTTTCGTAAAGACGGTCATCGATGTAATCGCCGAAGAACATACCGCTGTTGTAGATGCCTGCCATTGCAAGACAGCTGTCGAATATGTAAGGGAAACGCAGGAACAGGTTTGCAGAGTGGTTTGCGCCCATGCTTGCGCCGAAAACCATAATCTTGTCGTCCTGCCAGCCGCGAATACCTGTCATATAGCGCATAAAGGGCACAAATTCGTCCACGATGTAGTGAACCCACTGTTCATGCATATATGTGCGGTGACCAGGGTCGCCGTTTTTATCGGACCAGGTTTCAAGGTCAATTGTGTCGATGGAGAACACTGTAACTTTGCCTTCTTCAATCCATTTTGCCCAGTAGTCAATCATGTGGAAGTTTTCAAAGTCCACAAATTTGCCGTCCTGGCAAGGAATAAAGAGCACAGGTTTGCCTGCGTGGCCGTAAACCTTGCATTCCATATCTCTGTTGAGACAGGAGCTGTATTGTTTGAAGTATTGAATTTCCATAATTATTTTCCTTTGTAAAATATTTTTAGCCTTTTGGTCTCAAAAGGCAATAATTTTGTCCTTTGGACGTGACTTTTGACGCCAAAAGTCACCAAAAGCGCCGCTGTTGGCAGGCAGCGGACCCCGCCGAACAATGTACCGCAAGGTCGCATTGGTGTGGCGCTTCCGTGTGCAAATCCGCACACACCGCGCCTCGTTGTTTGTGCAGAAGGGGCGACGATACATATCTGGTATCAGGGGGCGCCTGCCCCCGTTCCACCCCCGGAAGTATCCTTGTTACAAACCATAAAACAGTGTTTCCACTATAAACGGAAGCTGTTTTTCCCAGCTGGCTTCGGTGTGTTCGCCCTTTGGCACCACACGGCTGTTAAGCAGCACGCCCTTTTTCATAAGTGCGTTTGCTGTGCGGTTGTAGTGACCAAGTGCTTCGGGACGGTGGCGGAATTCTTCCTGACCATAGTCCATATACAGCACGCTGTCTTCGCCCACTGTGCCTGATTTTATCATCTGTTCCACTGTTTTTATTGAAAAGCTGACCGCAGGGGACAAGGCTGCACCGCGGCTGAAGATGTGGTTGTAGTGGGTAAGGGCATAAATTGTCATCAGCCCGCCCATGCTGCTGCCGCTGATAAAGGTGTATTCTCTGTCAGGTATTGTTGGAAAACTGCGGTCCACAAAAGGCTTGAACACCTTGCAGAACCAGTCCATTGTCTTTTTGCCCTGACCTTTTATCTTGCCAAAACATTCTTCGGTAAAGTCAAAAGGGGAATACTCGCTTAAACGTTCGTTGTTGTGGCCGTGGTTGCATTCCACTGCGGCAACGATAAGCGGCACATCTGCCTGCTGCAGAAATTCCAGCATACCCCAGCTTTTGCCGTATGTTGCGTGACTGTCAAAAAACACGTTGTGACCGTCAAACATATACAGCACAGGATAACGTATGTCAAAGTTGGTCTTTGCCTGGTCCGGCACATAGATGTATGCACGGCGTTTTGCGCTGCCTGTAAGGTGGGGGATTGTAACTTTTTTAATGTATATCATTGGTGGGTTCTCGCTTTATATATAGATTTTTGTGTGGCACAGGGCCATTAAAATAAGTATATATAAAATAATATTAGCATATGCAGGCTTAAATTGCAAATTTATCACTTTAATGGCATTATATTGTAATATTTATGCCTTGAAAATACAAAAGTTTACATTTTGTCTACAACTAAAAAGCCTATATATTTGATTTTTTTATATGTACATTATATAATATAGGGTAAGATATTTATTGTGAATAAGTGTGTCCGCACACATTCTGAAAGGTAATTTTATATGATAAGCATAGTTGGATATTCCGGTTTTGTAGGCAGCAACCTTTGCGCCGCTTTTGAGTTTGACGGCAAGTATGACAAGGACAATGTAACAGAAGCATTCGGCACAAACCCCGATGTGCTTTTCTACAGCGGTGTGCCTGCACAGAAATTTATTGCAAACAAATTTCCCGAAGAAGATTTCAAAACAGTGCAGGAAGCACTGGACAATATGAAAAAGATAAACCCGAAGAAAGTTGTGCTTATTTCTTCCGTTGATGTTTACAAAGAGCCAAACGGCAAAAACGAAAGCAGCTTTATGGACAAGACAGACCTGCACCCGTACGGCGCAAACCGTCTGTGGCTGGAAGAACAGGTAAAGGCAAATTTCAGCGATTACTTTATCGTGCGCCTGCCGGGGCTTTACGGCATCAACCTTAAAAAGAACTTTATCTTTGACTATCTCAACTTTATCCCAAGTATGCTCAACGAGGCAAAGTTTGCAGAACTTTCGGCAAAAGAGCCAAAGCTGAAGGAACTTTACACTTTGCAGGACAACGGTTTCTGGAAGCTGAATGAAGGCATAGACAGAGCAGCGGCAAAGAAAATTTTTGAAGAACTTGGCTTTTCCGCCCTTAACTTTACCGACAGCCGAGGCATATTCCAGTATTACAATCTGAAATATTTGTACAAAAATATACAGACTGCAATAGAAAATGGCGTAAAAGTGATGAATATCGCCACCGAACCTGTTACAATAGCCGAAATTTACAATGCAATAACAGGCAAGGAATTTGTAAACGAGCTTAACGGTGCAGTGCCGCACTATGATTTCAAAACCGAAAATGCGGCAATCTTCGGCGGCAAAGACGGTTATATCCAGACAAAAGAATTTGTGCTGAATGATATAAAAGAGTTTATTGCTGAAGTGCAGAAATAGATTTTATCCAAAGATACTTCCAAGAGGTGGAAGGAGATGCGGGCATCTCCTTGTATTAAATATGTATTGTCGCCCTGTCTGCACAGACAAGGCGGCGCGGTGTGTGCGGACCTGCACACGGAAGCGCCACACAGTAAGCGACAATGTGGTGCATATTTCGCGTTTAGGGGTGCGGTTTCAAACTTTGTTTGAAACGAGAGGGTTGCAGCGTTAATAAAACAGTGTTGAACACTGTTTTTAGCTGCAAGAGCTTGAGCGGCAGCGAAAGCCAGGTAGGTATGCAAGGCATACGCCGCCGCAGACGGAATCGCAACCCCCGCGTTCTTTGGTACTTTCTTTAAAGAAAGTACATATGCTGGCGAACACAGTTCGCCCCTACAAAAACACCCACGGTGGTGGGTTGCACAAGGGGAACCCTTATGAAACTTTCAATTTCCAATATTGCCTGGGGCAAAGAAGATGATTTTGCAATGTATACCTTTTTGCAGCAAAACGGTATTGACGGCATCGAGATTGCACCAAGCAGACTTTTTGAAAATCCATACGAAAATCTGGAGCAGGCACAGCTTTATGCCACAATGCTTAAAAACCGCTTTAACCTGCAGGTAAGCAGTATGCAAAGCATATGGTTTGGCAAAAGCGGCAATATATTCAATGCCGGTGAAGCAAAGGCCTTGAGCGACTATACCAAAAAGGCAATGGACTTTGCCAATGCAATGGGCATTAAAAATCTTGTATTCGGCTGTCCGCGCAACCGCAATATGCCCGAGGGCAGAAGCGAAGATGATGTTCTGGAGTTTTTCCGCGAACTTGGGGAATATGCCTTAAGCAGAAACACCGTGCTTGCTTTGGAAGCAAACCCCGTTATCTACAACACCAACTTTTTAAACTATACAAAGGACGCTTTTGAGTTCTGCAAAAAAATTGACAGCCAGGGCGTAAAGGTAAATGTGGATTTTGGCACAATCCTTTACAACAAAGAAAATCCGCACATTATAAAGACATACAAAAATTATGTAAACCACATTCATCTGTCAGTTCCGTATCTGGAATATGTGGAAAAAATCAAAGAGCACCAGACACTTAAAAAGGTGCTTGGCAAGATTGACTATGACGGTTATTTGTCCATAGAGATGAAAAACCAGAATGATATAAACAAGGTACAGAAAGCTGTTTTATATTTGAAGGAGAATTTTTAGTATGCTGTTTCACAACATAAAAGGGGTTCCGGATTTTGAATGCCATGAGTATGAAGAAAAGAAAAACAAATACTGTCTGTGCATTCCTATCATCAACGAAAAAGAAAATATCCGTCTCGAACTGCACCGTGCCCGTGTGAACAAGGTGCACACAATCTGCGACATTATCATCTGCGACGGCGGCAGCACCGACGGCGGCACCGACGAAGATATGATGCGCGGGCTGGGGGTTAACACCCTGCTGGTTAAAAAAGGCCCGGGCAAACAGGGTGCACAGCTGCGTATGGGCTTTTACTGGGCACTTAAACGCGGCTATGAGGGCATCATAACCATTGACGGCAACAACAAGGACTCCATCGAAGATGTAAGCAACTTTATCGAAAAGCTGGAAGAAGGCTATGACTTTGTGCAGGGCAGCCGCTTTATTGCAGGCGGTCAGGCAATCAATACACCTATCAGCCGCCACATTGCAGTAAAGCTTATCCACGCACCTGTTATCAGCTTTACAGCAAAGGAAAAATTTACCGACACAACCAACAACTTCCGCGCTTACAGCAAAAAATACCTTACACACCCGCTGGTGCAGCCTTTCCGCAATGTGTTTAAAACCTACGAGCTGCTGGCATATCTTTCCACACGTGCAAGCCAGCTTAAGCTGAAAACCTGCGAAATTCCTGTTACACGCGCTTATCCAAACAGCGGCAAGGTGCCGACAAAAATCAGCCCTATCAAAGGCAACAGCGAGCTGATGAAGATTTTGCTGGCAAATGCAGCAGGAAGATACAATCCTTAAGGGCGACTGCCCTTAACCCGTTTGTCCTTTGGACGTCACTTTGACCGCCCAAAGTGACCAAAGGCGCCGCTGTTGCGACGCAGCCCCTGCGGGCCAAGAAAGCAATCGGCGCAACTGCGGCGGCTTGGAGCGCCACCTTGTTGCTTGTGGCTTTCTCTTCCTCCGCCTCGCTGTATCTGCCACTGGCAGCGCTGCGGCTCCGTCGCCCTCGCTGACTTTT
>JAFSAW010000101.1 GCA_017442085.1 Oscillospiraceae bacterium | reverse complement strand
TTATCCTATTACAGATGTTGTGCTTCCTGCACGTCTTATGAAGCTTATGGGTGCAAAAGTATTGTTCCTGACAAATGCAGCAGGCGGTATCAACTGGGATTTTGCAGCAGGTGATTTTATGCTTATCACCGACCATATTATGAACTTTGTTCCATCTCCGCTTATCGGTGAAAATATCGACCAGCTTGGCACACGTTTTCCTGATATGAGCGATGTTTACAAAAAGAATCTGCAGGATATTATCAGAAAATCTGCAAAAGACCTTGGCATAAAACTGCAGGAGGGTGTTTATATTCAGCTTACAGGCCCTAACTTTGAAACACCTGCAGAGGTTAGAATGTGCCGCATTCTCGGTGCAGATGCTGCAGGTATGTCCACAGCGGCAGAAGCTGTTGCAGCAAACCATATGGGTATGCAGGTTTGCGGCATTTCCTGCATTTCAAACCTTGGCTGCGGTATGACAGATACACCGCTTACACACGAAGAAGTGTCCGAAACAGCAGACCGTGTTGCAGCGCAGTTCAAACAGCTTGTAACAGAAAGCATTGTAAATATTCACAAATCGCTCAATGCTTAAGGTGATTTTATGAAAGCTTTATATTTCGACGGCACAAAGCCGGTTTATCTTGAAGACTATCCAAAACCTGCAGCTTCAGAAGGTCACAGCCTTATAAAAGTGCTTATGAGTGCTGTATGCAATACCGACCGTGAGGTTATCAAAGGCTATCGCCCCGATTTCCGCGGTGTTCTCGGTCACGAATTTGTTGGTGTTGTTGAAGCCTCTGACGATAAAAGCCTTATCGGCAAACGTGTGGTGGGCGAACTTAACGAGGGCTGCGGTGACTGCATCTACTGCAATACAAACCGCGAGAAACACTGTCTCACCCGAAAGGTTATCGGTATGGAAGGTCTGGACGGCACATTTGGAGAATATTTTGTGCTGGCAAACCACCTGATACATCCTATTCCTGACAGCCTGCCCACAGAAAAGGCAATTTATACCGAACCTCTTGCGGCAGCACTGGAAATTCCCGATATGCTGCACATCCGTCCAAGCACAAATGTGGCAGTTATAGGTGACGGCCGTCTTGCACTGATGATTGCACAGGTTGTTGCGCTTACAGGTGCAGACCTTACAATTATAGGGAAAAATCCGGACAAGCTTAAAAACTTTGAAAGCTTTGCAAAAACAAGCCACAAAGACGGCGACACATACGAAATTGTAATTGATGCCTGTGGTCATCCAAGCGGCATAAAAACAGCAAAAAATATTGTGCGCAAACGCGGTACAGTGGTGATGAAAAGCACCTATGCAGGCACAGCAAATATAGATTTAAGCTGGTTTGTTGTCAACGAAGTTACAATTATGGGCAGCCGCTGCGGCCCATTTGAACCTGCCCTTAAACTGCTGAATATGGGGCTGGTAAACCTGCCGCCTATAGAGCTGTGGGACCTTAAAGACTACGAGAAGGCACTGGCTTCCGATGCCTTTAAAGTTGGTTTTAAATTTTAATACAACAGGTGATTACATATGAACAGAAAATTTGAAAAACTGGCAGACAACGTGTATCTTTCCGATGATGCAAAAAGTGTTGTGATTATTGACCAGACAAAACTGCCAAATGAAGTTGTAGAAATTACACTTTCCACAGCACAGCAGATGTATGATGCAATCAAAAGCCTTGCGGTGCGCGGTGCACCTGCAATAGGTATCTGTGCAGGCTACAGCATCTACTGCCTTGCACAGCAGATTGAAGCAGAAACTTTTGAAGAATTCTATCCACAGCTTAAAAAAGCAAGTGATTATCTCAATTCTTCCCGCCCTACAGCTGTCAACTTAAGCTGGGCACTCAACCGTATGGATGCAATGGTTAATGCGAACAGGGAAAAATCTGTTGCAGAAATCGTTGACCTTATGGGTGAAGAAGCAGTTAAAATTCAGCAGGAAGATATTGCAATGTGCAAGGCTATCTCTGAATATGGCCTTTCTTTGCTTAAAGAAGGCGATGGTGTTCTTACACACTGCAATGCGGGCCCACTGGCAACAAGCCGTTACGGCACAGCAATCGGTCCAATGCTTATGGCAAAGGAAAAGGGCATTAACGTTAAGGTTTTTGCCGACGAAACACGACCGCTGCTTCAGGGCGCAAGACTTACAAGCTACGAACTGCAGAAGGCAGGCATTGACGTAACTCTTATCTGCGACAATATGGCAAGTATGGTTATGAAAAACGGCTGGGTGCAGGCCTGCTTTGTAGGCTGCGACAGAATTGCTGCAAACGGCGACTTTGCAAACAAAATCGGCACAAGCGGCGTTGCAATCCTTGCAAAACACTACGGTATTCCGGTTTACACACTTGGTCCTTCTTCTACAATAGATATGGACTGTCCAAACGGTGATGCAATAGAAATTGAACTTCGTGACCCAAGCGAAATCCGTTCAAAATTCTACGAAAAACCAATGGCACTGGAAGAAGTTAAATGCTTCAACCCTGCATTTGACGTAACAGACCACACACTTCTCAGCGGTATTATCACAGAAAAGGGTATCATCTACCCGCCATTCAGTGAAAATCTCGCAAAATTCTTCGGCAAATAGTTTTGCCGCCCAACACTGTTACAAACATTTAAAATTGCAAATTAAATGTTTGATATAAAAATTATTTATTTACTTTCAGGAGGATTTACTACCATGAAAAAATTGCTTGCACTTGTGCTTGCTGGCGCAATGGCTCTTTCTATGGTTGCTTGCGGCGGTTCCGAACCAGCTCCAGCACCAGAAGCAGATGCACCGGCAGGTCTCAAAATCGCAATCGTTAGTTCCCCATCAGGCGTTGATGACGGCAACTTCAACGAAACAAACTACAACGGTATTCTCGCATTTATCGAAGAACACCCAGAAGCAACAGTTACACCAGTTCGTGAAGAAACAGGTGACGTTGCAGCAGCTATCCAGGCTGTAGCAGACATCGTTGCAGACTACGATGCAATTGTATGCTGCGGTTTCCAGTTTGCAGGTATCGCAACACTTGCAGAAGAAAACCCAGATGTTAAATTTATCCTTGTTGACACATTCCCATCTGATGCAAACGGTGCAGAAGTTGCAGTTGACAACATCTATGCTATGACATTCAGAGAACAGGAATCCGGCTTCCTTCAGGGTGTTGCAGCAGCAATGCACACAGCAACAGGCAAAGTTGCAATGATAAACGGTATTGCTTACCCATCCAACGTTAACTACCAGTACGGCTTTGAATCCGGCGTTAACTATGCAAACAAATACTTCGGCACATCTGCAGAAGTTGTTGAACTTGCAGCATACGCAGGTACAGACGTAACAGGCGCAAACGTAGGCGGCAACTATGTTGGTAACTTCAGCGACGAAGCAGGCGGTAAAGTTCTTGCAGAAGCTCTTATGGGCGAAGGCTGCGACATCATCGTTCAGGCTTGCGGCGCTTCCGGTAACGGCGTTCTTACAGCTCTCAAAGAAGCTGAAGGCGTATACAGCATGGGTTCTGACGTTGACCAGTTTGATGATGGTGTAACAGGCGACAGAAACGTTATCCTTACATCCGCTCTTAAAGTTATGGACAAAAACGTAAAAGAACAGCTTGAAAAAATCAACGACGGCACATTTGTAGGCGGCAACTACCTCCTCGGTGCTGACACAGATTCCACAGGTTATGTATCTGCAGAAGGCAGACACCAGCTTACAGAAGAAACAATGGCAAACCTTGACGCTGCATTTGCAAAAATCAAATCCGGCGAAATCGTTCCAGCTGCAAACTTCAACGGCTACACACCAGATGCATTCCCAGGTCTTTAATCTGAAAAATAACCGTTAAAAGCGAAAAATAAGCAATGGAGGGGGATTTTCCCCTTCCATCGCTTACTTATTTTAAAAAGGAGTTCGGGAGATATAAATGTCAGAATATATTGTTGAAATGAAAAATATCACCAAAAGATTTCCCGGTATTGTTGCCAATGATGATGTAACAATACAGATCAGAAAAGGTGAGATATATGCATTGCTCGGTGAAAACGGTGCGGGTAAATCCACACTTATGAGCATGCTTTTTGGTATGTACGAGCCTGACGAAGGCGAAATTTATGTAAGGGGTAAAAAGGAAAAAATTTCTTCCCCTACCTATGCAACAAAACTTAACATCGGTATGGTGCACCAGCACTTTAAACTGGTTTCCAATTATACAATAGCAGAGAATATTATTATGGGTGTAGAGCCGATGAAGAAATTTATGGGCCTGCTTCCATATGTAGATATAAAATCATCCAATAAAAAAATTGCCGACCTTTCCAGACAGTACGGTCTGGAGGTTGACCCGACAAAGAAAATCCAGGATATCAATGTTTCCACACAGCAGCGTGTTGAAATTCTCAAGATGCTCTACCGTGAAGCAGAAATCCTTATTTTTGACGAACCTACTGCGGTTCTGACTCCGCAGGAAATCGAATTCCTTCTTGAGATTATCAAAGGGCTTAAAGAAGCAGGAAAAACAATTATCCTTATCACACACAAACTGGAAGAAATCAAAAAGGTTGCCGACCGATGTGCTATTCTTAACCGCGGCAGGCTGATTGATGTTCTGGATGTTGCAACAACATCAACAAAAGAAATGGCAAACAAGATGGTTGGCCGCGAAGTTTCCTTTGAAAGAGAAAAGGCAGAAGCAAAATACGGCGATGTTGTACTGTCTGTAAAAGACCTTACAGTTAAAGATGCAAACGGCTTTGAAGTGGTTAAAAAAGCTTCCTTCGATGTACGCGGCGGCGAAATTGTTGCAATCGCAGGTGTTTCCGGCAATGGTCAGGTAGAAATTGCCGATGCAATCACCGGTATTCTTCCGGCTGCAGGAGGCAAAATAACACTTAACGGCAAAGATATTACAAACTATACTATCCGCAAGCGCAATGACGAAGGCATTGCGTATATTCCGGAAGACAGACAGACTTACGGCCTTGTTCTGGACTTTGCACTCAGTAGCAATCTTGTGCTTAAAAATTACAATCAGGAACCTTTTTCAAAAAAAGGTATTATAAACCATAAAAATATTGATGAGTTTGGTGAAGAACTTATTGAAAAATATGATATCCGCAGTGGTCAAGGTATAAAAACAACTACACGTTCCATGTCTGGCGGCAACCAGCAGAAAGCTATTATTGCCCGCGAAATAGAGCAGAATGCAGAGCTTATTATATTTGTTCAGCCAACACGCGGTCTGGATATCGGTGCAATAGAAAACATTCACAAACAGATTATTGCAGAACGTGACAAAGGCAAGGCTATTCTGCTTATATCCCTTGAACTTGACGAGGTTATGGGCCTTGCAGATACGATTGCAGTTATCTATAACGGTCAGATTCTTAAAATTGCAGATGCAAAAACACTTTCTGTAGAAGAAGTTGGCCAGTTTATGATGGGGGTGACAGAATAAATGAAAAAACGTAAAGTCAATCCGTTGTCCAAGATTTTCGTAAAGCTTCTTGGCAACGAAAAGTATCAGGTAATCACAATACCTGTTTTCGCTATTCTGATAAGCCTTATCGTTGGTGCAGTTGTTATTGCTGCACTTGGCAAAGACCCAATAAGCGCATACACCAACCTTTTGCAGGGCTGCGGCCTGTGGCCAAAGCCAAAATATGCAGGCGGCAAAAGTATGGCAACAGACTTTTTCAGCTTTATGAACTACTGGACACCAATGATTTTTGCTTCTCTTGCTGTTGCAGTTGCACTTAAAGCCGGTCTGTTCAATATCGGTGTTTCCGGTCAGATGCTGGCAGCCGGCTTTGTTTCCACAATACTTGTGGGCTACAGCACTCTCGCTGCACCAATCGCAAAACCGCTGGTTATCATTATAGCAGCTGCTGTTGGCGGCCTTGTTGGCGCATTTATGGGCTGGCTTAAATATAAATTCAACATCAACGAGGTTGTTTCTTCAATTATGATAAACTACATCGTTCAGTATGTTGTTGCGTTTTTCATCAATACAAAATATGTTGACCCGGTTTCACGTCAGTCAAAAAATGTTTCCGAAGCTGCACGTCTTACACTTATGAGCACAGAAATCGGCGGATTCAAATATGATATACCGCTTGGTATTATTCTGGCTGTTATTGTGGCTCTGATTATCAAGTTTGTGCTTGATAAAACAACCTTTGGTTACGAAATTGCTACAGTTGGTCTCAACAGAAAAGCAGCACAGTATGCAGGCATCAATGTAGGCCGCAAAATGGTTGTTTATATGCTTATTTCCGGCGGTCTTGCAGGTCTTGCAGGTGCAACATATTATCTTGGCTACTTCAGTTCCATACAGCCAAAGGTGCTTTCTGCTACAGGTTTTGATGCAATCGCAGTTTCACTGCTGGGCAACAGCCATCCATTGGGTATTCTGCTTTCATCCTTCCTTATTTCCATTATGGGTAAAGGTAAAACCTATATGAGTTCTTCAGCGGGTCTTGATGCAGAAATTGCTTCTGTTATCACAGGTCTTATCCTGCTGTTCAGTGCCTGCGGCGCATTTATACAGTACAAGGTAAAACGTGCCAAAGACAATATTGCAGAAATTGAAAAAGCAAATAAAGTGGAGGTGGATAAATAATGGTAGATAAAATTATTATTGACGGTATGTCATTTGCCCTTCCTCTTTTTGTTATGGCTATCGGCGGCATTTATTCCGAACGCAGCGGTATCACAAACCTTGCTCTTGAAGGTCTGCAGGGGGCAGGAGCATTTGTAGGTGCACTTGTTGCATTTTTTATGATGCGCTCACTTGGTGCAGACAGCCAGCTTCCATATTATGCAGCTATGCTTTTTTCTATGATTGGCGGTATGTGCTACGCAATGCTGCACGCACTTTTGTGTATTAAATTTAAAGCAGACCAGGTTATTAGCGGTGTTGTTATCAATATCCTTGCAATGGCACTTACAGAGTTTTTAACAAAGGTTGTAAACCGTGTGGTTATCGGCAAGCCATCCAATAAATTTGACCTTGGTGTTTCACAGCGCTGGACAGTTCCGGGGATAAGTGAAATTCCTGTTATAGGTGCTTTCTTTAAAAACGTATATCCGTTCGAGCTTATTATTGCTGTGGTAGCACTTATTGCATGGTATGTGCTTTACCGCACAAAATTCGGTCTCCATCTCCGTGCCTGCGGCGACAACCCTCACGCTGTTGATGCAGCAGGTATCGACGTTGCAAAAATCCGATTTATTGCTGTTATGGTTTCCGGTGCTTTGTCAGGTCTTGCAGGTATGTGCTTTGCATATTCTATCAGCGCAAACTATTCCAGCGGTATATATCTGGGTTATGGCTATCTTTCCATCGCTGCACTTATCTTTGGCAACTGGAAGATTATTCCAACACTTGCAGCATGTCTGCTGTTTGGTTTTGCAAATAGCGGCGGCCACCAGCTTGTGCTTGCAGCAGGTCTGCCAAGCAGCTATTCCGACCTTATTATGATTCTTCCTTATGTGCTCACTCTGCTACTGCTTGTGTTCTTCTCCAAGCACAATGATGCACCAAGAGCTTTGGGCGAAATTTACGATAAAGGCAAACGTTAATTTTTGCGAGGTACCAGTATGAATATCCGTATATACAATGCACGTGTACTCACAATGGAACAGGACAAAGATATTTTCTTTGGTGAGGTTCACGTTAAAAACAATAAAATCTCCTATGTTGGCACTGCAGAAAATGCACCGGAAGACCAGTGGGAACGTGAAATTGATGCAAACGGCAATGTTGTTATGCCGGGATTTAAAAATGCACATGCCCATTCCGGCATGACAAATCTGCGTTCTTTTGCAGACGACCTGCCACTGCACGAATGGCTTAACGAACAGATTTTCCCAATGGAAGCAAAGCTTACTCCTGACGATGTTTATCATCTTTCCAAGCTTGCAATTATGGAATATCTTACAAGCGGTATTACAACAAGCTTTGATATGTATCTTATGCCGGATGCTATGGCACAGGCTGCAGTTGACTGCGGTTACCGCACGGTAATGGCGGGCGGTCTCAACAACTTCTCTCAGTCCTTCGAACTGCTGGAGGAATGGCTTAATAAGTACAACGACCCCGAAGGTCTTGTTAATTTCCAGCTTGGTTTCCATGCCGAATATACAAACAGCAAAGAAAATCTTGAAAAACTCGCTGCGCTGGTGCACAAATATAAAGCACCAATCAACACCCACAGCAGCGAAACGGCAGGTGAAGTGGAAGGTTGTATCGAACGTCATGGTATGACACCTACACAGCTTTTCAACAGCCTTGGTATGTTTGACTATGGCGGAAGCTGTTATCACTGTGTATATATGACAGAAGAAGATATTGAAATTATGGCAGAAAAGGGTATCTGTGCAGTTACAAATCCAGGCTCAAATCTTAAGCTTGCCAGCGGTATTGCACCAATTACAGATATGCTCAGCAAAGGTGTACATATTGCAATAGGTACAGACGGTCCTGCAAGCAATAACTGTCTGGATATGTTCCGCGAAATGTTCCTTGTTACAGGTCTTGCAAAGGTGCGCGAAAACGATGCTGCAGCAGTAAGTGCAGACCAGGTTTTGCGCATGGCAACAGTGGAAGGTGCATATGCAATGGGTCTTAAAAATGCAGATGTTCTTGCAGAAGGCAAATTTGCAGACCTTATTATGCTGGACCTTAACCAGCCAAATATGCAGCCGCTCAATAACATTGTTAAAAATATTGTATACAGCGGCAGCAAGCAGAATGTCAAACTGACAATGGTAAACGGCAAGGTGCTTTATGAAGACGGAAACTTCTTTATCGGTACACCTGCACAGGAAATCTATGCAAAAGCAAACGAAATCATTGAAAGAATGAAATAGTTTATATCCCACCGCACAGTGTAAACTGTGCGGTGTTTTAATACGCATAATTAGTTATAACTAATAAGATTGTTGCTGCAATTTTGACAGATAAGTATGCTTAAAAGACGGGATTTGTGTCTTGGCAGCATACAGAAATTATACAGATAGACTTTTTGAAATTTAACAGTATTTCTGATTTGAATTAAATTAGTTATAACTAATTTAAAATTTATGTGGTTTTAGAGAGACAAAGGTAGTATAATTAGAAAAAACAGCAGAGGTGTAATATGAACGATATAATCAAATCCATCAACAGTCGCAAATCTGTCCGTGAATATCTGCCAAAGGAAATACCTGCCGAAATAAAACAGCAGATACTCAATGCGGCACTGCAGGCCCCCACAGCGGGAAATATGTGCCTTTACACAATTATTGATGTAACCGACCAGGCAATAAAAGATAAGCTTGTATACAGCTGCGATAATCAGCCCTTTATTGCAAAAGCTCCGCTTGTTCTGGTTTTTTGTGCCGACTATTACAGATGGCACAAGGTTTTCTGCGAATATACAGAGGAAGTCCGTGATGTTGAGGAAGGCGACCTGCTGCTTGCAAATCAGGATGCACTTATTGCTGCACAGAATGCCGTTGTGGCAGCCGAAAGCTTTGGCATAGGCAGCTGCTATATCGGGGATATTATCGAGCGTTTTGAAATTCATCAGCAGATGTTCAATCTGCCGCCACACGTTGTGCCCTGCTGTATGGTGTGTTTCGGCTATCCGACTGAAAGTCAGATTGCACGTCCAAAACCTCCAAGATTTGAAATATGTGAAATTGTTTATCAGAACACTTACAACAAAGAGCAGGCAGACAAAATGGGCCAGATGCTCAGCAAGCGTCAGGGAATAACAGACCAGGAACAGTTTGCCGACTGGATGCGCAGATTCTGTGCCCGCAAGTGGAACAGTGATTTCAGCATCGAAATGTCCCGTTCGGCAAGAGAACTGATAAAAGGCTTCTGTAAAAAATAATAAATTTAAAATACCACGGTTTCTGCCGTGGTATTTTTGTGTCTGAAATGGGTATATATTCATAAACTATATCAGCACTCTGTGCTTAATACAGATTAAAGGAGACTGATATATGGCAACAGGACGGTTACAGGTGCGCGTTACCACGCAGATTATACTGCCCTTGGCGAATGTGCAGATTTTAATAACAGAGGCAGACACTTCTCTGCTTCTGGAGCAGAAAACAGTAACTACAAACAGCGACGGACTTACAGACTATATAGAACTTGAAACAGTGGATAAAAGTTTGTCTTTGAACCCTGGCAACAAAAATCTTCCCTACAGAACATACAATCTCTTTATATATGCACCGGGATTTATTCAGGCGGAGGCATTGGGGGTGAATATCTTTGACGGACAGGACACACTGCAGTGGATAGATTTGCTGCCAAGGCCTGCAAATTTCGGCAATGATTTCGAGCTGGACTCCCGCAGGGAAGAAGCACACAAGCAGTATGATGTGCAGCCTCACGTAAAAGAGGGCAACCAGCGCGTTCTGCAAAGGGTGGTTATACCCGAAAACATCACGGTGCATCTGGGTGCGCCAAATTCATCAGCCCGCAACGTAACGGTGCCATTCCGCACCTATCTCAAAAGTGTGGCAGCAAGCGAAATCTATCCTACGTGGCCTCAGCAGGCACTGCGGGCCAACATATATGCACAGATATCCTTTGTGCTGAACAGAATATTTACCGAATGGTATTTGTCCCGCGGCTTTGATTTTGACATTACAAACTCTCCCAGCTATGACCAGAAGTATGTTCACAACCGTTCCACATTTGAAAGTACTGATGCTATAGTGGAAGAAATATTCAATGAATATCTGGTTAAACCGGGGCGTATTGACCCGTTTTTTGCCGAATACTGTGATGGGCGCAGTGTAACCTGCAAGGGTATGAGCCAATGGGGCAGCAAGGCGGATGCAGAACGTGGAATGAGCGCCATAAGCATTCTGCGCAAATACTACGGCAATGATATCCGCATTACCGAAAGCAATAATATTGCACCCATACCTGTATCTTATCCCGGCACACCTTTGCGGGAGGGCTCGACAGGCAACAGTGTACGGGTTATTCAGGCACAGCTTAACCGCATAGCCAACGATTATCCGTCAATCGGCAAGGTTAATGTTGACGGTGTTTTTGGCGCAACAACCACAGCGGCAGTGCGGCGTTTTCAGCAGATTTTTGACCTTACAGCTGACGGAGTGGTGGGCAAGCGCACATGGTACAAAATCAGTTATATATATGTTTCGGTAAAAAAACTGGCACAGCTGACAAGCGAGGGCGAAGCCATTCAGGACGGCAGCTATCCGGGTGTTGCGGTGCGCCGCGGTGACAGAGGGATAAATGTACAGATAGTACAGTTTTATCTCAATCAGACAGCGGTTTATGTAAACAGCATAAAACCCGTTGAAATAGACGGAAACTTTGGCGCAGCAACCGAAAATTCGGTGCGGCAGTTTCAGGAATATTTCAATCTTGCTCAGGACGGCATAGTGGGGCAGGCTACGTGGGAGAAAATGCAGGATATATACGAGGGCATTCAGCAGGGTGTAAATGTGCCGGAGGGCACACCGCCGTCATCAGAGGCTTATCCCGGTACACCGCTGCGTGTGGGCAGCCGCGGAGCAAATGTAACAAAGATACAGAACTGGCTGAATGACTTATCGGCTGTATATCCCGATGTGCCTGCAGTAAATGCAGATGGCGTTTTTGGCCCGCTGACAGAAAATGCTGTTCTCGCATTTCAAAGCAGATTCAATCTTGCAGCGGACGGTATTGTGGGCAGAATAACCTGGAACAGAATGTATACAGAATGGCAGAACCTTGTTGCCGAAGGTCAGGCATAAAAGACGGTACATTTGTACAATGCCATTAAGTTAAGCTGTATTCAAAAATATCAATTTAATATAATAAAATAAAATGTCATTCTGAGCGCAGCGAAGAACCTCCTTGTTTGATTAAACCGAGAGATTCTTCAGCATAAATGCCTCAGAATGACATGTTTTTTGTTAAATTAATGATATTGTTACATCTATACCGTTTTTTTAAATCAGAATGTTCTTTTGATTTTATAGATGTTGTCGCTGGAATAATGTTCAATTATTCTGTGTACAAAAACAGCAACCACGATGCCAAGCAGTACAGAAGCAAGCACATCGGTAGGGAAATGCACAAAAAGATACATACGGCTGAAAGAGATGATCGTTCCCACAATAATTGCAGCAATGCCTGCCTTTTTGTTGTAAAGGTATATCGAAACCGATGCGGCAATTGCATCAAAGGTATGCCCGGAAGGGAAAGAATAGCTTGACGGTGCCGAAATCAGCAGCGGTACTGTTGTATCAATCTGGCAGGGGCGGCTGCGCGCAACAAGATTTTTCAGCATAAGGTTGCCGATAAGTTCTTTAAGCAGCATAGAGCCTAAAATTGCAAAGCCCCATTTTCTTGTCTTTTTAAAACACAGAAACAAAGCGGCAAGTGCAAGCCATGGCATACCTATATTGCCCATTCTGGTAAAAAACAGCATTATGCCGTCAAGCACAGGATTGTGCAGGTCCTGCAGAAAATACAAAAAAGCAAATTCCCATTTCATATTGTTTTCTCTTTTCTATAAGTGATATAGAAAGTATATCACAGCCCAAAAGATAAATCCACATAAAAGAAAATATTCATTTGATACTTGTGAATCGATAAGGGTTTGCTGTCAGTAATTATTGTCACAGATTGATGTGGGTATAAAAATATGTTAAAATGAACTATAAGATAAATTTGAATTTGACAAAGGAGTGTTTTAATGAAGAAATTCATAACTTTAATAGCCACTATGATGCTTTCGGCATCAACCGTACTGTGCGGCAGGGCATATGATTGCAGAAAAACGATTACCTCAATTGAAACTATGACACTTACTTTGCAAGGAATGAGATTCTGTAATGTGTATGAAATCACAAACGAAGACGGGAAAACAGAACTCAGGCGTTTTAGAAAAGTATATTCAAATGGAGCAGATACGCTTGAGCTGGAGGCAAGTGCTGTTTGTGACATTGCAGATTTTATTGAACTTATGAATACCTGCGGTGTAATATGCTGGAACGGATTTCACGGTAAGCACCCGAAAAGTGTGAATGACGGTATAATGTTTGACTTCAGGGCTACCGTAAATAACGGACAGGAAATATACGCCGATGGCTCTGAAAATTTTCCCAAAGGTTACCATGATTTTGTGCGTGAGCTCAATAAAATACTTACAGAGCATAAAGATAACTGATTGATAAACTTGAATTTGACAAAGGGGTGTAGATTATGAATGTAGTTATTGCAAAGACCAAAGCCCATTACAATTCCATTACTGAAACCTCTTTGTGCGATTGTTCTTATTGTCGTAATTACAGATTACAGGTCAAGTCAGTATTCCCAAAAGTTGCAGAGTATTTATATTCGCTTGGCATTGACATTGAAAAGCCCTTTGAAACATCTCCCCTTGACCCCGACGAAAATGGGATGCTGGAATACTGTTGTTGCCAGTATATAGCATTTGGTAATTGCGAACCAAATTACCACCATAGAATTGGCAATGTAGAATTTCGCATGGCAACATCCTACCCGAGGACAGGTATTGAGCAAGAACATTTTGTTTTAGAATTTTACCCCATAAAACTTGAATTTGACGAAGGAGTGTGATTGCATGGAAACGAACAAAGAAATGCTAATTGAACATTGCACGGATATATTGCACGGGAAAGACCAGTTGTGCGTTCTTGTTTCAGTTTCAAATACAGGTTATCCTATCACTTCTGTTGTTAGACCAGCGGGAGGAATTGGAATAGAAACAATATATTTCATTCTCTACAATAACTCTGCAATCGTTACAAGTTTTGAAAACAACCCAAGAGGTAATGTGACATTTTATAGCGGTGATAATTCTGTAAGTTTGATAGGTGAAGTGTTCGTTATCTCGTCTGAAATGCTTTGCAAAGACGGAATAGACACACATTTTTATTCCACAAGCGTGGGGGCTGATTATGTGTTGTTAAAGTTTGTGGCTAACGAAGCCCACATACATATTGATGGAGAATATCAAACAATACAAATATAAGACAAATTTCAATTTATCCAACAGCTTCCATTGTTGCAAAAATGGGATAATTTATAAAAAACAGCAAAAAAACAGCAGTCAGTTTTCGCTGACTGCTTTCTTTTTTATTAAAATGAGCAAACCGTAAGCCGGGTTCTGTATTAGACGACAATCTATCTCGACTATAAGTTGCCTTATAGCTCCAGCCACCTCCTGAGAGCTGCAGGTCACATATGCTCTGCTGTCGGGTGTTGCTTCGGGTAGGGTTTACACAGCCACACTGTCTCCAGTATGCTGGTGAGCTCTTACCTCACCTTTTCATCCTTACCTGCAAGCAGGCGGTAATTTTCTGTTGCACTTTCCCTAAGGTCGCCCTCGGCTGACGTTATCAGCTACCCCTGACCTGTGAAGCCCGGACTTTCCTCACGCCGATAAAGCGCGCTGCCGTCTGGTTTACTCATATTAAAAACTAAATATTGTCTGCAAGGGGAATACCTTTTGCATCGCAGGTTATCTTGTCGGTAAAAATTCTTATACCGTCAACAATGCCCCAGATAAAGCTTACCCAGCCCAAAAAGAACACAAACAGCAAAAGCTGTGTAACGCCTTTTTTGGTATATCCAAGGTAAAAGTTGTGGATGCCCAGTGTGCCCAGCAGAATTGCCAGTATACCTGCAACAAACTTGCTTTTCTGGCCGTTTGCCGCATATGTATATGTGTTTTGCGCTGTTTCACGGTGCTGCACGGTTACGCCGCAATTGTGGCAGAATCTTTCGTCAGCATCAAGCTTTACACCGCAGTTTGAACAGTAATTCATCAAATCACTCCATTCTACAATTTAACAGTTTAACACAGCTTTGAAAAATATTCAATGAAATTTTCAAAAAAATCTTTATTCCGCTCTCTTTTTGTTATATACTGTATTTATTGATTGAATAATATCTCAGGATAAGAGAGGTCAACTGTATGATAAACAATAATTATGTAAAAAACGTGTATGACAGTCTTTGCTGCAAATACTCCCACGAAAAAGAATTTCTGCAGGCAGTTCAGGAAGTTCTGGAAACTCTTGAGCCTGTTGTGGAAAAAGACCCGCAGATAGAAAAACTGGGCATTCTTGAACGTATGGTAGAGCCGGAAAGAATGATTACTTTCCGTGTTTCCTGGGTGGATGACAGCGGCAAGGTTCAGGTGAACACAGGCTATCGCTGTCAGTTCAACAGCGCAATCGGTCCGTACAAGGGCGGCCTGCGTTTTCATCCAAGTGTAAACCAGAGCGTTATCAAGTTCCTTGGTTTTGAACAGACATTTAAAAACTCTCTTACAGGTCTTGCCATGGGCGGCGGCAAAGGCGGCAGTGACTTTGACCCAAAAGGCAAAAGCGATATGGAAGTTATGCGTTTCTGCCAGAGCTATATGAACGAGCTTTACCGCCATATAGGTCAGTTTACCGATGTTCCTGCAGGTGATATAGGTGTAGGCAAACGCGAGGTTGGTTATATGTACGGCCAGTACAAGCGCCTTGCAAATGAATTTACAGGTGTGTTTACAGGCAAACCTGTTGAATTTGGCGGCTCCCTTGCAAGAACCGAAGCAACAGGCTACGGTCTTTGCTATTTCACCGAAAAAATGCTTAAAACCCTTAAAAACACAACTTTTGATGATAAAAAGGTGGTTATCTCCGGCAGCGGCAACGTTGCAATCTATGCTGCACAAAAGGCAATTCAGCTTGGTGCAAAGGTTGTTGCAATGAGCGATTCTTCAGGCTATATCTACCACAAATTCGGCATAGACCTTGATGTTATCAAAGAAATAAAAGAGGTTAAACGCGGCAGAATCAAAGAATATCTCAATTATTACAAAAATGCGGAATATGTGGAAAACTGCCGTGATATCTGGACGGTGCCATGTGATATTGCTCTGCCTTGTGCAACACAGAACGAACTGGACGAAAACGGTGCAAAAGCACTTGTTGCAAACGGCTGTATAGCAGTTGCAGAGGGTGCAAATATGCCGTCCACACCTGAAGCAGTGGAAGTATTTCTTAACAGTGATATCCTTTATGCACCGGGCAAAGCTTCCAATGCGGGCGGTGTTGCAACCAGCGGTCTGGAAATGAGCCAGAACTCTCTGCGCCTTGCATGGAGTTTTGATGAAGTTGATATGCGCCTTAAGGATATTATGGAAAATATCTTTGACACAGTTTACCAGACAAGCAAAAAATATTCTGACGGCAAAAATCTTGTGGCAGGTGCAAACATTGCAGGGTTTGTAAAGGTTTGCGAAGCTATGAAGCAGCAGGGTGTGGCATATTAATGCAGGTAAATTTTGTTGTAAAAGACGAGCATCAGGGCAAAAGCCTTACTGCGTTTCTGCGTGAAAACGGTGTAAGCCTTGCGCTGATAAAACGCATAAAATTTCTGCCCGACGGCATATTGGTGGACGGAGTAAAGCAGAACAGTGATTACAAAGTAAAAACAGGCGAACAGGTGGTTATCAACGCCGCCGATACCGCCGAAAATGCGCAGAAAAGCACTGTTATTCCCCAGGATATACCAATGGATATTGTGTATATGGACGACTGCTGTATGGTGGTGGACAAGCCGTATTATATGCCTGTGCATCCGTCCTTCAACCATCCAACCGATACACTGGCAAATGCTTTTGTAGGGTACTGGAAAAACAAAGGTCAGGAAAAGATTTTCCGTGCCATAAACCGCCTTGACAAAAACACATCAGGCCTTGTGCTTATTGCTCTTGATGCCTACAGTGCCGAAAAGCTGAAAGGCAATGTGGACAAAACCTACACGGCTGTTGTGCAGGGCAGGGTGGAAAAAATGCAGGGGATAATTGAACTGCCAATTGCAAGACAGACAGAAAGCATTATAACCCGCTGTGTCCGCGAAGACGGGCAGTATGCAAAGACAGAGTATACTGTTATAAAGCAGAACGAACAGTTTTCCCTGCTGGATATAAAGCTGCACACAGGCCGTACCCATCAGATAAGGGTGCACTTTTCTCATCTGGGTCACAGCCTTGCAGGAGATGATTTGTACGGCGGCAGCACGGAATATATAACCCGCCATGCGCTGCACTGCAGAAAACTGCAGTTTGTTTCGCCATATGACAATAAAAAAGTTACAGTAAATTCCAATTTACCCAAAGATATGGCAGATATTGTGATAAAAATATAAATAAAATATAAACAATAGGCGTTTTTTCTTGAAAAAACGCCTATTGTTGTGTATAATTAATTAGGTATGCTATAAGCATTTTATTTTAGATTTGTATGTATTTTACTAAATATACAGAGGGGTTACTTTAATGCCGGTAATTAAAAACAAAAAGAATAACGCGGCAAAAACAGGCGGCCTTGCATCACTTTTCAAAAGATACAACAAGGATAAAGTGACAGCAAAG
>JAFSAW010000100.1 GCA_017442085.1 Oscillospiraceae bacterium | reverse complement strand
CATGATGACCTGCCCTGTATGGATAATGACGATATGCGCAGAGGCAAACCGTCCTGCCACAAAGCGTTTCCTGAAAACACAGCCTTGCTTGCAGGCGATGCTCTGCTGGGCTGCGGTATAGAAACTGCAGCAAACACAAAGGCGTTTTCGGTTGAAGACAGACTGAAAGCAGTTACTATGATGTGCGCTGCAATGGGGCCTAAAGGAATGATTTACGGTCAGGAACTTGACCTTAAATACGAAACCGAAAAGGCGGATAAAGAACAGCTTGCGCTTATCCATAAGAATAAAACAGGTCAGCTTATATCCCTTTGCGGCAGACTGGGCAGTCTTGGATGCAAACTTACAGAAGAACAAAAAAATGCTATAGATGTATTTTTTGCAAACGTTGGCCTTGTATTCCAGATTGTAGACGATATTCTGGATGTGGAAGGCAGCGAGGAGGAACTTGGCAAACCAATCGGCAGTGACAGTGAAAACGGCAAATCTACATTTATAACACTTTACGGGCTGGAAGCCTCCAAAAGAAAGGCGGAAGAACTGACAAACGAAGCAAATGATTTACTGTATTCTCAGTTCGGCGAAAACGCAGTTAATCTTATAAATTATACAAAACAGTTATCACAGAGAAAAAAATAAAGGAAATAAATATGCCGGAATTTATTACAGGAATATTGAGCAATTATATTATAAAAGTGGCGGCTTTATCCTGGCTTACAGCACAGGTTTTAAAGACGCTGATAAATCTTGCACTGACAAAACAGTTTAAAGCCGAAAGGCTTGTAGGTGCAGGCGGTATGCCAAGCTCCCACACAGCATTGGTTGTTTCGGCTGCTATAGCAACTGCCAGACAGTGTGGAACAGCTTCGCCTGAATTTGCTTTGGCGGCATTGTTTGCTGCAGTTGTAATGTATGATGCCATGGGCGTCAGATATGCAGCAGGTGAGCAGGCTAAAGTTATAAACCAGCTGGTTGATGAATGGCTTGATACAGTAAACTTTGACCAGGAAAGAATTCCGCATTTTAAAGAACTGAAAGAGATGCTTGGTCACACACCGCTCGAAGTTATCGGCGGTATCATCGTAGGTGTGGTTATTTCATTGATTTTATAAGGAAAGAATTATGGAATATAGATTGTTGAATACAATAAACAGAAGTGAAGATGTTGCAGATTTAAGACTGGAACAGCTTCCGCAGCTGTGTGAAGAAGTAAGACATTTTCTTATTGAAAACGTTTCAAAAACTGGTGGGCATCTGTCTGCAAATCTGGGTACGGTTGAAGCTATAACAGCTATGCATTACAATTTTGTAACACCGCTTAATGAATTTGTTTTTGACGTAGGCCATCAGTGCTATACACACAAAATATATACAGGCAGAAAAAAAGATTTTGAAGGCCTCAGAAAACAGAATGGTCTTTCAGGATTTCCGTCACCAAACGAAAGTATGCATGATGCTTTTATTTCAGGTCACGGCAGTGCATCAATTTCTGTTGCCATAGGTCTTGCCACCGCCAAAAAGCTTAAAGGTGAACCGGGCAAGGTTATAGCTATGGTGGGTGACGGTGCGTTTACAGGCGGTATGGTATATGAAGGCATGAACAACGTCAAACCAAATCTGGACAACCTTATTGTTATCCTTAACGACAACAAAATGTCCATTTCCAAAAACGTTGGTTCAATGTCCAATTATCTGTCAAAGCTCAGAACAAAGGAAGAATACCTTAACGCCAAAAAGAATGTTACAGGTATGCTTGACAAGGTTCCGTATGTAGGCAAACCGATAAGCAATGCTATTTCGTCTTCAAAATCTGCTATAAGAAGAAGTATGTACAACAGTACAATGTTTGAAGAACTTGGTTTTATATATCATAAGGTTGAAGACGGAAATGACGTATTTAAAGTTAATGATGCTTTGAGAGCAGCCAAATATGCAGACGGTCCTGTGTTCATACACATGATAACTGTAAAGGGCAAAGGCTATACACCTGCAGAAGAAAATCCGGGTGCATTCCATGGTGTAGGCAGTTTTAATGTAGACAAGGTTTCCGACCCTGATGTAGCCCCAAGCGATTCATTCTCCACTGTTTTTGGCAGAAATCTTGCTGATATGGCATATTCCAACAGAAAACTGTGTGCCATTACAGCGGCAATGAAATATGGTACAGGTCTGCAGTTCTTCTACAAAGAGCACAAAGACAGATTCTTTGATGTGGGCATGGCAGAGGAACATGCGGTTACATTTGCATCGGCTATGGCAAAAAGCGGGCTTATGCCGGTGGTGTGCGTATATTCAACATTTATGCAGCGTGCTATGGACCAGTTTATCCACGATACATCACTGCTTAATCTTAATGTTCTGTTTGCGATTGACCGTGCAGGGCTGGTGCCCGGTGATGGCGAAACCCATCAGGGTATACATGATATCAGCATTTTTGCAAACTATGACCATGTGCCTATTGCATGTCCGTCCAACTATGACGAACTTAAATTCTGGCAGGAATATCTGATTAATAACGTTAAAGGTCCAAAGGTAATACGTTATGCACGCGGCGGTCAGGATTCGTATATTGCAGACTATAAATGTACACAGAACTTTTATGATGTAATAGGTGAAAGCAAAGAACACATTATTGTTTGCTATGGCAGACAGTTTGCTGAAGCCCTTAAAGCAAGGGAAGCACTTAAAGAGCAGGGAATAGAAGTTTCAATTCTCAAGCTTAATCTTGTAACTCCGTTTGTACCGGAAATGGTTGATATGCTGTGTGAATACAAAAATATCTACAGCTTTGAAGAACACGTTAAAAACGGCAGCATAAGCGCAAAACTTGGCCTTGCACTTATGGACAACGGATTTAAAAACAATTATAAATATACCTGTGTAAATAACTACACAGTTTATCACGCAAATATACCTCAGCTGCAGAAAACCTGCAAATTGGATGCTGAAAGTATTGCAGAAATGATTAAGGAAAACAATGAAAATTAGATTAGACCAATATGTATTTGAAGAAGGTTATACCGAATCCCGTCAGCGTGCACAGGCGCTTATTATGGCAGGTATTGTTTTTGTAAACAATCAGAAGGTGGATAAAGCGGGATATATGGTTAAAGACACCGACAAGGTTGAAGTGCGCGGTAAAGACCTTAAATATGTAAGCCGCGGCGGCTACAAGCTTGAAAAGGCTATTGAACTGTACGGGCTTGACCTTAAGGATAAAATCTGTATGGATATAGGTGCTTCAACAGGCGGATTTACCGACTGTATGCTGCAGAATGGAGCAAAGAAAGTTTATTCTGTGGATGTAGGCTATGGTCAGCTGGCGTGGAAGCTGCGCACAGACGAACGCGTTGTAAACTTTGAAAAAACAAATATACGCAACGTTACAGCTGAAGACCTTGAAGAAAAAATCAACTTTTTCAGTGTTGATGTTTCCTTTATTTCGCTCAAGCACATTTTCCCGGTTGCATATGCTATTTCTACTGAAGATGTAACAGGCGCCTGCCTTGTAAAACCGCAGTTTGAAGCAGGCAGGGAAAAGGTTGGCAAAAAAGGTGTTGTACGTGACAGTGCGGTGCATAAAGAGGTTATTGTTAATGTAATTGAATATGCACACCTTAACGGATTTTTTGTAAAAGAACTTACTTTTTCACCAATCAAAGGTCCTGAAGGAAATATTGAATTTTTGATTGTAATCACAAAAAATGAATCAGATGACCTTATAACAGAAGCTGAAATTGATCTGGTTGTAAATCAGGCCAAGCAGACTTTGGGAGAATAAAATGAAAATATTCATTAAAGCAAGTCGAAACAAAAACTGTGTTTCTGCTTTGGATGAAATTAAAAGTATAATCGGCAGATACAATCACACATACACCATTTCAGGCGAAAGTGCAGAAATGGACGAAGAGTGTGTCAGAGAATGCGACCTTATAATCACAGTAGGCGGTGACGGCACTTTGCTGTCGATGAAAACACTTGCTGTAAAATATAATAAAAACATTCTCGGCATAAATGTGGGCAGACTGGGATTTCTGACTGCTATAGAAGGACATCAGCTTGAAGAACTCTGCTGTTTTTTTGAACATCAGGATAAATTTGAAATTAAAAAGCATTCGCTGCTTATGGCGAAAATTAACAATAAAAAATGGCAGTACTGTCTCAATGATGTTGTTATTGCAAAACATATGTTTTCCAATACAATATCAACCGAGATTTTCTGCAATGAAAGCAAAATAGCAAATCTCATATGCGACAGTATTATTGCGGCTACCTCAACAGGTTCAACAGCATATTCCTTGTCAGCAGGCGGCCCTATAGTTGACAATGACCTTAATGCGCTGGTTATAAGCCCTGTTGCGGTGCACAGTTTAAATGCAACACCAATGGTTCTTGCCAAAAACAAGAAAATTACAGTAAAGTTTGACACGGCAAGAAATCAGGATGTTTATGTATCATTTGATGGTGAAAATCATGAACAGATTGATGAAAATGATACAGTTACAATAAAAATTTCCAGTAAATATCTTAATATTTATTCGGCAAAAGATATGGGGCAGTTTGCCAAGGTGGACAAAAAAATCAAATCCAGATAGACAAGGAGAACAAATATGAAGAAAAACAGACACAAGAAAATACTTTCTCTTATTCAGGAGTACAATATTGACCGTCAGGAAGTTCTGCTTGAATATCTCAACAATTCGGGTTTTGCTGTGACACAGGCAACGGTTTCCCGTGATATCAAGGAGCTTAATCTTGTAAAAATTGTTTCTTCCACTGGTGAGTACAAATATGCACAGAATACCATTGTGGAAGATACAAAAGCAACATTCAACAGATTTGACTATATTTTTTCCGAATCAATCAAATCGGTGGATTATGCGCTCAACACGGTTGTAATCAAATGCCATACTGCTATGGCACAGGCAGCCTGCGAAGTTTTTGACAGTCTTAAATGGGATGGTGTTGTAGGCACTATAGCAGGGGAAAATACAATATTTATTCTTATGCGCACAGAAGATATGGCGCACAAACTTAATGATAAATTAAAACAGTACATTAAATAGTTTAGGGTGAAATTTTAAATGCTCAGAGAGCTTACAATAGAAAACGTTGCCGTTATTGAAAAAGCAAGCATAGATTTCAAAAGTGGCTTTACCTGTCTCACAGGTGAAACAGGTGCAGGTAAATCCATTATAATCGATTCCATAAACGCCATTATGGGTGACCGTGTTTCAAAAGATGTAATAAGAACAGGAGCCCAGAAAGCGTCTATTGTTGCTGTTTTTGAAAATTTAAATGACAAAATAATAAAAACAGCTCAGGAATTTGATATTGATATATCTGAAGAATGTATAGTTTCCCGCATAATTTCTGCCGAAGGTAAAAACAGTGCGAGAATAAACGGTATGCCGGTGCCTGTAAGTGTTATAAAATCAATTTTTTCTGAAGCAATTAACATTCACGGCCAGCACGATAACCAGAGTTTGCTGGACAGCACAAAGCACCTTGACATTCTTGACAGTTTTGGCACAGACCCTGTTGTGTTCAAGGTTTACAGCGATATCTACGAGGATTACTGTGCTGTCAGCAAAAAGATAAAAGAGTTAAGTTCGCTTGAAAAATCAAAGCAGGAAGATTTGGAACTGCTGCAGTTTCAGGTGGATGAAATATACAATGCCGATTTATCGGAAGAAGAAGAAAAAAATCTGGACGAACAGAAAAAGCTTATAAAAAACAGCGAAAATATAATGTCCGCGCTTAGTACGGCGTATCAGATGTTAAGCGGTGATGACGAGTTTATGGGTGCCTGCAGTGCCCTGCAGGAAGCAGAAGGAGAAGTTTCTGCTGTATCGGAGTTTTCTGAAAAAATGTCTGCAATATCCGAAACACTTATAGATATTTCTGATAAAGCCCAGGATATAATGTATGAAATCCGCAATATTATTGATGATTTTGAGTTTGACCCCAAGCTTATTGATGAAATAGAAGAACGCCTTGATACATATTACAAGCTTAAGAGAAAATACGGCGGAAGTGTTGAGGCGGTTCTGGACTATTACAACAGGGCATCTGAAAAACTTGACAATATTGAATTTGCACAGGAAAAGCTGGAACAGCTTAAAGCACAGCGCAGTGAGATATTGGCAAAACTTAAAATTCAGGCAGATAAACTGACAAAAGAAAGACAGAAACAGTTTGATTTGATGGCGGGTGAAATACAGAAATCTCTGGAATTTCTCAATATGCCGTTTGTTAAACTGTCACTTCACATTGAAGAAAAAGAATATTCGGCAGACGGCAAAGACCAGCTGGAATTCTATATAGTGACAAACAAGGGCGAAACACCAAAACCTCTTGCCAAAATTGCATCGGGCGGCGAACTCAGCCGCATTATGCTTGCAATAAAGAGTGTTATGGCAGAAAAGCAGATTACCGATACAATGATATTTGACGAAATAGATGCAGGTGTTTCAGGTTCTGCATCGCTTAAAATAGGCAGACTGCTGCGGCAGACCGCACAGAACCGACAGGTGTTCTGTGTTACACATTCACCGCAGATTGCTGCTTTTGCAGATACACATCTGTATATAGAAAAGCAGACAAAGGACAATGCAACCTTTACAAGTGTACGTCAGCTGGAATATAAGCAGCGTGTTGAAGAGATTGCCCGCATTATCAGCGGTGAAAATATAACTGCAACTGCAATGCAGAATGCACAGGAAATGCTGGCAAATGCACAGAACAGTTGACAAAAAGCCGTGTTATAGGTATACTTTTAAAGTAATTTAATAAACAAACGCAATGACGAAATACAGTATCTTAAACAGGTCAGGCAAAGAGAGCTTTCGTTTGGTGCAAGAAAGACCGGCCATTAAGAGAATTTACTTTTCCAAGCGGCAAGGGTGAAAACAGCAGTAGCCTTTGACGGATTTACCCGTTACAGTAATAAAGTATATATACTTTGTAAGGCACATTCCGTGAGGTGTGTGCAAACAGAGGTGGTACCGTGTTAACAACACCCTCTGCTGATTAATGTCGGCAGAAGGTGTTTTTTATTTGTATAAAATTATGGTTAATATAAAGGAGAAATCATATGAAAATTTATGATGAACTTGTTGCCCGTGGGCTTATTGCACAGGTGACAGACGAAGAACAGATTAAAGAGCTTGTAAACGAAGGCAAGGCTACTTTCTACATTGGTTTTGACCCTACAGCAGACAGCCTTCACGTAGGTCATTTTATGGCCCTCTGCCTTATGAAACGTCTGCAGATGGCAGGCAACAAACCTGTAGTGCTTATCGGCGGCGGTACAGCTATGGTTGGTGACCCTTCCGGCAGAACAGATATGCGTTCAATGATGACAAAAGAAACAATCCAGCACAACTGTGACTGTTTCAAAAAACAGATGGAACGTTTTATTGAATTTGGTGAAGATAAAGCAATTATGGTTAACAATGCTGACTGGCTTATGGACCTTAACTATATCGAAGTGCTCCGTGAAGTTGGCGCATGCTTCTCTGTAAACAATATGCTGCGTGCTGAATGCTACAAACAGAGAATGGAAAAAGGTCTTTCTTTCCTTGAATTCAACTATATGATTATGCAGTCCTACGACTTCTACTATCTGTTCCAGAAATACGGCTGCAATATGCAGTTTGGCGGCAACGACCAGTGGTCCAATATGCTTGGCGGTACAGAACTTATCCGTAAAAAGCTGGGTAAAGATGCACATGCAATGACAATTACTCTGCTGCTTAACAGCGAAGGCAAGAAAATGGGCAAAACAGCAAGCGGTGCAGTTTGGCTTGACCCTAACAAAACAACACCTTACGATTTCTACCAGTACTGGAGAAACGTTGCTGATGCTGACGTTCTCAAATGTATCAGAATGCTTACATTCCTCCCGCTTGAAGAAATTGATAAAATGGACAGCTGGGAAGGCAGTCAGCTCAACACAGCAAAAGAAATTCTTGCTTATGAGCTTACAAAGCTTGTTCACGGTGAAGAAGAAGCAGAAAAAGCAAAAATGGCAGCAAAAGCATTGTTTGCAGGCGGCAGTGATGACTCTACAATGCCCGCATTTACAATTCTTGATGAACATTTTGCAGATGACAAAATTGCTGTGCTTGATCTGCTTACAGTTTCCAAGCTTACACCAAGCAAATCCGAAGCAAGACGTCTTGTAATGCAGGGCGGTCTGCTTGTTAACGACGAAAAGGTTACAAGCATTGATACAGTTTTTACAAAAGAACAGTTCAATGAAAAATTTATCGTTAAAAAGGGCAAAAAGACATTCCTTAAAATTGTCAGATAATATTTATAAGTAAAATAAAAGGGTACAAAAATGTACCCTTTTAAATACTGTGATTATTTCTTTTCGTAAGTGCCGCAGCAGGTTTTTGGGCCGTTCATTGTGGCATTGCCTTCAACGGAAATGCAGGAAGCTGTACAGCTTCTTACGCCGTCGTGGTATTTACATTCGGAAACATCACAGTTTACACCTTTAATTGCTTTGTCAAACATAGTTAATAAAACCTCCTTTTTGATTGTGGTAATATTATGTGCAGAGCATTTTAATTTATACAAGGAGAATTGTTTTGTCAATATTTACAATAGGCGACCTGCATCTTTCCCTTGGTGTATCAAAACCTATGGATATATTTGAAGGCTGGCAGGATTATCATATCCGCCTGCAGAACAACTGGCAGAGGGTGGTTAAACCGGAAGATACGGTTATCATCTGCGGGGATATATCCTGGGCACTGGATATAAAGGATGCCGTAGAGGATTTTAAATTTATCGAAAATCTCAACGGCAACAAAATTATATTAAAAGGCAACCACGATTATTGGTGGCAGACTGCAAAAAAACTTAATAATTTTCTTGAAGAAAATCAGTTTAAGACAATAAAATTTCTTTTTAACAACAGCTATGAGGTAGAGGATATTATTGTATGCGGCACCCGAGGATGGATTTTTGAAAACGGCGAGCCTGCTGATGAAAAGATAATTTTAAGGGAACAGGGCAGACTTAAAATGTCACTTGACTATATTCAGTCTGACAAAGAAAAAGTGGTGTTTCTTCACTATCCTGCAATTTACCAGAATTTGCAGAATACTCATATTTTAGACACATTGAACGAATATAATATCCAAAGGTGCTATTATGGTCATCTGCACGGAAAATCCATAAAATATGCCTTTCAGAATGAGTTCAATGGTTGTAAGCACAAACTTATATCTGCAGATGCACTTGAATTTTGTCCATATATTATTAATAAATAATATAATAAACAGTGGACTTTTCAGGTGTTCGGTGATATAATTTATTAGAATGGTCATTTATGGCCAGTTAAGCAGTCTTTTATATTTTTTTAAGGAGTTTAAATAAAATGGAATTAATCAGAAATGAAAAAGTTGCTGAAAACACAGTTGAACTTGAATTTAAAGTAAGCAAAGAACAGTTTGCTGAAGGTATCACAAAAGCTTTCAGAAAAGCAAACAAAGACATCCAGGTACCTGGTTTCAGAAAAGGCAAAGCTCCAAGAAGCGTTGTAGAAAAAATGTACGGTGAAGAAATCTTCTTCAACGATGCAATCGATGCACTTCTCCCAGATGCTTATGCAGAAGCAGTAGAAGCAGCAGCAATCGAACCTGTTGCACGTCCTGAAGTTGACATCACAGCTTGCAGCAAAGAAGAAGGTTTTACAGTGGTTGCCAAAGTTGTTGTAAAACCTGAAGTTAAAGTTAACGAATACAAAGGTCTTAAAGCTACAAAAAAAGCTGTTAAAGTTGAAGAATTTGAAATCGATACAGAACTTGAAAATCTCAGAGACAGAAACGGCAGAATGGTTACTGTTGAAGACAGAGCTGCTAAAATCGGCGACACAGCAAACATCGACTTTGAAGGCTTCGTAGACGAAGTTGCGTTCGAAGGCGGCAAAGGCGAAGGCTTTGACCTTATGCTTGGTTCCGGCCAGTTTATCCCTGGTTTTGAAGAACAGATTGTTGACCACAACATCGGTGAAGAATTTGATGTTAACGTAACATTCCCGGAAGAATACCATGCAGCAGACCTTGCAGGCAAAGCAGCAGTATTCAAAACAAAACTCAACGGCCTCAAAGCAAAAGAACTTCCAGAACTTGATGATGAATTTGCAAAAGATGTAAGCGAATTTGATACACTTGACGAACTTAAAGCTGACATCAGAAAAGCAAAAGAAGAAAGAGCACAGCAGCAGGCAGAACTTGATGTTGAAAACACACTTGTTGATGCTGTAGTAGCTTCTATGGAAGGCACAATTCCTGCAGAAATGACAGAATCCAGAATCGACGAAATGGTTAGAGATTTTGAAGGCAGAATGGCACAGCAGGGTCTTCAGCTTGCAACATACCTTCAGTACACAGGTATGACAATGGAAGCTTTCAGAAAATCCTTTGAAGAACAGGCTGAACAGCAGGTTAAAATCCGTCTTGCTTTGGAAAAAGTAGCTGAAATGGAAAACATCGAAGTTTCTGAAGAAGAAGTTGAAGCAGAACTTGCAAAAATTGCAGAAGCTTACAAAATGAAACTTGAACAGGTTAAATCCTTTATCCCAGCTGTAGAAATCAAAAAAGATCTTGCTATCAACAAAGCAATCGACCTTATCAAAGCAAACGCAGAAATCACAGTTGAATAATTAACCTGTACACAGCCAAAACTACCTATTGATTATAATTTGGAGGTTTAACAAATGGCTTATGTACCAATGGTTGTAGAACAGACAGGCAGGGGCGAACGCTCTTACGATATTTATTCAAGATTGCTCAACGACAGAATTGTTATGCTCTGTGACGAAGTAAACGACACAACAGCAAGTCTGGTAGTTGCACAGCTTTTGTATCTTGATGGTCAGGACCCTGATAAAGACATCAGTCTTTATATCAACAGT
>JAFSAW010000099.1 GCA_017442085.1 Oscillospiraceae bacterium | reverse complement strand
TATTGATTCTTTGGCTTTAAGCAGTGCAAGTACGTCTTCGGTCACATACTCACTGATATCAAAATCTGTACCTGTTTCCATATTGCGATAATGCATATTAAGCAGGGCACTGGCTGTGCCGAAAGAAGAATTTTCGGGTTTTATGCTTAAACTCTGTGCAATATATTTAAGCTCACCGTCACTGAAATAATCTTCCTTAAATTCCATTGCAACAAAAACAAGACATTCTCTGTTGTAAGCCAAAATGCCGTCACCATATGTGGTAACTTCAGCTTTGCCCAAATCTCTGTTAAGCTGTGGTGAATGATAAACTTTTGTGGTTGCCTTTTCACAGTTGCCGTTTTCGTCACTGTCTGCAACAAGGTAATGCTCGTTTAAATCAAAGTTATATATATTAGGCAGACCAACAGCACCGTAAATTGCCATAAGCTTGTTTTCTGCACCCATATATTCGGTGTAGGAAACAACACCCATAGCACCTACATTTTCACCTTTGTTGTTGTAAATATCAAAACAGTCACCGAAGCTGTCATCCAAAGTCAGATATTCGGGATGCTCATCTGTCTGAATATTTCTGCTTTCAAAACTCCAGCCTTCCGGCATATGAATGCCTACGGATGTACTGTAACCGCTGAAAGTAAAGAAAAAACTGTCAAATCCATTTGGAAAGTTGTTTTCAACTATACCGTTTTTGTTGGTGCTTGGTTCAACGGTTGGTATGTATACAACACCGCTGTCTGCAAGCATACCTACAGCAATCACTACAATGCCTGTTATTGTCATAACACTTGCGATAACAGCAGGCTTTTTATAGTTAAGAACATTTTTAATTCGTTTTTTTGTATCGCTGTCGCCAAAGGAGAGATATGCTTTTGGCACAAATCTGTTATTTGATGAAAGAGATAATATGCAATAGGAATAATCCTTTTTATGTTCGTTGCCTAAAATCTGCAGCACCTTTTCGTCACAGCTCATCTCCATATCCTTTTCCAAAAGGAAAAAGCCAAGCCACACCAAAGGGTTAAACCAGTGTATGCAGGTTATAGCAAAAGCAAACAGTTTTATAATATGGTCGCCTCGTCGTATATGCACATTTTCATGGGTGATTACATAGTTCTGCTGCTGTTCGGTAAGAACATCTGGCAGATAAATTTTAGGACGTATAATACCAAATACAAAAGGTGTGGATATTGCATCGGAAATATACACATTGTCTTTTAAATTGTTAATATTGCTGTTTTTAAGCCTTGAATATGCCCTAAAATACATAATTGCCGAAACAGCAAGTAATACGCACAGCACAACAAACCAAATCAGCGCAGGGGTATATATAGGTGTTACCACAGGCACGGGTGCAACAAATTCACTGTTGACCTGGCTTACAATGCCTGCTTCGGTGCTGTAAAAGGCGGTGTAATCGGGTGCAATGTCATAATATATCTTGTCTATCTGTGGCTGCGGTATCAGACTGCGGGTAAAAAATTCTAATTTAAAAACCGATACCAGCTTGAAATATACAACACCCCACAAGGCATAGGAATATATTTTAGGTGCTTTTCGCAGCAAAAATCGTGCCGCAATTATAAACAAAATTACATAGCAGGCAGTAAGGCTCAGCTCGGTAAAATAGAAATATAAAATTTCGATAATATCTTTTATGCTGTGAACGAGTCCTTCAAGGGCAGCTGCAGGTTCTGTACACAGATGCCACAAAAATTTTTCCAATGTCAGTCCAAAACCCATATACTACACCTCCTTATAACTGTCTATAAGGTTTTTAATTTCCTCAATCTCCTTTGCCGAAAGCTTGTTCCTTTTTGTAAAAGCAGTTAAAAACATAGGCAAAGAACCGCCAAAGGTTTCTTCTATAAATTCTTCACTCTGTGCGGCTTTAAACTCATCTTTGGTTATCAGCACTTTTACAGTGCCATTGTCATTTTCAAAAATTTCCCGCTGACAAAGACGTTTTAACATTGTATATGTGGTGGATTTTTTCCAGTTGAGTTCTTTTTCGCATATTTTAACCAGTTCGCCGCTGGAAACAGGGGCATTGTTCCATATAATTTGGGCAAAGGCCATCTCCATTTCACCAAGTTTGTATTTTTCCATATTAAAACCCTCCATAGAAGTATAATAATGCTGGTCTAACACTGTTAAACTAATTTTAGTCTAACATTGTTAGACCTGTCTGTCAAGCTGTTTGTCCAAACTTTCACAGTTGTACAAAACTTTGCAATATTCAATTTACTTATCATCACCTTTGTGATACAATTATAAAAATGAAAAATTATGTAAAAATCAGGGAGGCAGTATGAGACATTTAATCGACCCACTTTATTTCTCTGTTCAGGAAACTGAAGAACTTCTGGATATCGCAGACGATATCTGTGACAATATGGATAAATACAGCCACAAATGTGACGGCAAAATTCTTGCAACTTTGTTCTTCGAACCAAGTACAAGAACACGTCTTTCCTTCGAATCTGCAATGATGCGTCTTGGCGGCAAGGTGCTGGGCTTCTCCAGTGCAAGCAGCTCCAGTGCTGCAAAAGGCGAAAGTGTTGCCGATACAATTCGTGTAATTGATTATTATGCAGATATTATCGCAATGCGTCACCCAAAAGACGGCACAGCTTTCCGTGCCGCACAGTACAGCACAAAGCCAATCATCAATGCAGGTGACGGCGGTCATCATCATCCTACACAGACACTGACAGACCTTATGACAATCCGTCGCCGCCACGGCAGACTGGACAATCTGGTTATCGGTTTCTGCGGAGACCTTAAATACGGCCGCACAGTACACTCCCTTGTAAAAGCTCTCGCAAGATATAAAGGCAATCATTTTGTGTTTATCTCTCCAAAAGAATTGGAAATTCCAAGATACATTATCGAAGAATATCTCACAAAATCCGAATGTACTTTTGAAGAAGTTACCGACCTTTCCGCAGCAATGCCAAACCTTGATATTCTGTATATGACACGTATCCAGCGTGAACGTTTTGACGATATCGAAGAATACGAACGTCTTAAAAACAGCTATATTCTTACACCTGTACAGATGGAACTTGCCAAAACAGAAATGGCTGTTCTTCACCCACTGCCACGAGTAAACGAAATTACCCTTGCGGTTGACGATGACGAACGAGCAAAATATTTTGAACAGGCAGGCAACGGTGTGTATGTGCGTATGGCACTTATCCTTTCACTGCTTGGTATGGGCAAGCTGGATGTAAACAAAGTGGAAGAAGACCACGATGTTGTTGTAGAACACAGCGGTGTATGCAAAAATGCAAGATGTATCACCAACAGCGAAGACGAAACAATGCCAATCTTTGTAAAAGGCGACAACGGCCGCGTAAGATGCAAATTCTGCGACCAGTATATTGATTAAAGGCAAATAAAAAGGTAATAACCGTTTTTGGTTATTACCTTTTTACTTGCAAATGTTTATCTTATTTCGTTATAGGCGTTTGAGGCATCAAATCCCATATACTCAACCATACGCCCCAGAACATTGTCATATACAACAATATTTATACCATTATCGACTCTTGAATAATTCTTTCTGTTTATTGTAATAGATTTGTTATTGTCTATTCCTTTTACGGCAAGAGTTCCTTCAGTTATATCGTTATAGAATAAAAAATCTTTATCTGAAGAAGAGAATATTACATTGCCGTTATCTATAACCCATACACCGCCATAAATAATAAAATCAGTATCTATTCCAAGTTTTATTAATGATTCAGTTATATCGGTATAAGGATAAATATGTTCGCCATTTGAAGAAATAATTACAATCCTGTTTTCAAGTTCAGAAAGATATGATAAATAATCATTTATGTCATTTGTTTTTACAAGCAGACTGTTTTCAGTTTGATGTCTGAAGGCAGTACTGTTATCTTCCCAATGTTTATATCTTTTGTCCCCGCGCCTGTCAGGTAAATCGTAATTGGATTTAAGATAATCTCCAATATATGCTGTTATTTTTTTAGCTCCGGAATTATTGGTGTGTCCCTTGTCAGAAAAATCTGTGCGATAATCAAAGCTTATTTCTTCAATTTTATCAAAAAAGTTTATTACAGCAACATTTTGTGCCGTTAAATATTCTTCTACATATCTGAATTGTTTTTGTTCTTCTTCGCTGGCTACATAAGGAACAATAAAGAAGCATATTTCAGCACTATTATCCTTTGCACAATCAACCATTTTCTGTATCCATTCCATATTCTTTTCGGATACAGGAGATGTGTCGATTCCGTTATAAATATATAATTCATCTATGTTGGCCACTCTTGTTGCAGTTGTGGAATCGCCAAGATATACAGGATAAGAAGAAACAAAATCTTCTTTTTCAAGTTCACGGTATCTTGTGTGAATAATAGGCCATTTCAATAAATAGTCTTTTTTATCTTCTTCGGGGGCAATTGCATCAACAACCCCAAAAAAGTTTTCGGAATATCTGAAAGATAAAGCATTTCGGTAAATATTTGCGGTTACAGCATGTTTTTCAAAAGTTATACCATAAAGTTCTACACAAACAACGTCCGGGGACTGTGTTTTAAAAACTTCCTTCATGGAATAATAGCTGCTGGCTAAATCCTGGCCGGAAATAACCATATTAAATGCTCCCATTCCATAGTCATCCCAAAGTTTTGTGTTGCTTATGGAAGAAAAACAATGGCTGCTGCCTAAAAAAGTAACGTCAACAATATTGTCTTCAAGTTCTTCATATAGAGTGATGGCGGCGGAATCATATCCGCCAGAGCCGTCTTTCCATGAAAGCACGTTATATGAATAACTGAACAGATATATAAAAATCAGGCAAAAAGAAACAACTTTTACGGCCCGTGTAATAAATAATTTTTTATTCATAATTTCAGGATTCCTTTTTAAAACTGGAAATATATAAACTGTGCTGAATCAAAATCAATTCCGTAAGAACCATAAATAATACATGAAAAAACAAGGAACAGAATAACAGCCCATCTGAACAGTAGGCATTGTTCCTGTATAAAATCAGCAAAGGACAGATTTTTTATATAGCGTAATATATCGACAAGGAAAAGAATGGTAACAGCCACAATAAGTATATTGAATTCAAATCTTTCGAGTCCAAGAGTGTAGAGTTCACCATTGAAGAATGACCATGGATCCCATTTTGTGAACATTCTTTTTATATAATCAAAAGCAATGCCGATACTATCTGCACGGAAAAAAATCCATGCAAAATCAATAAGAATAAAGGTTGATAAAGTTTGTCCTAATTTAAAACTGAAACTTTTAGTTTTGAAATTATATCTATGGTAAAATTTTTTTCTTATTGGTTTTGTAAAATCACCTATAATCTGATAAAGTCCATTTAAAGCACCCCATATAACAAATGTCCAGTTTGCACCATGCCACAGACCGCTTACAGTAAATGTTACAAACAGGTTGAAATATTTTCTTATACGGGAACAGCGGTTGCCTCCAAGAGGTATATAAACATAATCACGGAACCATGTGCTTAAAGAAATGTGCCACTTGCGCCAGAATTCACTTATGGAAGTTGCAAAATACGGAGTGTTAAAGTTGTCCATAAGACTGAATCCCATTATGCGCGCAGCACCCACAGCGATGGTGGAGTATCCCATAAAGTCACAGTAAATCTGCAGGGCAAAACAAATTGCAGCAACCGCAAGAGAAAATGTTCCAAACATGTAGTAGTCATCAAAAACGGTGTTTACAATAATAGCTATGCGGTCTGCAATAACTATTTTTATAAACATGCCCCATACCATAGTGATAAAACCATAGGTGATATTGTCATAATTCCATACCTTGATTTTTTCAACATTTTTAACCTGTGATAAAAGATTTTTGGAACGCTCTATAGGACCGGCCACAAGCTGGGGAAAAAATGACACAAAGAGGGCGTATTTGAACAGATTTTTTTCTGGCTTTATTTCACCTCTATAAACATCGATAATATACCCCAAAGCCTGAAAGGTGTAAAAGGATATCCCTACAGGCAGCAGCAAGCTGAACGTGTTTTCTATAATATTCAGACTGAATTTGCTTAGAAATAAATTTACAGAATCAATAAAAAAATTGTAATATTTAAATGTGAAAAGTATGCCAAGATTTATAATCAAACATACAGCAAGAGACAATTTTTTATGTAAAATGTTTTTTGATTTGTATACAAGCAGTGAAGCAATCCATGTTGTAACAGTAGATATGATAATAAGTATTGCATATCCGGCATTCCAAGACATATAAAAATAATAGCTTGCAAGCAAAAGCCAGATATATCTTGTTTTTGCTGGAATGATGAGATATACCGTTACCACTATTGGAAAGAAAATTAAAAAATCAATAGAATTGAATAACATTGAATTCTCCTCTCAGGATATTGATATGTATATAATTATAACAAATAAATATATACGGTATATAAAAATGTCCGTTTTTACGTACTTGTACATTTTTTATATTAATCAGTTATTTCAGCTTAAACACCCACATATCTATAACTCCAAGCACTTCTCTTATAAGTGCAGGGACAAATGTAAACAAATCTGTCCGGGTGCTTAATGCATGGGCGTTTTCAAATCCGCAGTATGTTGCATATTTTTTTGCCCTGTATATATGAAAATCATTTGTCACAAACACAATGCTGTCGTGGCAGATTTTTTTATCTTCAAATATCTGTTTTGTAAATCTGTAGTTTTCAAGGGTGGACTGTGACTTGTCTTCGATGATTATAACATCTTCGGGTATACCGTTGTCTGTAAGATATTTTGCCATAGCCTCGGCTTCAGTTCCGTCTTTAAACCTGGTCAGTCCGCCGGAAACAGCAATATATATATCGCTGTTTTTATGGTAATAATCTATGCAGGCGTCAAGTCTGTTCTGCAAAGTTTTGCTGACTTTTCCGTTGGTCACACCTGCGCCAAGAACTATCACTGCATCTTCGGTATAATCGACATCTGTATAGCTGCAGGAGAGAATAAGCCCCATAAATATCAGATATACAGCTATTCCCAAAATAACAAGGCGGCGAAGCCAAAGCAATATGCCGCTTGATGTAAGCTGCCAAAGCTGTATGTGAAATTTTGCCCATATAAAACAGCAGATGCTTAAACCAAAAACAATATACAGGCCAACAGTTACATTTCCGCGAACAGTAAGCACAATTCCGTTAATGAAAAGCAGGACAGATAAAATGTAAAAAAACAGTGAAATTTTAACCAAACTCCTTTTATAAATTAAAAATCTATTGATTATTTCATACAATATGTTAATATAAAAATGTATATACTGTACTAATTGAATTAATACAGCAGAATATATATATATTTAATGATAATATATAATTGATACACAGTCAAATAAAACAGTTAAAAGGTAAATATGATAAAAGTACAAAATTTACGAAAGGTTTATAAAGTTGGCACCGAAAAGGTTGTGGCCCTTGACAATATAAATCTGGAAATAGAAAAAGGTGAATTCTGCTGTATTGTCGGCACATCGGGCAGTGGCAAATCAACCTTGCTCAACCAGCTTGCAGGTCTTGAAAAGCCAACAAAAGGTTCGGTACATATAAACGGCGAGAACATCTCGCAGATGGACGAAAAAAAGCTTGCTGTATTCCGTCAGAACAATATAGGGTTTATTTTTCAGTCCTACAATCTTATGCCAACACTTACAGCAGTGGAAAACGTTGCTTTTCCGCTTATGTTTAAAGGTGTGCCAAGAAAAGAAAGGGAGAAAAAATCCCGTGCTATTCTTAAAGAAATGCAGATGCAGGACCGTATGAAGCACAAGCCAACCGAGCTCAGCGGTGGTCAGCAGCAGCGTGTTGGTATAGCAAGGGCTTTTGTTGGAAAACCTGCGGTTATCTTTGCCGATGAACCTACAGGCAATCTTGACTCAAAAACAACCGAGCAGGTTATGGAGATGCTTATTGATATTTCACAAAAAAACAATATAACCTTTGTTATGGTTACACATGACAACGAGCTTGCAAAAAAAGCAAAACGCGTTGTAACACTTGTAGACGGAAATATTGTTCACGATACAAAATTTGATACTGAAAGGGAATAAAAATGAAAAACAGTAAAAAATTTGCAAGAATAATGGCAATCTTGCTTGCAGTGATGCTGCTTATCACATTTATAGTGCCGGCATTTGCAATGTTTGCATATGCGGCAGAACCAAAAGCAGACGGAGATGCATTTATCATCAATTTTGAAACATCAGACGGAAATATGCTTGAACAGAATGTTGCAAAAGATGTTGCATTTACCGTTTCTGACCAGCGCATTTCATTTGGAGATGAAGCGACCGAGCCAAACAGCAGTATAGGCATAAATATATCAACTGTTCCTGCATCTTTTTCACATGGTGCTATCGGTGTTGAGATTATCAGCAAAGATACAAATGGAATAGTGTATAAAGTTTCATTTAAAGATTTTGTATATAACGGCGGAGACAATGTGTTTTCTTTTGAAGTAAGCTATACTGCAGGGGCAGACAATGCACCTGTTGCGGTTCCGCTTAAAACACTTTCCCATACAATTACACAGATTGTGCAGCCAACACCAACTCCTGCACCTACAGCAGAACCAACACCAACTCCAACACCGACACCTGCCCCAACAGCAGCGCCAAAGGATGTGGAGGTTGACCTGTCAAAAGATGTTTTTATCCAGAGCTATAAAGTATCAGATAAATCCACAGGCAAAGAGCTGACAAAGGTTAATCCTGGACAGACAGTAAAACTGCGCTTCAATGTTATTGACAACCGTGTTACATATACAGACAAAGCACCTGTAATGCGTGCAAGAATGTCTCAGGGTTCATTTAAAAACAATGACCACGGTGATGTCAAGTACGAACTGATGAATGTCGGCACAGTGAACGGCAGAAAAATTCTTG
Source organism: Oscillospiraceae bacterium (assembly GCA_017442085.1). Taxonomy (GTDB): domain Bacteria; phylum Bacillota; class Clostridia; order Oscillospirales; family Ruminococcaceae; genus RGIG3102. The sequence continues at coordinate 7,893 of JAFSAW010000099.1, read as the reverse complement.
CCTATCAGGTAACCTTTGACAATGTTGTATATCAGGGCGGTTCTCAGGAAACATCCTTTGATATCAGCTATACAAATGCAGCAACAGGCTCTCCTGTAACAGTGCCTTATACAGAACTTACCCAGATTGTAACCCAGGCTGTTGATGATATTCCGGAACCAAAAGTTATCCTCAACAGTGCAAACTATGGCGGTGCAGCATATATAGACAAGGCATTTACCCTTGCAACAACAGCAACAAATACTTCTGAATATATGGAACTTGAAAATGTTTCTGTGCGTGTGGAGCTGCCTGCAGGCATAGCAGTTGCAGACGGCAACAGTCAGGCACTTATAGGCAAGGTTGCAAAGGGCGGTAAAATCAGCCACAACTTTAACCTGATAATTACAGGTGTGGAAAATAACGTAACAAGCCTGCCGGTCAATATTGTTTACGAATACGAAGCATTTGTAAAAGGTGCAAGAAAAACATATACAAACGAACACAGTGTTGCAATAAATATCGAACAGGAAACCAAGTTTGAAATTTCCAAACTGGAATATATGGAAGCAATAACTGCAGGTGAAGAGGATACAATTACAGTTTATCTGCTCAACAAGGGCAAAACTTCTGCAAACAATGTAACAATCGAACTTGTCAGCGACCAGCTCAGTGGCCCGCAGACTGTTTTTGCAGGCAATATTGTGCCGGGCACAGAAAGTATTCAGGATATTTATTTTACAGTAAATGAAACAGGCGTGTTCAGCGGCAAGATTGTTGTAACATACGAAAACACAAAAGGCAAACAGTCAACATTGGAAAAAGATTTTACAATGGAAGTTATGGAGCCTTATGTATACGAATGGGACGAACCAATGATGGAAGAACCTGTTATTATGGAAGAACCTGATAAGTTCCCTTGGATACCTGTTGTTGCAGCAGTTGCGGTGGTTGCAGCAGTTGCAGCAGTTATTGTTGTAAAAAAACGCAAAGCAAAGAAAAATGCTGAGGACGAAGATGAGGATATCTGATTTAATTAAACTTTCAACAGATAATCTTAAAAGGCGCAAAGGCCGCACCATTCTCACGGTTTTAGGGGTTATAATCGGCACCTGTTCCATTGTTATGATGATGTCCATAGGCGAAGCTATTGACAAAAGCACCGAGGATATGATGCAGGGAATGGGCGATTTAACCCAGATAACTGTGTATAACTGGCGCAGTGAAGAAGAACAGGACCCATTGACAGACAGTGTTATAGCACAGATTGGTGCAATGGAACACGTTAAGGTGGCAACACCTATATATCAGTCCAACTATATAGGTTCTGCCACAATTCTTGGCGGAAAGTCGGGCAAGTATCAGTTTGAAGGCTGGATAGGCCCTAACAATGACATCATAGGTATGAACATTGATGCTATACAGGAATATGGGTACGAGCTTATAGATGGCAGATATCCCGAAGAAAAGGATAAGCCATTTACAGCTATAGCAGGCCAGAATATTGACTATCAGTTCTATAATCCAAAACGCAAATGGCCGCATAACCGTGTAGACCCTACCCCTGACGAAAACGGTGTTATGCCGGAGCCTTTTGTAGATGTATATAAAGATAAAATCAAGCTTACCCTTAACCCGCAGGAAGAGGGCGGCAAGGTTGTGGAAAAAGAGCTTAAGGTTGTAGGCAAGGTAAAAGAAGATTGGAACAAAGGCTACGAAACCTATGGCGGCCTTATAATGAATATTGAAGATCTTATTGCGCTTGAAGAAGAATATATCAAAGCAAACAAAATAAGAATAAGTGACAAAAGCAAGGAACGCAGCTATAACTATGCTGTTATTAAAGTTGAAGATATCAAATATGTGGAAGAAGTTCTTGCAGCAATAGAGGAGATGGGATATGATTACTCATCGCCTACAAGCTATATTGACGAAATAAAAAAATCCACACAGACAATCCAGCTTATCCTTGCGGGCCTCGGCAGCATATCTCTGCTTGTTGCGGCAATAAGTATTGCCAACACAATGACAATGGCTATTTACGAACGCCGCAGAGAAATTGGCATTATGAAGGTGCTTGGTTGCGAAATCAAAAATATCCGTGCCATGTTCCTTTTGGAATCTGCTGGCATCGGTTTTCTTGGCGGTGTGGCAGGTGTGGCAATAAGCTATCTGCTGTCATTTGTGCTTAACACCATTGCAACAAATATGATGGGGCCAAGCTATGATATGTACGGCAATATTGTTGAAGGAGCAAAGACATACATCTCCATTATTCCATTATGGCTGGCACTTGCAGGCATTGGATTTTCCAGCTTTGTAGGTATGCTTTCGGGATATATTCCTGCAAATAAAGCAGTAAAAATCAGTGCACTTACAGCTATTAAAAACGATTGATAAATGTCTGTCCCGGCAGGTTGGCTGACCTGTCGGGACAATTTATTGCAAATATCACAAGAAATCTGACGAAAGATTAATAATTTCGTAACTTTATACGATTAATTTTTTCTTTATTTTGTGGTAATATATCATAAGCGTAAGTATTGCGGGGTGAAATATGAAAAAAGCAATCAGATTTATAACAGCATTTATTGTGTTTGCATCTGTGACTGCTATTGTGGCATTGTATTGCTTAACAGGCACAGGCAGACAGTTTATAATAAATAACGGACAGATAAAAGCGGGTATAGCCGATATAATAAAAATTTTTTCAGTTCATGACAGTGAAGAAATTTTTGACCATAAGCTTGGTGAAATGGTTAGATATTTCAAGGCAAATGACCTTAATACAGTCATAATTCCGTTTAACAGCAACAAACAGGCAATTGCCAAGGTCGGAACTTTCTCCAACGAGTACAGTCAGGCGGAATATGCAAAAGACGGAGATGTTTTAAAAGATATCAGCAAAGTATTGAAAAAGGAAAAAATGCAGTATATTCTTGCGCTGGAATGCTCAACGCTTACAGAACAGGAAGTTGCTGATGTAATAGACGAAATCAATAAAAAATATTGCCCTGCAGGTATTATTACAGAAAATTATTTTGGTTCCGAAGAAACTTTGCAGACAGTAAGCGTACAGATAAAGGATAGATTTAAAAACTATTATTTTGGTATACGCACAGAACTGGAGCAGGCAAAACTGCTGGCACAGAACGGCGTGATGAACCTTTTTGTAATTTACGATGATATGGCAGATTACAGCGGAAATTATAAAAAATGGAAAAACACAGACTTTGCAGATGCAAAAATATTGCTTAACCACGAAAGTGCAAGTTTTGCAAATGACCTTTTTATCCTTTCAAACTTTTATCAGCCTGACGGATATATTCTTACAGAATATACAACACCTGATACCGATTTAAGTTTTTACCACAATCTGACAGATACATCATCGGAACTTACACAGTTTGGTATGTCGGTTGACAATACTTTTGCGGTTACAAATCCTTCAAAAGATACATCAACCTATGCAGAGGGCATTTTTGTTACAGGCAGTGCAGATACACAGCAGCCGCTTTATATCAATGATATGGCTGTAAAAACCGCTGCTGACGGCACTTTTGGCGTGTATGTTACACTTGAAGAAGGTGATAACGCAATCAGTGTTGTGCAGGGAGAAAATGTGATAACACGCACAGTTACCAGAAAAGTTTGGGAATATACGGGCAAAACAGCCAAAAAGCAGGATGACGATACAAATAAGGCATACAAAGGGCAGGTTGTGCAGACAATCAATCCGCTGACAAGCATTTTGTCTGACCCTGATGATGACAGCCGTATTATAGACGGTTTGCAGCAGGGTGCACAGATGATTGTGGAAAAAAGTGTAAAAACCGAACGTGACGGCAAATACACCTGGGCATACGAATTGTCAAACGGCGGATATGTTCTGGCTAAAAATGTGGAATGGGTTGATGACAGCGATTATCAGCAGGCGGTTATAAATGCGTATTATGCCGAAGAATACCCGCAGGAAGATTACAATATTCTCAGCTTTGCATTAAACGGCAAGCCAGCAGTAGTGTCAGCATTTGACTATGACGGCATAACACTTACATTTTTAAATACAGAAATGAACAAAAGCTTTGACAGCGATTTTGTACAGGAAGAAGATATCCTTGTGCTTCACAGCAACACGGATTCAGCTGTACAGTTTACCGCACACCAGGACGGTGATAATCTTGTAATAAATATACCAGATATCACGGAAGAAGGTTTCTGGGGATATAATATTGAATATAAATACACAGAAGATTATCAGCACACAAAAGAAAACAGTTTTATCGAAATTTATCTTAAAAATCCTCCTTGCAAAACAAACGGGGCAAAACCTCTGACCGATATAACAGTAATGCTTGATGCAGGTCATGGAGGCAAGGATGTCGGTGCGCTTGGTGTGGGCGGTGTTGCAGGACCAAATGAAAAGGATATCAATCTGGCAGTAACCCTTGCCACAAGAGATGTTCTGGAAAAACTTGGTGCAACTGTTTACCTTACACGTTCTGATGATACATTCCTTACACTTGAAGAAAGAAGAACACTTGTAAATCAGATAAAACCAGACCTGTTTATTTCTCAGCATCACAACAGTCTGGAATATACAGTTGATGCAGCAAAATCAGCAGGCTTTGAATCCTATTATTTTACACCGCAAAGCAAAGCAGTGGCAGAAGCTATGACCGGCAGAGTTTCTGACACAACAGGCCGAAATAACCGCGGTTTCGGTTACGGATATTTTTATGTCCTGCGCAATGATATTGCGCCTTCTGTGCTTAATGAATACGGTTTTGTTGTTAATCCTTATGAGTATTCAAATCTATATAGTGATGAAAACATATATAAAGCCGCATTCGGCACAGCAATGGCAGTGATTGATGTAATACCGGAATAATTTTACCCCCTGCAGTTTATTCTGCAGGGGATATTTTTTTGTAATAAAAACAGTGGTGTTTTCGTAAAAATATAATAAATTTTACGAAAGGATACAACTGAAATGTTTGGCACTGTTTTAGGTTATATATTGTCAAATATACTTTTTCTTGCGCTTCATCTGGAAAGCAGGGTGCTGCCGGACCCGCTTACTCCAAAGCAGGAAAAGGAAGAATTTGAAAAGTATTTTAACGGAGATTTAAAGGCCAGAGACAAACTGATAAAGCATAATCTCAGGCTTGTGGCACATGTGGTAAAAAAATACTATGGCGGTCCCATAGAAAATGACGACCTTATGTCCATAGGTACAATAGGGCTTATAAAATCAGTGCAGAGTTTTAACTTCGGGCGCAATACGCGTTTTTCAACTTACAGTGCAAGGTGTATCGAAAACGAAGTGCTTATGGCTATGAGAAAGCTTAAATCCACCGAAAATACAGTATATCTGGAAGAAAGTATTGATGCCGAAAATCAAAACAGTAAGCTTACACTCAAAGACAGCCTGCAGGACGACTTTGAGATATCAGAATATTGCGAAGCCCGTCAGCAGAAAGATGATGTACTTAAACTGGTGCTGCAAAAGCTGGATGCAAGACAGCGGCAGATAATAATTATGCGCTACGGTCTGTTTGGAAATCCGCAGCAGACACAGCAGCAGGTTTGCGAAATACTGGGCATAAGCAGAAGCTATGTTTCAAGACTGGAAAAACGTGCTGTTGAAATTTTAAGGCAGGAGCTTCTTGCAGGGGATGAATAAAATAAGAAAAACAGCAAAACCTTTACATAGAGTTTTACATCTGTGCAGAGGTGATTTTTTTGAAAGAAAAACGTATGGTGCTGGTGGTGTGTGTATTTACGGCATTTGCTTTTCTGATAGAGCTTAATATGGTAAATATAGCACTCAATGAAAAGTATTATCAGAATGCCTACAACCAGCAATACAGAGAGATTGTCATAGATGATGGCAGGGGTGCAATAACCGATATAAATTTCAACAATATCACCGATACAACAACACAGCTTAAAACTTTGGTCACAGTGCACGATGATGATTTGCAGCAGGTTTTCAATGCACTTACAGAAAAAGAAAAACAGAAATTTTATGATAATATGAAATATAATAAAAGATTTGTTGTGGACATAGAAAATGCGCTGAAAAACCGCCCAATCTATACAGCCACCAAAAGATATACCGATTTCAATATAGCACAGCATCTTATAGGATATATCGACGGTGACGGCAATGGTGTGTCGGGAATGGAAAAGGTTTTTGATGACGAACTTAAAGATGCTGACAAGAAAAAAGCACTGGAGTTGTATCTTAACGGCTATGGAGAAATACTGTCTGTAACAGAAAGCGAAAAAATGGCAGACAGCAGCAAAGTGCCCACAATTCTGGCGCTGACAATAGACAATACCATTCAGCGTCTGTGTGAAGGCATAGCAAAAGAATATATCCCCAACGGCTCGGTTTTGGTTATGGAGACAAAAACAGGAAAGATAAAAGCTATGGTATCCACACCTTTTTATTCAGCAAACAATGTGGCACAGGCACTTACACAAAACAATTCACCGCTGCTTAACAAAGCACTGCAAAGCTATGAACCGGGCAGTGTTATAAAACCCTTATGGGCGGCAGTTTTGCTTGAAAACGGTTACAATCCGCAAAAAGTTTACAACTGTACAGGCACAGCCGAAATAAACGGACACAAATATCACTGTGCAAACGATAGGGCACATGGCCCGGTAAATATGCAGCAGGCGCTTACGGTTTCCTGCAACTGTTATTTTATAGAAGCACAAAAAGGGGATAAGGCAGGTATATTTTCTGAAATTGCCGATGAACTGCATTTTGGAGAAAACATATCACTGGTGAGAGATTATGTTACAAAGGCAGGTTATTTCCCGAATTATGAAGAACTTTCAGATTTAGGCCAGCTTGCAAGTGTAAGCTTTGGGCAGGGAAAAATGCTGCTTACCCCTGTGCATGTGCTGGCCTATATGAATATTTTTGCCAACAATGGCGTTTATGTTCAGCCACAGATAGCCCAGGGAATATATACTGCCGAAACCAAAGACCTTGTTACAAATCTGTACAGTTACAGCCGTCAGCAGGTTGTGTCACAGTCTGCTGCGCAGCAGGTAAAACAGATGCTTAAAAATGTTGTGGAAGAAGGTGCTATGCAGCGTGCAAAGCCAAATTATCTGTCAGCAGGCGGAAAAACCGGTACAGCACAGACGGGCAGATACAATGAAAACGGCAGCGAAATTTTAACTGCCTGGTTTTGCGGTTTTTATCCATACGAAAATCCGCAGTACACAATATGTATAACAATGTACAACGGCGGTGAAAGCACAAGAACAGCAGCACCGATATTTAAAAAAATATGTGACAGCCTTTATTATCTTATATGACAAAGCCATATAAAAAGGAGACAGAAGACGCGAAAAATCCCTCTAAAACGTTTTATCCATTTTAGAGGGATTTACATTATTTCAATCATATTCAATTTTTCTTAACCTTTACTATAGATGCAATTTCGGTCAACTTTCAAAAAATAACTTCTTAATTTTCTTTTTTTAAACATTTCTCATCATTCTCTAATAGAAGCTATTCTTGCTGCCATTAAAACCTTTTAAACTTCAATTGCTTTCTTTACAACAATTTTGTTAAATATTTTAGGGAATAATCTTTTTTAAGGTTATTTCTTTTTCAATTTTAACTGTTTACTCTCTGGTTTTGCAGTAATTATTATCTCAATATACAGCTTTTATCTGTATTTGCCAAAGTTGCCATTTTTCACAAGTACCTGTATCACGATTTAAATTGTATTAAGTTTCTTTTAATACACTCTTCTTTAAATATCAATTTCTCGTCTTGATATTTTTAAATCCTGATTCTTGCAAGTATACTAAAGATTCTACATTTCAACTTTCTTTAATATTTTTATTTTTCTATATTAAATTTTGTTTTGTTTTCTCTTT
>JAFSAW010000098.1 GCA_017442085.1 Oscillospiraceae bacterium | reverse complement strand
GTATACACACAACCGTGTCCGAAGCGGTTTGGCTGAAAGCCAAACGATGCAAGGATAGCGTGCAGCGTACTGCTCCGCATGGGTCCGCTGCGTGCAATCAGCGGCGCTTTTGGTCACTTTGGGCGGTCAAAGTGACGTCCAAAGGACAAAGATTAAAACCTTCGAAAGAAAAGTCATATTCAACAATTGTAGGGGCGAACACAGTTCGCCCCTACAGTCCACAGACGGCAGTCTGTGATTATTAATCTATAACTTTTCAGACATTTTCTGTGTCAAATGACCTTCTTACAAGTTCCCTTGCCTTTTCAATGGTCATATCCTTATAAAGATAAAACATCTGTGACAGTATATTGCCCGTCGCTGTGCACTCCACAGGTCCTGCACTGACATTGCGCTGTGTATACTGCTTTGTCAGGCTGTTCAGATATTTGTCTTTGCTTCCGCCTCCGACAATATTTATATGTTTTATCTCTTTGCCTGCTATATTTTCTATTTCTGTCAATGTTTTGCTGTAACTGTATGCAAGAGAATGGTAAACACTGCCCAGCACATCAGCCAGCGGCAAATCCGGTCTGCCAAGGCTGTTTTTTACAGCTTCAATCATACTTTCAGGTGCCAGAAATACATCGTCGGTAGGGTCAATAAGTTCTTTAAAACTGCTGGTCATAGCAAGCTGCATCATTTCGTCATAAGTATACTGACTGTTCAGCTCTCTCCTGATGCTCTGAAAAAGCCACATACCCATAATATTTTTCAGGAAACGATAACGGTAATTTATCCCGCCCTCATTTGAAAGTCCCGCCGTCATAGCCTGCTCTGTGGTAACCGGGTATGTATTCTCTGTACCCACAAGACTCCAGGTGCCCGAAGATATAAACAGCGAATCATCTGCTATAGGGCAGGCCGCCACCGCAGAAGCCGTATCGTGGGACGGACAGTGCATAACAAGGCAGTCAAATCCCACACGTTTTTTTATTTCTTCGCTTAAATTTCCAACAGGTGTGCACGGAGCACTTATATGCCCGAACAGCTCTTTTTTATATCCAAGCCTGTCTATAATTTCGCTGTCCCAGGTTTTGCTTTGTGCATTTACAAGCCCTGTGGTTGAACAGATTGTGTATTCGTGAGAAACAACACCCGTAAGTTTATAGGAAAGATAATCAGGCATCATAAGCATATGTGCGGCTTTGTCCATCTTGCCTGAAAGCTTGTCGCACCACAGCTGAAATACAGTGTTATAGCTTTGTTCGCCAATGCCTGTTCTGCTGTAAAGTTCGCTTTTGCTGATAATCTGATAAACTTCCTGCACAGCACTGGCAGTTCTTGAATCTCTGTATGCAACACAGGGCAGAATTTCCCTGCCGTTTTCATCAAGCAGCACATAGTCAACACCCCAGGTGTCAATGGCCACCGTCTGCGGTATTCTGCCAAGCTCCCTGCATTTTTCAAGGCCTTTTATCACGTTTTCGCAAAGCACGTCAACATCCCAGACAAGTGTGCCGTCATTTTCTCTGATGCCGTTTTCAAAACGGTATATTTCGGTAATTTCAAGCTTTCCGTCCTTTATTTCTCCCAGAAGATGTCTTCCGCTTGAAGCACCTATGTCAATAGCCAGACAATATGCCATACAGACCTCCCAATCTGATTTATATCTGTAAATTATTTTTTATCAGCATTTTTTAAACAGCGGACCAAAATTCTGGCAGGCACGGTAGTCTGCACCTTCTTTGTCCATACCAAAGGCATTCCATGCAGCAGGACGGAAAATCTTTTCTTCCGGCACATTGTGCATACATACAGGAATTCTCAGCATGGAGCAGAGTGTGATAAGGTCTGCACCGATATGCCCGTAGGAAATTGCGCCGTGGTTGGCACCCCAGTTGTTCATTACATCATATGCTGTTTTAAACGGGCCTTCCCCTGTGCATCTTGGTGCAAACCATGTGCAAGGCCAGGTATAGTCGGTGCGCTTCCACAAAGTGTCGGTAACTTCATCAGGCAGCTGCACAGTCCAGCCTTCTGCAATCTGCAGCACAGGGCCAAGACCTTTTACAAGGTTAAGTCTTATCATTGTGGCAGGCATCTGTGCTTTTGTAATAAAGCGGGAAGAATAACCGCCTCCGCGGAAATATCCAAGGTCAGCATAGTTCCAGGTTGCATTTGCCATTATGGCTTTCTGGTCTTCCTCTGTCACTTCATACCAAGGTTTCATAACAGCGTTGCCGTCTTCGTCCTTTGCCTGTCCGTTTGCATCAAGGCAGCATGCACCGGAGTTGATAAGGTGGATAAAACCGTCCGAATCCTTTGCACAGCCTTCTATATCATAGCCTGTAACTCTCTTTACTGCTTCGCCGCTCCAGTATGTTCTTACATCGGCAAACATCTGCGGACGGTTTGTAAGCAGCTTCATAAACAGCATGCCTATGCCGTTAAGCACATCATTTTCTGTTGCAAGAATATATGGCTCACGGGCACCGTTCCAGTCAAATGAGGTGTTGAGCATCGCTTCAGGGAAATCGCAGTTAGGATAGAAGTCTGTCCACTGTCTCTGGCCCTGGAAACCTGCAGCAATAGCATTGTGGCCAACCATTTCTTCTTCACAGCCTGCAGGCAGGTTTGGATTGCCGTTCATAAGGTCTTTTATAATAACCATCATCTTTACAACAAATTCCCAGTCGGCGTCCTTTTCTTCCCTTGTTTTCTGCAGTTCTTCAGGATTTTTGTCAAAGCCTTCGATGCAGTATTCCTTTGCCCAGGCCAAAGCCTTTTCGTATTCTGCTTTGTCGTAGATACCTTCTGTCATACGGCGGATAATTTCAACTTCGTCAACAGATTCCACCCTCATACCCAGATAATCCTCGATAAAATCTGTGCTGATGATAGAGCCGCCGATACCCATACAGATAGAACCTATCTGCAGATAGCTTTTGCCACGCATTGTTGCAGCAGCAACTGCAGCACGGCCGAAGCGAAGCAGTTTTTCCTTTACGTCGCAAGGAATTTCTGTGTCGTCAGCATCCTGAACATCGTGGCCGTAGATGCCAAATGCAGGCAGGCCCTTCTGTGCGTGGGTTGCCAGAACAGATGCAAGGTATACAGCACCCGGGCGTTCTGTGCCATTGAAGCCCCATACCGCCTTGATTGTGTCAGGGTCCATATCCATGGTTTCTGCGCCATAGCACCAGCAAGGTGTCACGGTCAAAGTGATGTCAACGCCTTCCTTGCGGAACTTGTCCGCACAGGCTGCAGCTTCTGCCACTCTGCCGATGGTTGTATCTGCAATAACAACCTTTACCGGTTCGCCATTTGAGTATTTAAGATTTTCTTCAAACAGTTTTGCGGCACTTTTTGCCATATTCATTGTCTGTTCTTCAAGGGATTCTCTCACCTTGAGAACACCGCGTCTGCCGTCAATGGTAGGACGGATGCCGATAACAGGATAATCGCCGATGAGTCTTGATTTTGCCATAGTAAAAACCTCCGATTCAACTGATTTATATTTTAATTTTCCGTTTGTCAATATAACCAAAATCCGCATCTGAGTACATTGCTTTTTTCGTCATACTTTATAATTAAAGTATAACAGTACAGCAGAAAGATTACAACAGCAAACCTTAGCGGCATCCTGATAAAAAAACATAAATACCCACCAAATCACTTTACAGTGATTTGGTGGGTACATTTTTGCCCGTTTTTGCACAAAAAGTGATGTTACAAGGAAAAGACACGCAGCACTACTTTGTGTAATGCAAGTGTTGCTGACGCAGTAACAGCCTTTTTGTGTTGGAAATCGGGTTTGTGTTTTCTTGTCCGGAGGCCGCTTTGTACAGCGGTATGTTTTGTACAGTTTTTTATGCAATCCGTCACAGCACATAAAAACAGCATCAGCCGCCCCGGCACAAAATGCCGGAGCAGCTGACACCCGTCCGTCTGTGCGGACCGATGCATTTACCGCATCTGCCTATAGAACCAAACCGATATTTTATACTACTAATATCGCAATAAAAACATTTTTCAGGAAGGAATTCTGAAATATCGGTTACGGTTTGTTATTTAAGCACCACAACAGAGCTGATTTCCACTCTGAGATTGCCCCACACGCCTGCCTGCACACACTGTCTTGCAGGTGGGTTGCCGTGGTTGAAATATTCTTTGTAAACCCCGTTCATACCGTCAAAATCCGCCATATCTGTCAGGAAGATATTTGTCTTGATAACGTGGTCCATTGTAAGGCCCATCTCTGTAACAATGGTTTTGAGATTGTCCAGAATAATGCGTGTTTCCTCTGCTGCGGAAAGGCCGTAGATAATCTCGTCACCCTTCTGGGAGATAAGGCCGGAAATATATGCTATGCCCAGATTGTCGTCACGGCTTACCTGTGCTATCCATGGAGATGGTACAGGTGCTTTTTCGGTTGTCCATTTTTCTTTCATAGTTATATTCTCCTTTTATATGTTTAAAGCATCGGCCGCTGGGATTCTGCCAGTGCGCCTATGCGGCATCCTGTTGCAGTTTTGCACAAACCGCCTTCGCAGGTGCAGCGCAGTTCGGCTGGCAGCTGCTGGCCAACCTTGCCCATTGTGATGATAACTTCGTCCAGCGGAATAACAGGGTTAAAGCCCATCATTGCCATATTTGCACTCATAACAGCATTTGACAAAGCCGAAACGTTGCGGCTGATGCAAGGAATTTCTGTCATACCTGCAACAGGGTCACAGATAAGGCCAAGCATATTCTGCATTGCCATACCTGCAGCACGGAAGCACTGTGTAACATCGCCGCCAAGCAGCTGTGCAACGCCTGCTGCCGCCATGGCACTTGCAGAGCCGTTTTCCGCCTGACAGGCACCAACTTCGCCGCCGAATGTAGCCTGATTTGCAATAAACACACCCACAATGCCTGCCGCCATAAGTCCCTTGCAGATTTCTTCTTCGCTGCAGCCCATCTGAATGCCTATATTTACAACTGCAGCCGGCACAACGCCGCTGGAGCCCGCTGTCGGTGAAGCAACAACTATATTTCTTATACAGCTGTTTTCCATTACTGCAATTGCGGCCAGCATTGCATTGCCAAGAATGCCTGTGTCAACTGTTTTTGCACTCTTTACATCACGCACCATATCCCTGCCCGGATTTACCAGCAGACCTTCGATGTTTTCGCCCGAAACATCAAGTGCTTTTGTGGAGTTGCGCATGGCTTCCATAACCTTGCGTGTCAGATTCCACACATCTTCTTCTGTCACATAGCCATAGCTGCACTCATAGTCCATTGCAAGCTGCCAGAGTGCCTTGTTTTTATCTTTGTTGTATACTTCTGCTTCAAGGGCATTGTAGAAGCAGGCTGTGCTGTCCTGACGTTTTACAACGCTCAGCACAGGTTTTGCATAGCGCACATACCGCACGCCGTTTTCCTTTTCAAGTTCCGCAACAGGTGCAGTATCTGTGCCGAAAACAGGTTTTACAGTAATCATAGTGCCAGCCGCCTGACTGTCCTTTGTATATGCAAAACCGGCTTCTGCAAGATATTTTTCGGCTGCAGCAACGCCTTCATCGGTATCGCACAGTATAAAAATCTGTTCGTTGCCGCCGTTCATCATAACGTCAAAACCGTCAAGCTGGGTAATTTCAAACATACCGCCGCCCACAGAGAAGGTCATAACACTCATCTCTACACTGCCGTCATCGCCGTAAACGTCAATGCGTGCCTGGTTTGGATGCTTAAAGCCAAGAGGTGCCTTTTTAAACACTATCTCTCTGCCCTCTGCCTTTGCAATTTCCACAGCATCTTTAAGGCGCACGTCATCGGTGGAATAGTCCAGCAGCCCGCCTGTAAAGCCAAAGTTTGAGCCCTGACCGATATAAGTGCTTGGATAGGAGCCCTGCTGTTCAAAAACCACATCTGCCTTTACAATTTCCCTGCCAAAAAGGCTGCGGACTGTTTTGCCAATTCTGGCACAGCCTGCAGAGTGAGAGCTGGACGGGCCTGTCATTATAGGGCCAAGCACATCGTTATATATACTGTAATATGATTTTTCCATAGGTATTTCCTCCTGTAAAGTAATTTTACAGAACAATTTATTGCCAGCTGCACTGTACATACAATACAGCTTGTATCCATATTCAATAACAAAAACAGAGGAAGGAGCACACCTTCCTCTGTTTTTTATTTAAGGAGAAGGCGGTTACTTTTTGGTTATTATAACTTCACCTGTGTCACCGTCTATTTCCACCCAGTCGCCTGTTTTGATAACAGAAAATACATCAACATCTTTAAAGTCTGCAACTGCAGGAACTTCCAGTGCTGCTGTAGCAACGCCGCAGCGGCTGTCTATGTTGGAGAAAACCCAGCCTGCAGGGGAGAAGCCTGCAACTGCTGCAGAGTGGAAGTGGCCTGACCAGCCTGTAGAGCCTTTGCCGTATGGCATTACAAGGATTTTGCCCTTGATACATTTGCCCTGTTCAGGATGTCCAACTTCGATGATAATGCCTGTTTCGTCGCTTACGCCTGCCCAGCCCTGAATGCTGTGTGGACATACGATAGCTTCGCCTGCTGCTTTACCAGGATAAGCAGGTCTTGCTTTCAATTTAATAACTTCCATTACTAAACCTCCCATCTGCCCTTGATTGCTGCTTCGATACATTTTTCTGTTGTACCATAGAATACTTTGCAGTTCTTTTCGTTAAGGTCTGTATGCACATAGTGTGCCTGTTTTGCTGCGTCTGTTGCAAAACCTGTTTTTACAATGTCATATGCTGTACGGCCGCAAACCATTGGACAGCCGCTGTTGAGCAGCACTGCACCTGCTTCTTCAATAATCTGAGCATAGCCGTTAACTTCTGCAAGATGCTGCATTGTAAAGTCTGTCCAGATCTGGAGAGATACGCCAGGAGCAACTTTTTTGCCTTTGAGCATCATTGCAACGTTGCGGATTTCTTCAAGAGAATAGTGAGGACAGCCAAGAGCAACCAGCTGAACATCTGCACTTTCGTGGTCTGTTACAGAGTTGTAGGATTTGTCATATTCTGCCTGGTCGATAACGATTGTGCGTTTTGGCTGGTGACCTGCCAGAGCAGCTTCCAGAGTTGGAGCTTCTGCTGTGGAACCTACGATGTGGCAAAGTTCGCAGCCACTTGTTGTAGCAAGAGCTGTAAAGAATTTTTTAAGTCTTGTAAGGTCAGGACGGTTGAAGTTGCCGATAAGTACAGGTCTTTCGTTGCCGTCTGTAAGCAGTCTGCCAAGAGCGTGGCCAAGGATATCCCAGTCAAGCGGTGTTTCAATTCTGCACTGAACATCAATTACATGTGTTGCATATCTGTTTTCGATAATGTGGTTGCCCCACAAAGGTGTACGGCCACAGATTGCACTCCATGCGGATGCTTCAAGGCCGTCTGCGTTTGCGCATGCGCCATATACGGAGTTACCAAAGAGGATGTTACTGGATTCTGTGGAAACAAAGTGTTCGCCGCGCAGTGGAATCCAGCCGCTGAGGTAAGGTGTACAGCTGCCTGCAATGCTTACGCCGGCTTCTTTTGTAATGTCAAGGAATTTGCGGTTTTTGTCGAAAACTTCTTTGGAAAGATTGATTTCTTTGTAACGGAAATGGTCACATGGACCTGCACATGTCTGCGCAAAGCATTCGTGGCTGAACTGGTCCATTTTATAAATTTTGTCGCTGTGTTCACAGAGAACCATACGGGAGAAAATTTCGTCGTAGTCGTCGGATTTAACAGCATCAAGATATGGCTGATAGCCAAAGAACAATGTTGCTTTTGTTACTGTACAAAGTTCTTCTGCACCAAGTGCATTTGCATACTCAACAATTTTTTTGATGGCGCGCTGTTTAAATTCGCCCATTTCGCCGTTGAGCATTCTCTGTTCATAATCAGTTAATTTTACCATAAGTCCTCCTTATGTTCAGTTTTTACATAACGCCGAAGAGTGTTGGCAGGAATGTAGCAAATTTATCAAAGTAAGTTGTAACGATAAGTGTTGGCAGCCATGCAAAGAGAATAAGTGCAAAGTCAGGCCCTAACATATCTTTAACTTCAGCTTTGGAGATACGTCCTGCGAGATAAAGCAGCGGTGCTGTCGGTGGTGTAACGTTACCCATACCGATGTTAACACCAAGGATAGCTGCAAAGTGGATTGGGCTTACACCAAGTTCAATCATGATAGGCAGAAGAATTGGTGCAGCAAGGATTGTTGCGGAACAGTCGTCCATAAGCATACCCAGAATAACCATAAAGATGTTAATGAGGATAAGCAGAACGATTCTGTTGTCGGATATAGATGTAAGGAAGCCGAGAATCATATCCGGCAGATTTTCAGATGTGTAAAGACGGCAGAGAATCTGTACGGAGAACAGCATTGTCATAATAACACCGGCTGTTTCACCTGCTGCAACGAGAGACTCTTTGAGAACTTTGCCGTTGATGCGTTTGTAGTAGAACCAGCCAACAGGAATTGCGTATACAACAGAGATAGCTGCAGCTTCTGTAGCTGTAAGGATACCGCCGTAGATGGAGCCAAGGATGATAACAGGCATCATAAGTGCAGGGATTGCGCTTGTGCCGCCCTGGCCTTTAAGACGTTTTTTCTTTTCTTCATTTTTCTTTGCATTGTTAACAACTTTTTCATAAACCTTGATATTAGGGTTGCGTTTTGCATACCACAGGTTTACAAGGCTGAAAAGCACGATAAGCATAAGACCAGGAAGCACTGTTGCAAGGAAGCATGCCAGAACGGATGCACCTGTGGACCATGCATAGAGAATCATAAGCATGGATGGTGGAATAAGAATACCAAGAACGCCGGAGGATGCAAGCAAAGCACCGATAAGGCCTTCAGGATAACCGTTTTCTTTAAGACGTGGTGTCATGATACCGCCGATACAGGAAAGTGTAGCGGAGGAAGAACCGGAAACAGCACCGAAAACGCCGCAGGCAATAACAGTAACGATACCAAGGCCGCCCTTGATTTTGCCAACGAATTTTTCAACAGCACCGATAAGCTGTTCACCGATACCACCCTTGTCCATAATGGAACCTGCAAGAACAAAGAGCGGGATTGTAAGCAGCAGGATAGAGTTTGTTTTGTTATAACCGAACATCATAAGCATTGATGGGTCATAACCGCCTGTAATGCATATACTTAAAGCTGATGCAAGAAATGCCAGAGGAATAGGCACACCTATAACAAGTGTTACAAGCAATACTAATAATGCGAGAACAACAATCATGCTTCTACCTCCTCTTTAATTTCCGGTTTATTTTTAAATAATTTTACTGTTTTTACAAGGTCACGGATAAGATACAGCGTCCATGCAAAGAAAGATATAAACATCGGTATCTGTGCAATGATGTTTGGCAATTTAAATACGTTGGATTTTGCGCCCATCTGACCGGACCACATTACGTAGTCAAAGCACCATTTTGTTGCAATTGCGCACATAACAAGACAGATAACAACCTTTATAAGTTCCACAATGTTAAGCACTTTCTGGTTTTTACAGAACATACTCATCATATTTGCATTGATATGTGTATCTTTTTTGCCTGCGATTGCAGAACCCATAAAGTAAAGCCAGAAAGCTGCAAACAACGTCAGCTCTTCATAACCGTAAAAGTCCATCTTCAAAAAGTAACGCATAAAACCGGCCACTACAATAAGTGTGCATGTTGCAATACCTGTTATTGTCATTATCCAGTTTGCGCAGTATTCAAAGATGTCGTCAATTTTCTTTAATATATTCAACATCGAGTTTTCCCTCTTTTCTTTATCTAAAGAAAAATCTCTTCTTTAAAATTCCGAGGCAGCTTAAAAACAAGCTGCCTCGATGGTTTGTTAAAAAATTTTTTTAAACTAAATAGCCCGGTTTAAATTATTCGAGGCTTGCAAGAATGTTGTCAAGGAATTCCTGAGATGTGTTTTTAGCAAGTTCTGGCCATGTTTTTTCACGAACATATTTTGCCATTTCTGCACGTTCTGCATCTGTAAATTCTACAACGTTAATGCCTGCATCTTTCATCATCTGCATATAGTTAGCATCGTCGGCTGCTGCAAGTTCGAAAGATTTTGCACATTCAGCTTTGATGATAGCATCGATAGCTTCCTGATCTTCTGGGAGAAGTTTGTCCCAAGTTTTTTCACTCATGTAAATCTGAGTTGCTTCCTGTGTCAGCATGTAGTGGTAGTAGTTGTTGATAACATCACGGAAGTAGAGATAGTTAAGGTTTGGTGGGCCGCCTACCCAACCCTGAACTGTGTTAGTCTGGATAGCTGTGTATGTATCGGAGTAAGCGATTGTGGATGTTACAAAGCCAAGGTCTCTTGCAGAAAGAGCAAATGTGTCAACGCCAGGAACACGCACGATAGCACCTTTTTCTGCACCTGGAACTGCTGCATTTGTTACTTCAGGACCTGCACCAACGCCGGAGAAACCTTCACAGTAGAAACCGAATGTACGGATGCCCATACCCTGACCGATTTCAAAAACTGTATTGTAGAGGTAACCTTCTGGGTCGTATGCTTTTTTAAGTTCGTCATAGTTGGAACCAAGGTATGGCAGCATGGAGCCGGACATACGTGCGTCGTATGTTTCAACCATTGTTGTATGTGCCATGTCGATTGTGCCAACCATTACTTCTTCAACAACGGATGTGTAGTCGCCAAGGGAAGAGTCTGTGTAAAGTTCAACTTTTACACGGCCTTCTGTTGCTTCTTCGATAGCATCACAGATAGCCTGGTCAGATTTTGAAGCTGTACCGTCACCTGGGTGCTGGTTTGCAAATTTGAGAGTGATAGGTTCAAACGCTTCTGGGTCAGCTGCTGGAGCTGGTTCGCTGCCGCCGCATGCAACCATTGAAAGTGCCATTGCGCCCGCAAGCAATAATGCCAATAATTTTTTCATTAATCTTTCCTCCTTCGATTAATAATGTACGTTGTCTTCATAAAAATGTTCACCAGGAAATTCTGTAAAAGTAACCTGCACAAAGTCTTTGCCTTTGGCTTTAAGCAGATCTGTCAATGCTGCTGCAACTTTGTCACACACTTCCTGTGGTCTGTGCATCCAGTAAACATCAACTGCAACTTCTTCTGCTGCATCAACGCGGCGGATTGGGGAGTAGAAAATTTTAACCCATTCTTCCCTTGTCTGTGCAGCTTCCACAACAGCCATTTTAAGCTCCTGTGCAATTGTTTTAAGTTCCTGTTCCTGTACGCCTCTTACTGTTACATGTGGCATAATCATCCTCCTTTTCCAGAATTTTACATTTTGTAAAATTTTTACGAAAATTTTATGATTTAATTATATCAAAAAATTTTTTCACATTCAATAAATTTCACAATATAATTTTAGACAAAAATGTTGTCATATTTTTATACATTTCGTTGCAAAACCTATATTATTTTATATCATTAAAAAATATCCTTTATTTTTATAACCATAAATATTACTATTGATAACATTAGGCTGCTTTTCCGCCACGTTTGTATATATTCTTTAATATTTTAAATTTTTATAATTTTTTTATCGTAAAAATATAAAAATTTATTGCATTTTTTACATAATTAATATAATATATAAATAATTGAAATATATAAATTTTTTACATTATATTATTTACCCAAAAATCCACTACAGTTTACAAAAGGTGTATATATGAATGTTCAGATAGGCAATATCATAAAACTTGCCCGTAAAAAAAATAAAATCACACTGCAGGACCTGTCCGAAAAAACAGGTTTGTCCATCAGCTATCTCAGTCTGATGGAACGCGGGCTCAACGACCCCACTTTGGAAAATCTTAACAAGGTGTGCTTTGCCCTCAACCTTACCTTGTCCGACCTTATCACCCAGGCAGAAAACTCTGCCGCTGTTATTATCCACCCGGAAGAACGGGAAACAATCTTTAAAAACGAAGGCTACCTGTATGAGATAGCCTATAACGACACGCGCAAAATCAACTGCATTTTTATGACCATTGACAACAACGAGCTTCACGTTTCCAACGCACACGTAAACGACGAAATAGGCTATGTTGTAAAAGGCTCCATAATGCTGGAAATTGAAGGCGTGCAGTACGAAGCAAATGCCGAAGACTGCATTTATATCGAAGCAGGCAAAAACCACAGCTATCGAAAAATCGGTGACGAAGAATGTCTGACCGTGTGGTTCAACATCTCCGGTGACGTGCGTATATAATATTTTTATGTATCCCCTGCTTCTGCTTTCTGTGGTTGCAGGGGGTATTGTTTTTAGTATTTTGAAAACCAGAACGCTTGTTGATACTTATGTAATTTATATTCAAATTAAAGGTAACTGCTATGAAAAAACATCTTCCGCAAATTTTTATTTTAACCGCAGGTATCACCTGGGGTATGATAGGTCTGTTTTCCCGCAGCCTTTATTCTGCAGGCTTTACCCCGCAGAATATTGTGCTTATCAGAAACTTTGGCAGCCTTGCTGTTATGACGGTGCTTTTTGCCATTGTTGACAAATCAACATTCCGTATAAAACTGCGTCATTTCCACTATTTTATCGGCACAGGCATTGTAAGCGTTGTCATGTTTTCACTTTTATACTTTATGTGCCAGCAGCAGTCTTCGCTGGCAACTGCCGCCATACTGCTTTATACCTCCCCTGCCATTGTGATGCTTTTAAGCGCTGTTATCTGGCATGACAAAATAACCAAAAACAAGCTGGCCGCCCTTGTGGTCACCTTTATGGGCTGTGTTTTTGTAAGCGGTATACTTTCGGGCTCGCTGGCTGTTTCTGCAGTCAGCCTTGCAACAGGTCTGGGCAGTGCATTTTTCTATGCACTTTATTCCATCTTCGGCCGTTTTGCCCTTGAAAAATATTCTTCCTACACCGTTACATACTACACCTTTCTGTGTGCAGCTGCCGCATCGCTTTTTGTGGTTTCCCCCGCCGAAACCTTTTCCCTTGTATTTTCATCTGCTTCGGTAACATTGCTTGTCTTTGGACTGATTGCAGTTTCCACCGTTATTCCATTTATCCTTTACACAAAAGGCCTTTCGCAGACTGAAAGCGGCAAAGCCGCCATACTTGCAAGTGTAGAGCCCGTTGCGGCTTCCCTTACAGGCATTATAGCATTTGGCGAGCCGCTGACCTTCGCGGTTGTTGCAGGCCTTGTGTGCATACTTATTGCCATATACATTTTAAACTGACCTTAATCAGCAGTTCAAAACATACATTTACACAACAAAACCCGACAGCTGTATATACAACTGTCGGGTTTCTGCATAAATAAAATATTTTTATTTTTGTTCTGCGCAGGTTGTTTTTTTCACAGACCTGTGCTGTACTGTGACGCTGTTTAAAGCTGTCACTCAGACTGCATTATTTATTCTTCGTCATTTCTTTTCTTTTTAACGATAATCAGAATTATCATAACCGCAAACACTGCAACGATAATCGGTATTATCGGCAGAGCGCGTTCTGTCTGCTGCGGTGCAGATGTATCTGCCGCAGGTGCGTCAGGTGTTGGTGTTGGCTGTGGCTCTGCAGTAGGTGCAGGTGTCTCTGAAGGCTGTGGTGTTTCCACAGGTTTTTCTGTTGCCTGCGGTGCAATAACCTTTGCCGCGCGATTTACTGTTATGGTGTAGAACCAGTTGTAAGCCTCGTTTTCTGCAGTTGTTTTTATCACAATCACGTTTTCGCCCACATCAAGCGGAATTTCCCACAGATTGTCTGCCTTTGCAGCAGGGTGGCTTGTTTTGCCGCCAAGTGTTACGCTTGTTTTTTCGTAAGGCACACTGATTGTGTATTCAAACACCAGTCTGTCAAAGCCTGCAAGGTTTTTGCCGTCAACAGTTATCATATCCATGCCGCCGTCAACACTCTTCACTGTTTTTTCTGCCTTGGCTTTTACTGTAAAGCTGCAGTCTGCAATATGCTCTGTGCCAAGCACATCATAAACAACCTCCAGCTTATACTTGCCAACGGAAAGCTTGTCAAGATAAGACTGTCTGAGGGTAACAACTGTGCTGCCCTGCTGTGCTGTGTAGTCCACATCTCTTACCAGTGTTGTGCTGTTGCCTTTGGCATTCACAACTCTCACTTCTTTAAACAGACTGAACAGTCCGTTTGCTGTAAAGCCGAGTGTTCTGGACGAGCCGTCTGTCCACTCTCCGTCTGCACCGTGGATAATTTTGTAGGTTTCGCCTATATCCTGTGCAGCATCTTCAATTTTATCAAGCTTATTCTGGATTTCTGCCTTTTCCTGTGATGTATAGTTGTCATCATTCAGCAGTGTTTCCATCTTTTCTTTTTCATTTTTCAGATTTTCGATATCAGCATCTGATGCGTTGTCAGTGTCTGTGTCCGGCAACGGCTGGAGAGCTTCTTCCAGTGCTGCTTTGTCATCATCAATCTTGTCTGCCAGTTTCTGTGCATCTGCAAGGGCTTCTCTCAGTGCAAATTTCTGTCCTGCAGAAAGATTTTCATCTTTCAGTTTTTCTGTCAGGTCATCAATAAGCTGGTCAACCGCAGTTTCGTCTGTGGATTTTACAGCGTCTTCGTCATAGCCTGCAAGTGTATCTTCCAGTGCTTTAACTTCGACTGCTGTATCTTCGATAGCCTGCTGCAGTTTATCGATATTTGCCTGTGCTTCATCAAGAGCATCTTTTTCTGCCGGTGAAGCATCGGTTTTATCAACTGCCGCAAGAGCTTCTTCCACATCTTTGATTGTATCAGCATTGTCACCTGTTACATTGTTTTCTGTAAGGTCTTTGATTGTTTCGCTTATGGAAGCAATAGGTTTCATCTGCACGGTAACAGTTGTGCTGTTGCCCGCCTTGTCGGTTGCAGCCACAACATATTCCATGTCAGCATTTCCGCCAAGGGCAAAGGTCATTGACTGGCTGCCGTTTACTGTTATATTTTCAAGGTTGTCGTCCTGAACACTAAATTTCTGTGTTGTGTAGTATGTTGCACCCTCTGTGATGCCGTGAATTACAGGCGGCTGTGTATCAAAGGTTGCACCGTCTGTGGAAAGATATGTCACATTGCCTGCATTGTCTGTAATGCAGATGTAGTAAACAAACTGTTTTGCATCTTCGGCTGTTACAGAAATCTTGTTATCTGCGCCCACTGTATTCCAGTTGGCAATCTGCTGCAGTGTTTCCAGTGTCAGTGTTTCGCCGCTTTCGATATATTCAACGGATTTTACGCCGCTGAGTGTGTCTGCCGCAGTTACTGTCACATCAACATTTTCATTAAAGAACAGTCCGTCAAAGGTAATATCGCTTAAAAGTTCTGTCCAGCTGCTGTCTTTTATTTTAACTTCGCCTGTTGGTGCAACAGTATCAGTTACATTAACCGTTACTGTTCCTTTTACAGTCTTAAAGTTTATTGCATCATACGGTGTAAATATATACCCTATTGTGTTTTCGCCGTATACAAGGGCTGCAGTTGGGTTTTCTGCAGCAAATTGTCCGTTAACAAGCTCATCGTTAAATGCTGCAGTGCCTGTTATTGTTGCATCACCTGCAAGGGCTTTATTTGCTTCGATAACTGCCTGCACGTTTTCTGTAACAGGTGTTGCCTGCTCTATTGTCACTGTAAAGCTGCCGTAATAATCATTGTGGTTTTCGGCTGTAACTTTGTAATAAACAGTGTGCTGGCCTGCACTGATTAACTGCGGCATATCGCCGTAGCTTCCGTTTTCGGTCATGCTGTAGCTGAACTGTGGCTCTGCGACACCATAGATATCAGCAGAAGCAGAAACCTGGGCTGTCAGCGGCTGGTTATTGTTATACACCAGTGTACCGGTCTGATGAACGCTGGCATTTGTAATATCCCTCGCCTTAATGCTGTAAGGGATAAAATCTGATGTGTTGGTGCCAAGGCTGTCGGTTGCTTTAACTCTGATAAAGTAGTCGCCTGCAGCTGTCGGTGCATCTGCCAGCAGGTTTTTGCTGCTGTCGTAGTGATATGCAGCCTCAATCTTTGTCACATCACCCACATTGTTCTGCCACTGCAGCTGGCTGTTGTTTTCCACAGCTGTGGAAATTTCAAACGGGCTGCCGTCATAAACCTTTTCAAGTGCTGTTTTTGCACTGATGCTGATTTTATCTATATTAACGGTAACCTTATCGGATTCATATTCAGAAATGTTGTTATATCTCCATTCAAGGTATACAGTTTCCTGATTATCATCGCCTAACAAAGCCGTATAATCCATAGGCGTATTTAAAATGTTATATGTGCCATATGGCATAAAATTGCCATATAAATCAACATTCATATATACACCAGGGGTTGCAAAGCTTGAGCCATGATTTATCACAATATCATCTGCATTCAGCTGCACTCTGGAGCTTGTGTCATAGATTGCATTAAACACAGCCTCTGCTCTGGCTTTGGCGTCCATCTCGTCACGGATAGAAACAGTTTTACCGTTAAACACCTTTATGCTTACAGGCTCTGTTGTTGCTGTTACTGTGTGGGTGCTTTTTGTAGGCTTCCAGCCTTCAACAACTATTGATGCACCTTCCGGCAGTAAAAAAGTTTCTCCGTCCACCATAAGCTTGGTTACTATATTTTTTCCCTTTGCCTCTGCCTTAAGTGTGTATGTACCGCTTTTACCCAGGGTTTGCGTAGAAGCACTGTTGCCGTTAATTGTGATTGTAGCAGTGCTGCTTTGTACAAGTGTAACAACCGAGCCGTTGGTCATGGTATAGTTAACCCTGATTGTTCTGTCCGATGCCGCTGCAAGCATGCTGTTTGAAATTGTATAAGTGCCGTTATTGGCTGTAAGTGTCTGGCCGTTAAAGGTAACTGCAGGAGTATAGTCGGCAATCTGGCTTACAGTAAAAGCAATACTGTCTCCTGTACCTGCTTTGTAGGTGCCGCCTGAATATTCGCTGCCGCCGATAGTCACCTTGCCGCCTGCACCCGAAACACTGATGCCCACTTCATAGCCATGGCTTATATTAACAATATACTCATGCCTTATATAGTAGTTGACATTCAAACCATAATGATATATATACACATAATAATCACCTTCAGCAAAGGAAGTTTCTCTGCAATCGTCTTGCCATGAATACGCTTCATTTTCATCAAACAAGGTTGTGGCTGCATTTTCTTTGGATATAAAAGTGTATTGTTTTAAACCACTCTTTACTCCTTTTGGACCGTGAATATCAGACTCGATTTTGTCATACATCTGCTGGCCGTTATTTTCAGGTGCCAGTGTCCAGTAGAAAGTACCCAAGCCGTTTGATGTTCCTCCATTTGGCTCCGGAAATCTTGACGCCGCACTTGCTGTTATGCCGCCAAAAACAGAAAACATAACCGCAAGACAAACGGCAAAGCCTGCTGCCTTTTTAATCAGTTTTTTTGTTTTAATTTTCAGAGATTTATTTTTCATATCTGTGCCCTTTCTCTGTATTTCAGTATATTCTTTCTGTCGCCGGCCGGCATTTTGCCGAATGCCTGCTCGTTTGTTTCGTTTACATATTTTACAAATTCGGCAAGGACCTTTCTGCCAAGTGTTCTGCAGTCCATCTGCAGCACCCTGTCAATTTCCTGCTGCCGTGTTTCGCTGTCTATACCATATATATTCAGTATATATTCCAGTGCACCGCCTATACGTGTTTTCAGCGGCAGAATACTGTCGTCTGCTGTTATGGTGATGTACTGTATACCCATTATCAGCAGTTCTGCCTGTACAAAATCCTCATCTGTCCAGTCGCTGCAATGGTCTGCAAAAATTCTCTTTGCCCTGTTTATATGGTCATTGCGCAGATAGTCGCGGCACATTTTGCTTTGGAATACCGCGGTAAAAAAATCCTTTGCAATTTCATCTTCCTGACAGGCCGCCGCAACTGTCATTGTTTCAAGGCATATTGACCCCACCGATTCTATCCCGTGTTCCGCCTCTATGCCCAGCAGCTTCCACTGAAACTGACACAGCTGCTGCACCACCACCGCCAAAAGATGCTCTTTTGTCGGAAAATAGTATGTAAGATTGCCCGGACTTATTTCCAGTGCCGACGCAATCAGCTTTGGTGATGTGGCGGAATAGCCTTTTTCAAAAAACAATTCGCAGGCTGTCTGAATAATTTCGTTTTTTGTTGTATTTCTGACTGCTCTGGCCATAGGCTTCACTCCAAATAAAATTTATAGCATCATTACTATCTTGTACTGGTACTATTTTACAATATTTATCCTGTATTGTAAATATGTATTTATTACAGTTTTTCAATCTGTTATTGTAACTTTCCACAAAATTATTCCGCAGCAGTTAAAACGGTTATAAATCACCCTTCAATCCTTTTCAGACAAAGCAAATATTTCACACAACAAAAAAGCCATACAGCTCCAAAGAGCCGTATGACTTTTCTTTTTATCAGTATGATTATTTCTGAACTTCAAGATATTCTTTGTAAACCATATTCCAGATATAGTTTTTAAGTTCTGTGAAGCGTGGAAGCATTTTGGATTCCTGTCCGCGTGGATATGGAATGTCAATGTCGATAATTTCCTTGATTCTGCCTGGACGTGCAGACATAACAATAACTTTTGTAGCCAGCAGAATAGCTTCTTCTACGTCATGAGTAATGAAGAAACATGTTTTCTTTTCTTCTTCCCATGTTTTGAGAAGTTCTGTCTGAAGCTGTGTACGTGTCTGTGCGTCAAGAGCACCAAATGGTTCGTCCATCAGCAGCAGGCTTGGGTTAACTGCATAAGCACGTGCAATAGCAACACGCTGTTTCATACCGCCGGAAAGTTCTTTTGGATAAGCGTCCACAAACTTTTCAAGACCAACTATTTTTATGTACTTCATAGCGATTTCTTCGCGCTGTTCGTCTGTAAGGTCTTTTTTCAGTTTAAGACCAAACATTACGTTTTTCTTAACTGTAAGCCATGGGAACAAAGCATACTGCTGGAAAACAACACCGCGGTCAACGCCTGTGCCTTCTACCTTAACGCCGTCAACAAGCACTTCACCGGAAGAAGCTTCGTGCAGACCTGCAATGATGTTAAGCAAAGTGGATTTACCACAACCGGAAGGACCAACAACACAGATGAATTCGTTGTCATAGATATCCAGATTTACGCCGTTCAGAGCAACTGTTTTACCATTACGGCCTTCGTAAATTTTTTCTACAGCCTTAATCTGAACTTTTGGCATTAAATTTCTCTCTTCTCCTGCCATGATGTCAGTCTCCTTTCAAAGAATTTCAAAATTTTCTCAGCAAGCATACCGATAACACCAACAACGATGATGTAAAGCATCATAGGCTGTGTTTCAAATGTAGAGCTGAGTGCGCGGATACGCATACCAAGACCGGCACTTGCACCTGTAGATTCAGCAGCAATCAAAGTTGTAAGAGCAACAGAGATACCAAGACGAACAGATGTGATGATAAACGGAGTTGTTGCCGGGAAGATAACTTTTGTAAACAGAACACTGTCGTTTGCACCCAGAACGCGTGCAGCTTTGATAAGTGTTTCGTCAACGTTGATAACACCCTGGAATACTGTGATGGAGATTGTCAGGAATGTTGCGATACAGATAACGATAATCTGTGGAGTACGGCCAACACCAACTGCGATAACAACCAGTGGTACGTATGCGAGTGGTGGGATATTGCGGATAAACTGAATCCAAGGCTCGATGATATTGCGCACAGGGCGGTACCATGCCATAAGGAATGCAACAGGTACACCAAACAAAAAGCCCAGTGCAAAACCGGCAATTGAGGAAATCAGAGAGCTTGCAATATCGCTCCAGAACACACCGCGGTCAACTGCCATTTTTGTGTAAGAACCGAAAACTTCGGCAAGAGGTGGAAATGCACGGCCGGTAACTTCGCCTTTGGAAAGCAGCCCCCACACAAGTACTGCAGCAATCAGTGAAAGCACAGTCCATGTCCAGGCTGGGATACGGCTGAGAAAATCTCCTTTTTTATTTTTATTCATGTAATTATCTCCTTAACATATTCTTATAAATCGGGAAGGCAGTTGCCCGCCTTCCCTGAATGTTCAGCCCGAAAATGTACAGGATATAAAATTATTTGCCTGCTTCAACCATAAGGTCGGAGAGAACAAATTCTGCAGGAGCAAGGTTGCCTTCTGCTTCGAGAGCGCCGTTAGCAATAAATGTTGCCTGCTGGTTTGCATACAATGTTTCGAGTTCGCCGGAGTTGATCATGTCAAGAACCTGTGCGCTTGTAAGCCAGGAACCGTCATAGCGCTGTGCGATAACTGTTGCAGCGTCGGAAGAAACAACTTTTGCAACGTAGCCTGCTACTTCTTCAGCAACAGCGTCATCTGTTGTAGCTGCTGCAGCAAAGTCCATAGCTTTGAACATTGCGCGGTTGAAACGAACGAGAAGGTCTGCGTTTTCGTCAGCCCATTTTGGGTTTAC
>JAFSAW010000097.1 GCA_017442085.1 Oscillospiraceae bacterium | reverse complement strand
TAATACTCCGCCTTTCTGTTTAAACGTATGCTGTGGCGGCACCCTGCAAGGGCGAAATACACAGAGTATAAATCTGCGATTTGTGCGATGGGTGTATTTCGCTCTCAGTCGCCGAGGGCTTAAATACAAACCTGCTGAAAAAAGCACAGTTGCTCTTTTCAAAAAAATATATTGAATTGTTGCTTTGCTTTTGATATACTGAATTTGCGAGATAGAGCAATCAAAAGCTCTAAATTTTACGTCCTTGCCGTCAGGTGAGGGCGTTTTCTTTTTCTGTGACAGTATCATAGTTGAAATATCCTGTTTCTTCCCATACTTTTCTGTCAGGGCAGTAGTATGTATACTTTGTGGAACCCTTCAACATAACTGCCGTGCCAAAAGTAAAAAATCCCTGTCTGATGGCAGTGCGAATGTACTGTTCGCTTTTGCCTGTGGCTTTGGCAATTTCTTTGATTGGAACATTTCTGCCAGTGAATGGTGGAATGTCTGTGTTCGGTCTGTCCATGGCGGTTTCTCCTTTCTTAAGATTTCGGTTTTCTGCACTAACAGTTCATACATTTTGCAGTAAACCCTCCTTTCGTTTGCAATAAACGCACTTATAATGCGTAATTTTATTATATGTAATAAAAATTCGCTTGTCAATGAAAGTTTCGTGAAATATGTATTTACAATTCGTTTTTAATGTGTTACAATGGCCTTGAGGTGAATTAACATGACAAATTTAGAACAGGAAAACAAGGAAATAGGATTCAGAATACGTGCTGCAAGAAAAGCAAAACGTTTAAATCAGACAGAATTTGCAGAACTGCTGAACAAGTCTTTGAGAACTGTGCAGAAATATGAAAGTGGGGAAATTGAAGTTTCTGTTGCGGTAATCAAGGAGATTGCAAAGGTTCTGGAATGTTCACCATCCTATCTTTTGGGCTGGGATGAGGAAAACAAAGTCCTTGCAAATTTTTCTGATGTTGTAAGATTTGTGTTTGAACTTGATAAAACCAACGAACTTAAATTCAATATAGATGTAAAAAAACCACCCATTCACGACGGGTGGGAATGCTCAATTACATTTGACGGTAAAAATACAGAGGGCAAACTGAATACGGATTTATGTCTTTTTCTTGAAGAACTTAACAATCTGAAAAACGGCAGAACCTTTATGGGTGCCGATATGGGTATATGGAAAGAAAAGACCTTGGCTTACTATTCAAAAACACCACTTACACAGAAAACTGCAGAAGAATTAAAAATGCAGGAAGAACAGTTGTCTGAAAAATTTATTTCAAAACTTTTAAACGAGTAATCTAATCCTTGCTCCTTGGGAAAGGGAGTAAAATGATGAAATTACCAAACGGATACGGCAGCGTAACACATATGGGTGGCAACAGACGCAGACCATGGGGCGCAAGAATAACAATAGGATACGAAATTGATCCTGAAACAGAAAAATTAAAAACACATTACAAGTATATCGGCTATGCCAGAACGAAGACAGAGGCATTGCAGATGCTGGCAGAATACAACAAGATGCCTTTTGATATAGAGGCAGCAAGAATGACATTTAAAGAGGTTTATAACCTCTGGTCAGAAGAAAAGTTTGCCAGCATATCACAGAGCAGTATCAAAAGCTATCAGTCATCTTACAATGTGTGCGAACCTTTGTACAATATGGTTTTCAAAGATTTGAAAACCGCACATCTGCAGAAGCTTATTGATAACTGCGGCAAGCATTATCCTATGCTTAAAAAGGTGCGACTGCTATTCAGCCAGATGTACGAATATGCAATGAAAAACGATATCTGCAACAAGGATTATTCCGAGTTTGTGGATTTGGCAAAGCACCAGGATGACAATCCGAACACCCGTGAAGGTAAACGAATTGATAAGGAAACAGTCGAAAGGCTGTGGACAGTGGCAGATGATAAATATTATCAGATTATACTTATGCTTATTTACAGCGGACCGAGAATCGGCGAACTCTGTGAACTGCTGAAAGAAGATGTACACCTTGACGAAAAATACTATGTTGTCAAGGAGAGTAAAACAGTAAGTGGTATCCGCAAAGTGCCAATTGCAGATAAGGTATATCCGTTTTTTGAAAACTGGTACAATATGGACCCGGACTGCAAATATCTCATACATACAGATAAAGGAAAAAAGTTTGAGCACTGGAACTACATCAACACTTATTTCAAACCACTGCTCAAAAACATCGGTGCGAAGGAAGAATACACTCCGCACCATACACGCCACACTTGTATCTCTATGCTGAAGGATGCAAAGGTAGAAGAAACCACAATCAAAAAGATTGTAGGCCACAAGGGTGCAATGACGCTGACCGAAAAGGTTTACACTCACCTTGATATGAGTGTTTTACACGAAGCAATCAACAAAATTTAATATCATAATTCATATACGGAATTAAAGCAAAAAAGAAACCTGTGGTGAGTATTTTCACCACAGGTTATCTAAAAAATGTGCAGCAAATACGCGGCAAATGTGCAGTAAATTGACCGAAATTTAAGGCATTTCACGGCGTTTTGCCCTTTTGCAAAAAGGGCGCAAAAACAAGAAAAACCCCCGAAAATCGGGAGTTTTTCCATAAAATCCATTCGGATTTGTAAGTCTGTTTTCTGACCACAAATTAACGTTTGGAGAACTGTGGAGCACGACGAGCAGCTTTGAGACCGTATTTTTTTCTTTCTTTCATACGTGGGTCACGTGTGAGGAAGCCTGCTTTTTTGAGTTCTGGTCTGAGGTTTTCATCGTACTGAAGAAGAGCTCTGGAAAGACCGTGACGGATAGCGCCAGCCTGACCGGAAACACCACCGCCGTTTACGTTAACAACGATGTCAAATTTGTCAGCTGTGTTTGTAAGTGTGATTGGCTGACGAACGATGAGTTTGAGTGTTTCAAGACCAAAGAAATCGTCGATATCTCTGCCGTTGATTGTGATTTTGCCGTTACCGCTGTAAACTCTAACTCTTGCTACGGAAGATTTACGACGGCCTGTACCGTAAAAATATGCTTTTGTTTCGTACATAGTAATTATCCTCCCTAAAAATTAAAGTTCGATTGCTTCAGGTTTCTGTGCAGCATGTTCGTGCTGTGCACCTTTGTAAACTCTGAGTCTTGTCATTGCTTTTGCGCCAAGTTTGTTGCCTGGGAGCATGCCTTCTACTGCAAGGTACATAGCTTTGTCAGCTTTTGTAGCCATCAATGTGCGGTAGTTAACGGATTTCATACCGCCAATCCAGCCTGTGTGGTGGTGGTAGAATTTTTTGTCAAGTTTGGAACCTGTGAGAACTGCTTTTTCACAGTTGATGATAACAACGTGGTCACCGCAGTCTACGTTTGGTGTGTATGTTACTTTGTGTTTACCGTTCAAAAGAACAGCAGCTTTTGCAGCAACGCGGCCAAGTGGTTTGCCAGCAGCATCAATCACGTACCATTTGCGTTCTACTTTTGTAGGGTTCTGAAGATATGTGCTCATTTTAATCCTCCTGATAGATTTTAGATATATATAATTTCAATCAAATTTAAGTGCCTTAACAGGCAAGATTTAGTATACCATAAGCTGAACAAAAGTCAATGATTTTTTGCAAAAAAATTAACCAAAAATTGATTATCTCTTGTTTTCGTGCATTTTGCTCGCATTTGCTCGATTTTTCTCGTGTGGCAAATTACAAAAAAGGCTTGTTTTATATGTGCAAAACATATATAATGCAAGGGTAAAATATGTTATTTTATATAATTGACAGGCACATATTGTGCTTTTTTACCATCATATATTGCAGGCGGAAAGTGGCAGATGCAATTATGGTAATATATAACAGAAAGGGGAC
>JAFSAW010000096.1 GCA_017442085.1 Oscillospiraceae bacterium | reverse complement strand
TGCGCGGTTGAAACGAACGAGGAGGTCTGCATTTTCATCAGCCCATTTTGGGTTTACAACCCATGAACCTGGAGATGCCATAGATTCAAAGTCGATGTTGGAGCAGATGTCTGTAGCATTTTCAGCGTTAGCAAGGATTGTAAGGGAGAATGGAGACCATGCAGCAACTGCATCAACACTGCCGGAAAGAGCAGCTGTTGTAAGAGCTGTGTCGTCCATGGAGAGAGCTTCTACATCATCCATTGTCATGCCAGCGGATTTGAGAGCTTCGAGAAGGATGGATTCGGAAGATGTACCTGCAGAGTAACCGATTTTTTTGCCTCTGAGTTCTTCGATTGTTTTGATGCCGTTGAGACCGATGATGCAGTCGCCGTCACCAACGTGCTGAAGAAGGAATACTTCTGCAGCGCCTGTGGAGCAGAGTTTGTGTGCGCCAGGTCCGATAAATGCTACGTCCATAGCACCGGATTCCATAGCTGCGATTTCTGTTGGGCCGTTTTCAAAAGCAGTCATGTTAACTGTGATGCCTTCTTCTGCAAAGAAGCCTTTTGCATCAGCTGTAGCTACTGCCCAGAGGGAACCCCAGTTTGGCATGTAAGCAACGTTGAGTGTTACATTTTCAACTGCTGGTTCGTTTTCAGCTTCAGGAGCTGGAGCTGGTTCGGAAGAGCCGCAAGCAACGAGGGAAAGGCCCATAACCATTGCAAGCAGCAGTGCTGTAATTTTTTTCATTTTTTCTTTCTCCAATTATTATTTTTTATTTATTCAACCTTTACAGGCAAAATACTGATTGTGGGAATTAGTAAAATTCCTTGATTCTGTGGAACCAGGTGCCCGCAGGGTCTTCGGTTTCGCGAAGATACTTGGACAGCTTGTTCATATATTCTTTCTTAACTTCTGCATAAGCAGGGTCATAGCATACATTCTTAAGCTGGTATGGGTCTTTTTTAAGGTCATACAGCTCGCCGCGTTCGCTTTCGTTGAATGTAAGCTGATAGTCAAGGTCGCGCACCATGCGCTGACGGCCGATGTAGAAGTGGTTGTGGTATTCGCAGAATACTTCTGTACGTCCGTTGTCTTTTGCTTCGCCTGTCATCAGCGGCAGAATGCTTGCGCCGTCAACCGGTGCCGGTGTTTCAACACCTGCAATGTCAAGCAAAGTAGGCATAAGTTCGTGAAGATATACAAAGCTGTCGTTATCTTCTGTGCCCAGACCTTTTACAACCATTGGGATATGGTAAATTTCGTCAAATGTAAATGCGCCTTTTTCGATAAGCTTGTGTGCACCAAGGCAGTCACCGTGGTCGCAGGAGTAGATGATGATTGTGTCATCATACAGACCTTCGTCCTTAAGTTTCTGCACCATCATGCCAACCATATCGTCAATCATTGTGCAGTGGCCGTAGTAACGTGCTGCAATCTGCTGGAAGCCTTTCCAGCCGTAGTCACCAAGACCCCACATCTTTTCGCTGAGATAATAGCCGTAAGGTTTATCCAGCAGGTCATCACAATAGCTTGGATGTTCCGGAATGTCATCAGGGTTGTACATTGAATAGTAAGGTTCCGGCACGATACTTGGGCTGTGAGGACCCCAGAAGTTTGCCCAGATAAAGAACGGTTTGTCTTCTTCTTTGGCAATGTCGATAAGACGGTTTGTTTCGTGAGCAACAAAGTATTCGATTGTACTTTCTACAGGACCTTCGTGTTTGCAGTACATTTCCTGAATCTGCAAAGCAGGGTTGTTGCCCTGGAAGCCGTTGGAAACGTCAATGTTTTCAAAGCCGTTTTCCTTGAGGTACAGTTCGTAATAGTTTGGTTCGTTATCAGGCGGCTGATTGAATATAAGGCTTGGGAACACCTGGCTGCCAGGGAAGCCGTAGCCCATAAATGGCTTGCCGTCGTGGAAACCGCATTCTTCAGGTGTTTTGTTTGGAGTTACATGCCATTTGCCTGCATAGCCGCAGTAATAGCCTGCATCTCTCATACATTCACCCAGCAATGGTGTGCCTTCTTTGATATTTGTAAAGTTATCAATAACACCGTGTTTATGTGGGTACAGCCCTGTCATAACACTTGCACGGGCAGGTGCACAGATTGCCGAAGGTGTGTATGCATTGTTGAATTTCATACCTTCAGCAGCAAGCTGGTCAATATTTGGTGTTTTACAAATATCGTTCATACCGTAAGCACCCACAGTATCCATACGCTGCTGGTCAGACAGAATCAGCAAAACATTTTTGCGTTTAGCCATATTTACTCTCCTTTTCTGTATTATTTGCTGCAACATCATAACTTGAATAATGTTGTTATAATATGGTTATATGATACACCCGTATGTGTAAAATGTCAATTTATTATAGTGTTTTGCCCCCATTAATTGTACTATTTAAACAAACAATTATCATCATTTGTGTTTTTATACAAAATTATCAATTTCCCTTTGTCAAAACACACAAACAATATTCAGTATCAATAAGTGATTTATACAAAAACATATTATTTTATCCAAATTATGCGTACTGCACCTTATTCAGCCCCATATCGTCTTGAAAAAAGCAGTCTGTATGTTATAATAATTATGATAATATTAAAAGAAAAAGTGGGTGTTTATGTGCCTCCGTTAAGTTTGTTGATTAAGCCGGCTTCCGGCAGCTGCAATATGCGCTGTAAATACTGTTTTTATATAGACGAAACAGAAAACCGCACCGAAGGCTGCACAGGCCGCATGACCGATGAAACCGTACATACGCTTATAGACAAAGCCCTTGATTATGCCCAGGGAGACTGCACCTTTGCTTTTCAGGGGGGCGAGCCTACTTTGGCAGGCATCGATTTCTTCCGCAGCTTTGCCGCATATGCAGACAGCCACCCACGCGCAAAAGAA
The DNA here is from genome assembly GCA_017442085.1 of Oscillospiraceae bacterium. Classification (GTDB taxonomy): domain Bacteria; phylum Bacillota; class Clostridia; order Oscillospirales; family Ruminococcaceae; genus RGIG3102. The sequence goes on along the minus strand of JAFSAW010000096.1, from coordinate 10,806 downwards.
CTGCGCATACACTATTCCATACAGACAAACGGCTATAATTTGAACGAAGAATGGGCAGAATGGTTTGCCGAACGTCAGGTGCTTGTGGGCATCTCCCTTGACGGCCCAAAGGAAATACACGACCGCTACCGTGTGGACCACAGCGGCAAAGGCACCTACAACCGTGTTATGGCTTCCATCCGCCTGTTTGAAAAATACAATGTGGATTTCAACATCCTAACAGTAGTATCCGGCAGCAACGCCCGCCACGGCCGTCAGGTTTACGACTTTTTCAAAAAGAACAATTTCCGCTATCAGCAGTACATCGAATGCCTTGACCCTATAGGCGAAGTTCAGGGCGGACACGACTATTCCCTGACACCTGAAAAGTACGAAGCATTTTTGAAATCCATGTTTGACGGCTGGTATCAGGATATGAAAAACGGCCGCTATGTATACAACCGTTATTTTGAAAATCTGATGATGATAATGGCAGGCCAGCGTCCCGAAGGGTGCAATTTTCAGGGGTTCTGCAGTCCGCAATGGGTTATCGAGGCAGACGGCAGCGTATACCCCTGCGACTTTTATGCCCTTGACCAGTGGCTGCTTGGCAACATAAACACAGACAGCTTTGAAAAAATGGAAGAAGCCCGCCGCAAATGTGGCTTTGTCGAGCTTTCAAAACCGCTGCCTGAAGAATGCAGACAGTGCAAGTGGCTTATGCTGTGCCGCAACGGCTGCCGCCGAAACCGCGAACCTCTCGGGCAGGGACATGACGGCAAAAACTATTTCTGCTCTGCCTATAAAAACTTTCTTGAATATGCCTGCCCCAAGCTTGAAGAAGTTTTGCAGCTTCTGCGTCTTATGGCAGCAAAAAATCAACAGACTATATAGTTGCATCAACAGTGCACCTTTATATACATAAATAATATTTTTTGGAGGACTTTATATGAATCGTTTTGGAATTTCCGTAGAACTCAAAAATGTACCTGTTCTGGACCCTGATTTTATGCCTTTGCTTAAATTCAACAGAGCTTTCCTGGAAGGTGCAACAAAACCTGTTTCCATCGCAGTTGAACGCGCTGACGGACAGACAGCAACTACACACACATTTATCCACGGCACACCTGAAATGGCAGAAGCTGACCGTTACTACATCGACCGTATTGTAAAAACAGCTCTCTGGATGAAAGGCGGCTACAAAATCTATGTAGACGACAAAGGCATCTACGACTACCTCTGCAGCGTTTACTGCAAAGGCGGCGAACGTGAATTTGACTGGGACTTCATGGCAAACATCTTTGAAAAACCATTCGAAATTGTTCTCACAGACAAAGTTCCTGAATCCTTTGACGATGCAAAACCAATGGGCGGTCATCTTGAAGGCTGCCGCATCGGCTTTGACGCAGGCGGTTCCGACCGTAAAGTTTCCGCAGTTATCGACGGCGAAACAGTATTCTCCGAAGAAGTTGTATGGCTGCCAAAAATCAATCCGGATCCTGAATACCACTACGAAGGCATTGTATCCGCACTTAAAAAAGCTGCAGAACATATGCCAAGAGTTGATGCAGTTGGCGTTTCCTCTGCTGGTATCTACATCAACAACCGTACAATGAGTGCTTCCCTCTTCCTTAAAGTTCCAAAAGACCTTTACGAAGAAAAAGTTAAAAACATCTACATCCGCGCTATCACAGATACATTTGGCGATGTTCCATATGCAGTTGCAAACGACGGTGACGTTTCTGCTCTTGCTGGTACAATGAGCCTTAACGACAACAACATCCTTGGTATCGCTATGGGTACATCCGAAGCAGTTGGTTACGTTAACGAAGACGGCTGTATCACAGGCTGGCTCAACGAACTTGCATTTGTTCCTGTTGACGCTAACCCAGAAGCAATGGTTGACGAATGGTCCGGCGACATCGGCTGTGGCGTTAAATACTTCTGCCAGGACGGCGTAAACAAACTTGCTCCTCGCGCAGGTATCGAACTTGACGAAAGCCTTTCCCCAGCTGAAAAACTTAAAGTTACTCAGAAACTTATGGAAAACGACGACCCACGTGCTGTTCAGGTTTACGAATCCATCGGTACATACCTTGGCCACACACTTGCTTACTACTTTGAACACTACGGCTTCAAATATGTTCTTCTCCTTGGCCGTGTTATGAGTGGCAAAGGCGGCGACATCCTTCTCGAAACATGCCGCAAGGTTCTTGATGATGAATATCCAGAATATGCAGACAAAATCAACCTTACACTTCCTGACGAAAAATTCCGTCGTGTTGGTCAATCCATGGCTGCTGCATCTCTTCCAGAAATGAAATAATTTCAATATTTAAAAAAGCTGGCCGCAAGGTCAGCTTTTTTATGCGGTTTGACTTATAAATGCACAAGTGCTATTATTCTGTATTATAAATAAATACATTAAAACGGAGATTTGAAATGTTATACTTTTCTATTGCTATTCTGGCAAGCATCATCGGTGCCATAAGCGGCATCGGAGGCGGCATTATTATAAAACCTGTAATGGACTGTTTTACCGACCTTACACCAAGTGCAATCAGCTTTATGTCCGGCTGTACTGTTCTTTCCATGGCCTTTTCTTCCTATATAAGAGGCCTTAAGGACAAGGTAAAACTCAACTATGACACTACACTGTGGCTGGCTTTGGGTGCCTGTGCAGGCGGCTGGCTTGGCAAGACAGTTTTTTCCATTATCGCTGCAAATGCAACAGCAAATGTAAAGCTGATACAGTCTGTATTGCTGCTTATAATAAACCTGCTGGTATTTCTGTACCTTGTCAAAAAAGCAGGCATCACAACAAAACATATAAAAAACAAACTTGTCTGTGTAATTATAGGCTTTATCCTTGGCGTAAGCTCGTCCTTCCTTGGCATCGGCGGCGGCCCTATCAATATTGTGGTTCTGTCCTTCTTCTTTTCCACACAGGCAAAAGAGACTGCAAAAAACTCTCTTTTTATAATTCTGTTTTCCCAGCTTACCAGCTTTATCACCACACTGGCCACCCACACAGTGCCTGATGTAAACTTTTTCTACCTTGCCATAATGTGTCTGGGCGGCATAAGCGGCGCAATTATCGGTTCTTCCATTGCAAAGAAAATGGACAATACAAAAACAGAAAAATTTTTCCGCAACCTGCTTATCGCCCTTATAGTGCTTAACATTTACAACATCTACGCAGCACTTTAATCTCGTTTATCACAATTACATCAAATGCAAAAATCCTGGCTTGTCATTGCGACAGGCCAGGATTTATTTTTTAACATATATTTAAAACTGGTCCACACGATACCAGAACAGCGGCAGAGGAAACCAGCCCTCAGGCACATCAACGTCCATATATCTGCCCCCATGTGTAAGCAGCAGTTCCTGTGCTTTAAGCTTATCCAGAACAACTGCATCTTCGTCCGCTTTGTTCTCCACCGTAACCCCGTTTTCATCCACCGTTACCGTTACGGGCTGATTGTCCATAACAGCCGAAAATCTGCCACGGCTTAATCTGCAGGTTTTATTTTTCAGTTCGAGATATGCTTTGATTACCTTTGCAAAATTGAATATATTGAAGTTGCAGCAAGGGCCTGTCTTCCAGTCATCAGCAAAGCTGACAAGCTCTTTATGCAGTGCTGTCTCATATTCGGGCAGTACAACCTTTGCTTTTTCCACTGCAAAAAATTCAAAATATGCCTTCAGCACTCTTTTGGTGTCTGCATAATCGCACAGTGCAAGCTCACTTATTTCTCCTCTGTCAAGGCTTGTTATCAGATATCCGATAATATTGCCCTTTTCCATAACAGCAAACGGGTGCTGACGGTAAGAAACCATTATTTTATCCGCATTGGCGGCATCTCTGTAAACATTCACCTTTCTGCTGTTGTTGAATTGCGCCGCAAACTCAAAGCCGCCCTCTGCTTCTGCCAGCGGTTCAAAGGTGATTTTTCCGCTGTCTGTATCCTTAAGGGCATGGCGTATATTGTGTACATTCAGCATATACTCCCACTGCACTCCGCCCGGGGTATATCCAAAGTATTCGTATCTCTGGCGCAGGCCTGTAAGCACACTTATATCACAGCTGCCCTTCATTTCTTCAAGCCATATATTTATAAGGGCTTTCATAAGATTTTCGCCTCTGTGTCTGGGATGAACTGCAACACCGCCAAGAAAGTTTGTATCAAGGGAACATTCTCCCACCACAACCTGCTGCGGCAGCACACATACGCCTGCAATCAGCCTGCCATTTTCATCTTCTGCAACCTTTGTTATGTTCTGAAAATCATAGTTTTCGTTGAAACTCTTGGGCAGAACTTTTTCAAAATCCACCTTGAATACATAGTTTGACAAATCTGTAAATTCGCAATATTCTTCTTTTTCAGCGTTTCTGAATTTGGCCATAATCTGTCCCCCAATAAACAATATATTATCTGAAAATATGATAGCAGAAAATTTACAAAAACACAATTGCAGTGTATTATCAGTGCAGATTTTATTGCCAACAGACAAAACCAGTTAAACTGTACCTATTGCAGATAAAACAGGCATCTGCCGTTTGTCCGACTGACGCCTGTTTTTTATCTGCTGTTTATATAATTTCTGTAAAAATGCACTATAAACGGAACTGAAATCACAAAGGACAGTATATCTGCCAGCGGCTGTGCAGCCTGAACACCCGCAAGCCCCATTTTGAGCGGCAGCAGCATTATAACGGGCAGAAAAAATATCCCCTGCCTGCAGCTTGCAAGAAAGGTTGCCTGCAGACGAAAGCCAAGAGACTGATACAGATGATTTACATAGGTGGAAAACGCCAGCAGCGGCATGGCCGCACTTAAAATATGCAGTGTCTCGGTGCCGATTGCCACCACCTGCATATCCTGCGTAAACCACAGCATAATGTTTTGTGCCATAAGGGCGGTAAACACCGAAAATGTTATACACACTGCTGTGCCAACCTTTGTGGTAAATACAAATGCCTGCCAGGTGCGCTTTTTGTTGCCTGCGCCATAGTTGTAGCCCGCCACAGGCTGAAACCCCTGCCCGATGCCAAAGGCTATGCTGCGCGCAAGACTGTACAGCTTGTTTGCAATTGTTATTGCCGCCGCTGCGGTATCGCCGCCGTACTGTATTGCCTTTATGTTAAGCACTGCCGCCGCAACACTTGCCAGCCCGTTGCGGAACATTGTTGGCAGACCAAGGGAAACTATATCCTTATAATCCTGCAAATTGCGGCTTACTGCCCTGATGTGCAGATTTACCACCGACCGTTTTGTGACAAAACAGCTTGCCAGTATGACAAAGCTTACACACTGGCTTATCATTGTGGCAATGGATGCCCCTGCCGTGCCAAGCCCCAGTTTAAAAATAAATACAGGGTCTATAAAAATATTCAGTATGCCGCCAGCACCCATACCAATCATTGCCAGCCTTGTCATGCCCTGACTGCGCAGAATGTTGTTGAGCACAAAGGTTGCACAGTTCAGCGGTGCTGCCAGCAGCACAAAGGCCGCATATGGTTTTGCGTGGGGCATCATAGTGGCGGTGCAGCCCAGCATTGCAAGTATGCTGTCCAGAAAGGCAAGCCCCGTTATGCACAGCACACAGCCAACCGTCACTGCCGCAAACATACCGCTGGAAGCATACATATCTGCCTGTGCATTCTGCTTTGCCCCAAGCCTGCGGCTTACAAGGCTGCAGGCACCCACGCCTATGCCGTACCCCAGTGCCATAATAACCTCCATTATGGCAAACACAACCCCCACCGCCGCCGAGGCGGATTTGTCAATCTGTGCCACAAAAAAGGTATCTGCTGTGTTGTAGGCAACGGTTATAAGCATGCTTGTAACTGTGGGTATTGCCATGGAAGCAACCAGCTTGGGTATTGGTGTCTGTGTCATCTTATGGTGCTGATATTCAATTTTACTGTTAGCATTTGCCATAAAATATCACCTGCAAAAATTCACCCTCTGAAATAATCAGAGGGTGAACCGCCATCATTAACCGATGCTTAAGGATGGGAATATTATTCCTGATTTGCCTGAATTTCTGCAAGCTCAGCTTCTGCTTCTGCTTTGTCAGCTTTAAGAGACAGAGCTTCTTCACCATTGAGGTACATGGAGATAAGGCCTGTTGCGATTGTAAGTGTGCCAAATCTGATAACCCATGGGAAGTATTTGCCTTTGATAAATACACCAAGAGCACCGCCTGTTGTTGGGCCAAGGATGAATGCTGCTACGAAACCGAAGAATGCAATACCGCCCAGCATAAGAGCGATAAATACCATGTAGCCAAATGCTTTATTTAATGCTTTTCCTGCTTCTTTCATATTTGTATTCTCCTTTCCTGTATTATAAACCGATAATTGGGAGAATGCCCATCAGACATACTACGGAGAGTGCATAGTGTAAACCTACCCAAATCAAGCAGTTCATTGTTGTCTTCTTAAGGTCAGAGCCTGCAATACCCATAGCTGTGTACATACACAGAGCAAGCGGAGGTGTCATACCTTCCATAGCACCTGTGATAACCGGAAGCATACCACAAGCAAGCAGTGGGTTAAGACCGCACTGTGCAAAGAGAGTGATAAAGATACCGCCGAAGATTGCAACCTGGGAAGAACCAGGGAGAACCATGCCGAGAAGTGCACAGAACAGTGGGATAAAGATTGCAAGTGCAAGGTGACTGAAGCCAAGGGACTGTACCCATGCGCCGATTGCATCACCAACACCGTTTGCTGCGAACAGTTCGGAAATTGCATATGCAAAGTAGATTGTTGCAGAAACAGGAACTATGCCTTTAACAGTTTTGGAAAGAACGTCTGCAAGGTGGCTGATTTTTGCTTTTTTCTTATCTTTGCAGATAAGCATTGCATACATACCTGCAAGACCTGGTGTAAAGAGAAGGATACAGCTGGACATTGCTGCTGCACCGTCGCCGATAAGGTCTTTGAACAGTGTTGTTTTAAACTGGCTGTCAAGGAAGAATGGAAGGAAAATAACTACTGGAATAAGGATTGCTTTCCAGCCTTTTTTAATTGCTTCGCCAAGTTTTGGAACATCTTCTTTTGGCATTGGTTTAACTTTGTAGTATTTGCAGAACACAAAGAGTGTGAGAGCTCTCTGAAGGATAAACCACAGGGAGATGCCCCACATAACCATCCACAGCTGAGACATATCGTATGTATCAGGATAAACAAGGCCCAAAGCTGCAAATGCTGCTGTGATAACGCCTGCTGGCGGAATCATGTTACCCATTGTGGAAGCAGACATTTCTACGTTTGCTGCAAGTTCTGGCGGGAAGCCGGATTTTTTCATTGCAGGAATTGTGAAAACGCCTGTTGCTGCAACGTTACCAGCACCGGAACCGGACAAGGAACCCATAAATGTGGAACCGATAAGTGCTACGTAACCTGCACCGCCTGTGAAACGGCCGAAGATTGAAAGGATAATGTCAATACAGTCGTCAATAACACCGGTGGTCGAGAAAATGTGTGCTACTGTCAGGAATGCGATGATTGCATAGAACAGTGTATTTGTGGAAATTTTGAGCAGGAATGTACCAAAGTCACCCCATGCACCAAGACAGGCTATCATTGCGATGTAGCCAACGAACATTGCTTCGTAGATAGGTCTTTTAAGAACTATAAATACCAAGCAGATTACTACTAATAAAACTATAAGATAAATAAGTTCTATAGGCATAATTTTTACTCCTCTTCTTTTTTTATTTTTTTGCGTGGGATATATAAAAATCTGCAGTATAAATTGACGTTTGCAATACTGCAAGATGTTTATACTAACTGAATTGTTTTTAAAAATTTAATCTCACTTTGCGGGGAGTATAAAAGTTTAAAACGTTTTATCTGTCCATACATTGTACCGACAGATTTTTATACGGGTGGCGGCACAAAACCGCCACCTGTATATTTAGTTGTGAACAGTGCTATTTTTTTACAGTTTCCTTTTCCTTTTTAAATACAAGGCTGAAGACAACTGTGGAGATAAGTGCTGTGATAACAGAAATGTAAGTTTCTGTCACGCCAGGGATTGGGAAGTGGCCAACGATTGCATTGTATGCAACCCAGAAGAAGCCTACAACTGCGGTTGCTATCATACCCCATACTGCGCCTTTTTCGCTTGTCTTTTTCCAGTAGATGCCCAGAAGAACAACTACAAACAGTGCGCCGCGCATTGAGTATGCAAAATATACGATGTCCAGAACTTTAATGCCGGAGCTGTTCATTATAATAGCTGCCACGGAACAAAGCACGCCTGAGAGGGCTGTTGTGATACGGCTCATCTTCATAACCTGTTTGTCGTCTGCGCCCGGCTTGAGTATTCCCTGATAGATGTCCTTTGTTACCATTGTGCCTGCTGCAAGAATAAGCGGTGACACTGTGGAAAGGATTGCTGCAAGGATACTTGCAAGCACGATGCCGCCTGCAAGAGGTGGAAGGTGCATCATAAGTGTTGGCAGTGCAAGCTTGCCGTTTGTAACGATTTCGCCTGCTGTGTTTGTCAATGTACCATTGATGGACATTGATTTTGCAATCATACCAAGCAATGCTGTAAACAGACCAAACGGTGCTGCAACAAATGCTGTGATAATTGCAGATTTTTTTGCAACGCTTTCGTTTTTAGCTGCAAGGATTGGCTGAATGCCTGCCTGTGCTGTACATGCACCAAGCAGTGAAGCAATAACCCAGCTGGATACCTTTGGCATACCGATGCTTGTCATGTTGAAGTATGTATCAGGCAATGTTGTCTGCAGGCCTTCCATACCGCCTACCTTACCAAGTGCAAGGAAGATTGCAAGGATTACGCCGCCGTACATAAAGATAAGATGCATAATGTTTGTGTAGGCAACTGCCTGCATACCGCCTGCAAGAGTGTAAACGATAAATACTATGGCAAACACGATAACAGTGATGTTGAAATCAAGACCGATAAGGGATACGCCAAGGCTGCCTGCGGCTATCATCTGTGAGATACCAACTGCTATCATTACAAATGTAAGAAAAACGCTGGATACTGTTCTTGCCTTTACGCCAAGAAACTTGCCGATGATGCCAGGAACTGTTACAGATTCCATACTTCTGTACAGCTTTGCAAAAAGCAGTGCAAGGAAGATAACCCCTATACCGTTTGCAATTGTGTACCAGGAGCCCGAAATACCAAAGTCAAAGCCGTATTCTGCAACACCTGTTGTTGCTGTGCCGCCCAGCCATTCGCCTGTGCCTGCTGCCACACACATCAGCACACCAAGCTGTGCCCCGTGGAATGCGGAAGAGTCTTTGGCTTTTGACTGTGCATACAGGCCAATCAGCACTGTAGCTGCAAAGTATAAAAGAATGATTATTAATTGCAGAGACATTTTCAACTAACCTCTTCTCTTTAAGAGAATTCTCCTTTTGGATTATTCTTCTACAGGAATTTCAACATCGAGAAGTGGTGCATACTGCTGACAGCCAAAGATGTCGCCTTCGCCGAAAGAACCGGATGGTTTAAGACGGTTGATTGTAAATTTGATTGCAAGACCCGGGTCAAATTCTACGAATGCTGCAAGTCTTTCGTCAGGAATACCGTAAAGTTTTTTAACTGTTTCAGGTGTGAGAGCACCGGATGCTTTTACCAGTTCGTAATTTTCTTTTTCTCTGAAGATAATATCAAAAGTGATTCTGTCTGTACCTGCGTTTTTGCTGCGGATTGTTTTTGCAAGGTCAACTAATTTTACTGTTTTCATTGTGCATTCCTCCTGTACTATTCTTCTTCGCCGTTAACTTCGATCATTGTAACTGGGAAGAGTTCAAGTGGATCGTCAACTTCTACTGTGTGGTCAAGTGTCCATTTGTAAGCTGGGCTGATTTCGATAACTTCGTCAAGAACGAATGCTGCTGTACCAGCTGTACCTTTAACTTCTGGAAGTCTTGCGTAGAATATCTGACGCATACCGATAAGTGTTACTTCTTCTGCAACTTCTTTTGTTGGAGCAACGCCTTCAACGATAATCATAAGTTCGTGGGATTTTGTTTCCTTGATTGCTTCAAGTTCGCCCATAACGCCGTTTTTACCAAAGATTCTGTAGCTCAGTTCATATTTCTGGCCTGCAAATCTTTCTTCAACCTGGCTCTTAGCCCAGTCGATAACTGCATCGATGTTTTTGATTGTATATGGGTCACGAACTGCTGCCATACCAAGATATCTTTCGCCAACTTTGCCGGAGCCTTCAAGTTTAACTTTAACTCTGCCTTCGATTGGGATAAATTTTGCGCCTGTGATACGGCATGTTTTTTCGTCAAACTGTTCGTATACACATTCGCTCATATCCATCATGCCGCCTGCTACGTATTCGTAGTAAGGATTTGTTCTTTCGTACATTGCGTGGCCTGCAACAGAAGCTGGAGTAGCTCTCTGGTATGGGCTCATAGCTGTAACTTTAACATCGTCTTTTGTTACTGTACCGATGATTGTTTCTTTAGCACCGTATGGTTCGCAGCAGAAGGATGAACATTCAAGAACTTTACCGCAGTAGTATGCTATGTTTTCAGGAAAACCTTCGTGGATACATGCAGAAGCAAATACTGCAACGTCGGAAGAACGTCCGCCAATGATAACGTCTGCACCCATTTCAAGAGCTTTGATAAATGGATGAACGCCTGCAACAGCAACGATTCTGTCTGTTTCGTCAAGTTCTTCTATTGTAAGGTTTGTTCTGCCGTCAAGACCTTCAATAACTTCGCCGTTATTCATCTTGTTGCGGATGTATTCTTTGTCAACTTCAGAGTAGAAATATGCAAGTTTGAAGTTTTTCATTTTGTGT
>JAFSAW010000095.1 GCA_017442085.1 Oscillospiraceae bacterium | reverse complement strand
TACCGCTTGTGAGATATTCCATAATTGCAAGCTTGGACAGATGATAGATATCGTCCGGTGTCAGTTTTGCTTCCATCGGGAATATCTGGTTGTTCAGCCACTCGTGAAGCGGCAGGTCATCTGCATATGAGCGCAGGAATGTCATTGCAGAATGGGTGTGTGCATTTTTAAAGCCAGGCATTACCACATTGCCCTCTGCATCAATCTGGCGGTCCCACTCTTCTTTTGGCGCATTTGCCGCATCACCAACATAGGAAATGCGGTTGCCTTTGATGTGAACTTCGCCCCAGAAAATATCTTTGCCCTGTTCCATTGTAAGAACGCGTGCATTGTATATACGGATATTCATAATAATACCTCCTGTATATTATCGTTTTCCCTTGTCATAAATTTCGCCCAATGCTTTTGGTGCATCGTTGTGTTTGGAGAAGAATACAAGCAGAAGCATTGTGAGCACATAAGGAAGAATCATAATAAGGTCAGAATAGCTGCTTGGAAGCCCTGCTGCCTGAACAAGCTGATGTCCTGCACTGTTGGCGAAGCCGAACAGCATACAGGCTGCAAGTGTAGGAACAATTTTCCAGTTGCCGAAGATAAGAGCAGCGATGGAAAGATAGCCGTATCCAACATAGATGCCGCTGGAATAGTTTGCACTGATAGGTAGTAGTCCTCCTGAAATAAAATTGATAAAAAATATTTTTTATATACAAACATTTATAAACAAATGTTTATACCAAAGTAATTTTATGCCAAATTATTTACCAAAAAATTTGGCAAGATTTTCGCTGAACGGCGGGTAGATAATACCTTTTTCTGTTACAATGCCGCTGAGCAGAGTGTGGTCTGTAACATCAAATGCAGGATTGAAGCATTTGACTTCCTCCAGAGCCATTGGTTTTTCATAGAATTTGGAGCGGATTTCGCTTGGGTCGCGAAGTTCAATTTCGATGGCATCACCGTTTGGACAATTGAGGTCAATTGTTGAAGACGGACCAAGTGTGTAAACAGGAATACCATAGTGTTTTGCAAGGATTGCAACACCGCTTGTGCCGATTTTGTTTGCAAAGTCACCGTTTGCGGCAATGCGGTCACAGCCAACAAAACAAGCCTGAACCCAGCCGTTTTTCATAACCATACTTGCCATATTGTCGCAGATAAGGGTTACATCAACACCGGCTTTCTGCAGTTCATAGCTTGTAAGTCTTGCCCCCTGAAGCAGCGGTCTTGTTTCGTCAGCAAAAACTTTTATATCCATGCCCTTTTCTTTAGCCATAAGCATAGGGCCTATTGCTGTGCCATAACGGCTTGTTGCCAATGGGCCTGCGTTGCAGTGTGTAAGCACACCGTCGCCTTCTTTGAGAAGGGAAAGGCCGTATTCAGAAATAGCCTTGCACATTGCAATATCTTCCTGCTGAATTTTAACAGCTTCTTCGCCGATGAGGTCAACAAGCTCTGCAACAGATTTTTCTTTGTTTAAATTAACCATTGCATCGATGCGGTTGAGCGCCCAGCTGAGATTAACTGCTGTAGGACGGGAAGAATTGAGATAATCACTTGCTTTTTTAAGCTGAGTATAAAATTCTTCAAAAGTTTCAGCTTCAATCTGCTGTGCAAGACAATATATGGAATATCCGGCACAGATGCCGATTGCCGGTGCTCCGCGCACTGCAAGGCTTTTTATTGCATCGTACATTTCCTGTGCTGTAGAAAGTGTAAGTTCAACAAGCTCATTGGGGAGTTGTCTCTGGTCAATGATTATAACGCTTTTTCCGTCCTGGGAAAGATAGACGTTATCTGCAAGTTTTTTGATTTCAATGCTCATTTTGTCACCTGTTTATTTTAAAATTTAAAACCAACCTTGAATGCGTTGGACGCCAGGGCTTTTTCATAATCCTTTAAATCCCACAGCTCAATAGGCGGAAGATTTACCAGCCCCATATTCAACAGTTTAAGGGCAGGTTCAAACGGACCGCAGCGGCTGCCCATAATAGTAATTTCGTTTACTACAAAGTAGCTCATATCCACGTTAACTGTGCCTGCATATGTGCTTTTCATAACAATTGTGCCGCGCTTGCGCACCACATTTTTTGCAGTTTCAATGCCGCTTGGATGACCGCAGGCATCGATGACAATTTCGTATGTATCTCCATCCCTGTGGTTTGTTTTTGCAAAGCTTTCAAAATTTTTAAGCTTGTCCGCATTTTTGCCGATAATGGTAAGGTCTGCACCTGTCAGCGCAATCACCTGTGCAATCATAAGTGCAAGACGTCCGTCGCCGATAACCGCAACAGATGTGCTTGGGCGTATGTGCAGCATATCAGGAATTTCCAGCGCCGCTGCCAGAGGTTCGGTATAAATTGCCTTTTCTGTCGGCAGGCTGTCCGGAATAGGATGAATAAGATGGTTTGCAAGCACAAAATATTCGCCGAATGTACCGTCCAGGCCTTCCATACCTATAACCTTGCGGGTAAGACAATGTTTTTCGCGGTTTGTGTTGCAGTAAATTCAGTCAGCGCAGCCTTCGTTAAGTTCACCCACAACTCTTTTTCCTATAAGGCTTTTATCATCAGAATCTTCAACAACACCAACAAACTCATGACCAAGTATCCCTCTGAAATCGGGGCGATAGCCTTTTATAACTTCGCGGTCGGTATTGCACACAGCACTCATAAGCACTTTTATAAGGCTGTG
>JAFSAW010000094.1 GCA_017442085.1 Oscillospiraceae bacterium | reverse complement strand
CAAACTCATAAATTTGGATTGTCCTCATTATCTTCACGATTATGAATATAATACAATCAGCGAAGAAATAAGAGCATTTTTGACAGAGATGCCTAATTAGTACAAGGGAAAGACAAATTTGAATTTGATGAGGTAAGTATTATGCGAATAGAACATATAGCAATGTATGTGAACGACTTAGAAAAGACAAAAGATTTCTTTGTCAAATATTTTAATGCAATAGCAAACGAAGAATACCATAATAAGAAAACGGATTTTCGTTCATACTTTTTGAGTTTTGAAGATGGTGCAAGATTAGAAATAATGAATAAACCACAAATGGTTAATAATGAAAAAATATTAAATCGTACAGGATTTATTCATATTGCTTTTAGTCTTGGAAGTAAAAATGCGGTTGATGAATTGACAGAAAGAATGAGAAATGATGGTTATACCGTTATTAGCGGTCCAAGAATAACTGGTGATGGTTATTATGAAAGTTGTATTGTTGGAATTGAAGGAAATCAGATTGAGATAACAGAATGACAAATTCCAATAAGTCGAACAGTAACTTTCAACATCGCAGGTGGCAGATAGTTGCCCCGATATTCTGCCTGAAAACAATTTGGACAATCCCAAATTTTAACTATTTTAAGATTATTAAACTTATACAAAAAACAGCTTTCCGTATTTTACGGAAAGCTGTTCTGTTTTTGGAATATTGTAAAGATTATTTTTGTTTTGCAAAAAATTTAGGTGCAACAGAGCACACGGCAACAGCAGCAACGGCTGTAATAAGCAGCTCCGGCAGCATATAGCTTGCATTGTAGATAATGCTGTATTCCCACACTGAAAGGCCTTCTGCCCAGGCATAGTAGCTCTGATAGCTGCCCCACAGTAAAGCGCCGGAAATAACACTGCACACAAGACGCAGAAAAAATGCGGCAGATGTACCCACAGCAACACCTATTGTACGGTTTCTGAATGGTCTGGAGAAGGCATAAGCGAGGCCAAGACACATAAAAGCCAGTATATAGTCCAGCAAAACCATACCAACAACTGCGGTCAGTGTGCCTGCCGGCGGCATATAAAAACCTGTAAGCATCTGTAAAAGGCTGTTTACAAAGCCTGTGAACAGTCCCCATTTTGTTCCGTGACGGAAAGATACAAGAATAAACGGCAGGGAAGAAACCAAAGTTACACTGCCGCCATAAGGCATAGTAAAAATTTTAATCTGTGCAAGAACAGTGCCCACTGCAATCATAAGGGCACATTCTACCAGAGTGCGTGTGCTTGTACGTTTGTTTGACATAATAAACTCCTTCTGCATAAAGCATATAATTATTTTTGCCATAAAAACAAAAAACTCTGTGGAATTTATCTTCTGCAGCAAGATAATTTCATCAGAGGAGTTTTAAATAAAAAACCTCACAGAATATCTGTGAGGGAATTGTTCGATATATAAAAAAACTCCCTCCGCCGGCATTATCCGAACAGGTTAAAGGGTATATTCTCAGCCGCAGACTGCTGTATGCAACACGCGTTATTGCATACAGGGTGTCTGTAGGGCACCCCTGTTTTTATGTTGACTGTATAATAGCACTATCTGTGGTATTTGTCAATCGGTGATTATCACGCAAGAAAAAACAAAGGATGTTCTGTGCAGACAATATCATTAAGTCAGGCCAACCACAGGATTGGCAAATTAACAAATAAACTAAACAAAATGTCATTCTGAGCGCAGCAAAGAATCCCATTGTTTCATCAAACCGAGAGATTTTCGGCATAAATGCTTCAGAATGACATATTTTTTATAAGTTTAACAACATTGTCTGCACAGAAACCATAAAAATCATTTATCTGTTTTTGCGGCTTTTTCAGCAGCTTTAAGGGCTTTTTTGTCTTCTTTTTTCTTGTATGCACAGTATTCTGCCAGCACACATTTTTCGCACATTGCTTTTCTTGCGGTGCACACTGCTCTGCCGTGTTCTACAAGACGATGGCAGAAATCGTTCTGCTTTTCGGGTGCAACAACCCTTTTAAGCTCCATTTCTACCTTGTACATATCGGTGCTGTTTATAAATCCCAGGCGGTTGGAAAGACGTATGCAGTGGGTATCTGCCACAATGGCAGGCTTGCCGAACACATCGCCCAGAATAAGATTGGCACTTTTTCGGCCCACACCGGGCAGCTTAAGCAAATCTTCCATATTGTCCGGCACAACACAGTCAAATTCGTCCCGCAGCATCTTCATGCACAGGTTTATGTCCCTTGCCTTGCTTCTGCCAAGGCCGCAGGGGCGCACAATTTCTTCTATATCTTTTGGGTCTGCATCAGCAAGGGCACTGATGGATGGAAATTTTGCAAACAGCGCAGGGGTTGTGGCGTTTACGCGCAGGTCGGTGCACTGTGCCGAAAGACGCACGGCCACCAGCAGCTGCCAGGCGTTTTCGCTGTCCAGAAAACACTCTGCCAAAGGATATTCATTTTCCAGCGCCGCAACAATTGCAGCGGCTTCTTTTTTTGTTTTCATATACAATAACCCCCGGGGATAATTTCTGTAAACAATATACCATTTTGCCGTATTCTGCACAAGTGACTGTGTCACACAAAACACAGCATAAAGAGATATAAACATTGTGCAATTTTGTTTTTTGCGGTATACTTAATTAATAAATGTAAATTGGGGAGATATGTCTATGAGTATGCCTCTTGCTGCGGCAATAAGACCAAAGGAACTTTCTGACGTTTGCGGTCAGAAACATCTTTTAAGCGAAGACAGCGTTTTCCGCCGTGCAATTGAAAAAGGCGTTGTGCACAATATGATTTTTTTTGGTCCGTCAGGTGTGGGCAAAACCACCGTGGCGTCCATTATTGCGCGCAAAACAGGCAAAAAGCTGTTTAAGCTTAACGGCACACAAAGTTCCACATCAGATATCAAGGATATTATCAGTCAGGTCAACACTTTCGGCACAGAAAACGGCATTCTGCTGTATCTGGACGAAATTCAGTATCTCAACAAAAAACAGCAGCAGTCTCTGCTGGAGGTTATCGAAGACGGCAGTGTCACCCTTATTGCTTCCACAACAGAAAACCCGTATTTTGCAATCTTCAATGCAATTTTAAGCCGCTGTACAGTGTTTGAGTTTAAACCGCTGACAGCGGAGGACGTAAAGGAAGGCATCGAAAAAGCCCTTATCCGCTATCAGCAGGAAAACGGCGTGCAGATAGCTGTAACCGACGAGGCGGTAAAAACCTTAAGCTATGGCTGCGGCGGAGATATGCGCAAATGCTTCAATGCCATGGAACTGCTTATTGCGGCGGCAAGGGAAGAAAACGGTGTGCTGGTTATAACCGAAGATATGGCAAAACAGGTTACCCAGCGCAGTTCCAACCGTTTTGATAATGCAGGGGATGTGCATTACAATCTGCTGTCCGCTTTGCAGAAATCCATCCGCGGCAGTGACGAAAATGCGGCGCTTCACTACCTTGCAAGAATACTTGACGGTGACGGGCTTATATCGGCTGTGCGCCGTCTGCAGGTTATTGCCTGCGAGGATATCGGCCTTGCATATCCCCAGGCTATAGCCATAGTAAAAGCCTGCTGTGATATGGCACTGCAGACAGGTATGCCCGAGGCAAGAATACCCCTTGCCGATGCGGTTATCCTCCTTGCAACCGCGCCAAAATCCAACAGTGGCGAAGCGGCAATAAATGCAGCATTTGAAGATGTAAAAAGCGGCAATTTCGGCGATGTGCCGCCGCACCTTAAAGATGCAGCCACCTTTGAAAACAAACAGCTTGACCCGGGCAAAAAATACAGATACCCACACAGCTATCCAAACCACTGGATTAAACAGCAGTATCTGCCAGACAGCATAAAGGACCGTGTTTATTATAACTACGGCGAAAACAAAACCGAGCAGGCTGCAAAGGCATACTGGGAAAAAATTAAAAAGTAAATATGGTATAAAAATAAAATGTCATTCTGAAGCACATCAAAAGTCCTTCAGAATGACAAATTTGTTAATTAAAAATATTTTCAGAGAAAGCGATGAAATGCAGATAGGCTGCAAAATCAGTCAATAAGGTCAAACTGGTCTTTTTCCACACCGCACAGAGGGCAGGTGAAATCTTCAGGCAGTTCTTCAAAAGGTGTGCCGGGGGCAATACCCATTTCTTCATAGCCTTCTTCCTCGTCATAAATCCAACCGCAAACAATACAACCGTAGCGTGCCATAATAAAATCTCCTTTGTACTGGTTTTATAGTATAAATTTGTTATGTATTTTAGTCATAATATATGCCTCTGTCAATAGCTTATATGTAAAAATTCGCAGCTTTTTCAACTTTGTGAAATTTTTGTATAACATATCCAAATTTGTTTAAAATATTTTTTTATAAATCTATATCCAAATGTTAAAATACAAATTGCAACAGACAGCAAATGGTGTTACAATTATAAGGTATTGATAAAACTTTATTAATAAAAGTCAAAAGGCCAAAAGGGGTGCAAATATGTTAAAAACAGCCTTCAGCAACGATATATATATAGAAAAACAATCCAAAGAAATCAAAGAACGCATCAACCGTTTTGACGGCAAGCTGTATCTGGAATTTGGCGGCAAGCTGTTTGACGACTTCCACGCATCCCGTGTACTGCCGGGCTTTAAGCCGGATACAAAAATCCGTCTTCTGCAGTCTATGGCAGACCAGGCCGAAATTATCTTCTGCATTTCAGCAGACGATATCGAAAAAACAAAGGTGCGTGCAGACCTTGGCATAAGCTATGATATGGATGTGCTGCGCCTTATTGACGAATTTAAAGCAATGGGCATTGCGGTTAACAGCATTGTCATCAACAAATACAACCACCAGCCTGCAGCGGATAACTTTGTGCGTAAGCTGGAAAATCTTGGCATAAAAAGCTACCGTCACTATGTTATCCCAAACTATCCGGGGGATGTAAACAGCATTGTAAGTGATGAAGGCTACGGCAAAAACGAGTTTGTACAGACAACAAAACCGCTTGTTGTGGTTACAGCACCGGGCCCTGGCAGCGGCAAGCTGGCAGTGTGTCTTTCCCAGGTTTACCACGAACACAAGCGCGGTGTTATGGCAGGCTATGCAAAATTTGAGACTTTCCCTATATGGAATCTGCCTCTCAAGCACCCTGTAAACCTTGCATACGAAGCAGCAACTGCAGACCTTCTGGATGTAAATATGATTGACCCGTTCCATCTGGAAGCCTACAACGAAACAACAGTAAACTACAACCGTGACGTTGAAGCATTCCCGATTGTAAAAACAATTCTTTCAAAGATTACAGGGGATGAAAACTTCTACCGTTCTCCTACAGATATGGGCGTTAATATGGCAGGCTATGCCATCATTGATGACGAGGCTGCAAAATATGCTTCCTATCAGGAGATTATTGCACGTTACTACACAGCAATCTGCGATTTCAAAATGGGCAAAATTGAACGCAGCACAGTTGAAAAACTGGAAAATATTCTGCGTCAGCTTCAGCTTAATGCAGCCGAAGACCGCCCGTGTGTAAAGCCTGCCATTGAAAAACACGAACAGACAGGCAAAAACTGTGTTGCCTACGAACTTTGTGACGGCACAATCATCACAGGCAAGGCAAGTGATATTATGTCTGCAACAAGCAGCGCAACAATAAATGCAATCAAATATTTAAGCGGTATTCCTGACCATATCAAGCTTATTCCTGCCGAAGTTCTGGCACCTATGCTTAAGCTTAAAAGAGAAGTTCTGGGCAGCCGCACATCTGCACTCAAGCTTGACGACGTTCTGCTTGCACTTACAGTTTCAATGTCAACAAACCCAATGGTAGAGCAGGCGCTCAACCAGCTGCCAAAACTGCGCGGGGCAGACCTGCACAGCAACGTAATGTTGCGCACGGGGGACCTTTCAACACTTAAAAAACTTGGCGTAAGGGTTACAAGCGAAGATAAGTTCCCTGAAAACAGTATGTATTTTTAACTGAATATTATCACAAAATTTCTACAGCTCTGACGACGGTCAGGGCTGTTTTTTTATAGCTTTATATGTTAATATAAATACATTGAATAAATTCAGGCGAGGGGATTTTATGAAAAAGAAATATCTGTCACTTGCGGCGGTTATACTGTCCTTTGCATTTGTGATTTCTGCTTTTACGGGCTGCACAGCAAAACCTGCATCACCTGCAGAAAATACACAGACAGTCACGGAAAACAGCAAAACAGATGCAGCCCAGACCACCGACGAAAACAGCGATGAATACGAAATAACCTACGGCGAAAGCTACACAGCACCCGAAGCTGTGGCGGCGTATATTTACGAATGGGAAGAACTGCCGCCAAATTATATAACCAAAAACGAGGCGGAAAAGCTGGGCTGGCAGTCAAACAAAGGCAATCTGTGGCAGGTGGCTGACGGCAAAAGCATAGGCGGCGATAAATTCGGCAACCGCGAGGGCTTGCTGCCGGAGGGAGAAAACTACCGCGAATGCGATGTAAACTATGCGGGCGGCTACCGTGATGCCGAAAGGCTTGTCTACAGCACAGATGATTTTGATATCTACTATACAGCTGACCATTACGAAAGTTTTGAGCAGGTTTATGATGCCGAAGACGGCTTTGTATGGAACGAAAACATTGTTCTTCAGTAAGGGGTGAAACAGTGAAAAAGATTAAACTTGATTTAAACAGTGACAGGGCGGCAATTCACAAGGCGCTGTCGGAAGAACTTGGTTTTCCGGAGTATTACGGCAAAAATCTTGATGCGCTTTATGACATTATGTCATCATACAGCGAAGATGCTGTAATTGTCGTGGAAGGCAGCAGTGAATACGGCAAAAAAGTACTGGGCACACTGAAAGATGCCGCAGCAGAAAATAAGCATATAAAAATAGAATTTGCAGAGGATAATAAAATGACTATTGAACAGGCAAGAGAAAAACTTTATGCACTGCAGGCAAAGCTTGCAGCCTACAATCACGCAACAGCAGTGCTCTATTATGACGGTGCAACCACAGCGCCAAGGGGCACAGGGGCAAACCGTGCGCAGACAATGGCTGTGCTCAGCGGCGAAATTTACAGCCTTTCCACAGGCAGGGAAACAGTGGAGCTGCTGGAGTTTCTTGAAGCAAACAAAGCAGAACTTGCCGAAAAAGAACAGCGTATGGTGTTCCTTATGCTTAAATCCATCCGTCAGATGCAGAAAATACCTGCAGATAAATATATCGAACTGCAGAAGCTGATAAGCGAAGCGGACGATGTGTGGCACACAGCGAAGGAAGAGGATAATTTTGAAATGTTTCTGCCTTACCTTGAAAAGATGTTTGATATGTACAGACAGATTGCAGACTGGTGTGCACCGGGCAAGGACCCTTATGACTACTGGCTTGGCGAGTTTGAAGACGGCCTTGACAAAGCAAAATGTGATGAATTCTTTGCAACAATGCGCAGCCGCATTGTTCCGCTGCTCAAAAAAATCAGCGAAAAGCCACAGCTTAATGACAGCTGCATAAAAGGCGATTTTCCGCAGGAACTGCAGCACCAGCTTAGTCTCTATATTATGGATGTTATGGGTCTGGACAAAAACCACTGCGGAATCTCCACAACCGAGCATCCTTTCACCACAACACTCGGCTCTCATGCTGATGTGCGCATAACAACAAAATATCACGAAGACGATTTTTCAAATTCTCTTTACAGTGTGGTTCACGAGGGCGGCCATGCACTTTACGAAATGGGTGTAGCGGACGAATTTGCATTTACAGTGCTGGACGGCGGTGTAAGTATGGGTATCCACGAAAGCCAGAGCCGTTTTTACGAAAACTATATCGGCCGCAGCAGAGAGTTTATTGCTTGTATTTTCCCAAAACTCAAAGAGGTTTTTCCACAGCTTTCAGATTTTACAGCAGAGGATGTTTACAAGGCTGTCAACCGTGTTCAGCCGGGGCTTATCCGTATCGAAGCAGACGAGCTGACATACTGCCTGCATATTATGGTGCGTTACGAACTTGAAAAACGCATTATGGCAGGTGAGCTTAAAGTTAAGGACCTGCCTGAAGAATGGAACAGAATGTACAAAGAATACCTTGGCGTTGATGTTTCAAGCAATAAAAAAGGTGTTCTGCAGGACAGCCACTGGTCAGGCGGCAATATAGGCTATTTCCCGTCCTATGCCCTTGGCTCGGCCTATGGTGCACAGTTCCTTGAAAAGATGAAAGAAACTGTAGATTTTGAAGAATGTGTAAAAAACGGCAACCTTGCACCAATCAATGATTGGAACAGACAGCACATCTGGCAGTACGGTCAGCTTTACACACCTACACAGATACTGCAAAAAACAGTGGGCAGCTTTGACCCTACGGTTTTTGCAGACTATCTGGAAAATAAATTTACAGAATTGTATAACCTGTAATTGAATATAATTTGAAAATAACAAAAAGGCTTATCGGTTTTGTAACCGATAAGCCTTTGGTTTTATGTGTGTAATTGTTGCATTTCGGCAAAAGTGTGCGGCCGAAAGTATTTTGCTTAATGCTACATATCCAGTATTGCCAGCATAATAACACCCACAAGCACCATGCCTATAACAAAATACTGCTTTTTCTGCAGCTTTTCTTTAAGGAAAATGTGGGACCACAGCACGCTGAAAACTGTATAGCTGCCTATGGCAGGTGCTGCCACAATTGCATTGCCGCTGAGGGCGAAAACATATGTAAACTGACCTATTGTTTCAAAAACTGCGGCAATACCCTTGAATTTGTCGTTTGCAAGGGTAATTTTGTCTTTTTTGATGCCAAGAACATAAACTGCACTGATAATGCCAACAACCATAAAGGTAAGCTCATAGCTTATGTTGCACACAACCTCAACGGTTTCTTCTGTAATGCCTGTATAGAAAATCTGCGGCATTGCAAAGTCAAAATACAGCCCGTCAAGAAATGTGCCCATGGCATCGATGATAAGATACAAAACAGGAAATACAATTGCAAGGACGCTTCTTTCGTATCTGCTGTCAATTTTTGTGCCTTCGCTGCGTCGTGCCTTGTCTGTGTCGATTTTTTCAAACACCGCAAGCAGAAAGATGCCAAGGGAGATAAGAATTACTGCAGCAAGTGCAAGGGGCGGCATTGTCTGTTTAAGAAGCACAAAGCACATCAGTGCAACCATGGCACCGGAAGAATTGCAGATAGGCGATGATATGGAAAGCTCGATATATCTAAGCCCCATATAGCCAAACATCATTGAAATAATGTACATCGCACTTACAGGCAGATATGCCAGAAAGTTAAACCACTGATATTCCACGCCGCCAACAGCAATCTGCCATATGGCGTGAACACCCATTACGAAACCTACAGCCATAAGCATTTTAAAGTGACTCAGCTTGTCGCTTGGCTGGGTACCCATTTTACTGAACAGGTCACTGCCGGACCACATCAGAATAGTACATATTGTAAATAAAAACCACATAGATAAAAACCTTTTTATTATATTTATTTTCTAACCGCCCTGCAGGGCAGGTCAAAACAAAAGTATACTATACCTTTTTGTGTTTTGCAATAAAGGATAATACAAAATTGCACACAAAGCAGAAATTTAAAAAATCAGACATAAGTAACTTTTTGTCAGAATGCCGCTTTTTATCAGCCCTGAAACCTTGTCAAGAGAAAAAATATTTACCATTTAATTTTTTATTGACATTTTGACAAAACAGCGATATAATTACAAAATGTACAATAATGGCTAATTAGGCGATTTTTGAGAATTTGTTAAAAACTTTTAGTGAATTTTTACAAAAATAGTGTTAAAAAATCTGTTGTTTGTACGAATTTTGTTTAAAATTTTGGCAACATAAAGTTTTACGGCCTCAAATGTGCAGTAATTCTGTGCACGTTTTGGGCCCGAATCTTGTCGGAATTCAGAAATGCGATAGGTACCAATGGTATTTTATTGCCCTTTTGAAACGATGGACATAAGCTTCTGCAGGCAGTAATTCTGTGCCGCGGAAGATGAGATGTCATTGCCTTTATTATTATTGAAAGCGCAAGGCCCCGTGCCACTTTTGTTTTGGAGTGGGTTTTGCAATCCACAAAACAAAAGAGCAAAACAATTTTAAAAAGGAGAAAATCGAAACATGCTGAAAGTAAAACCAACCATGCTTGGCACAACACAGCGTATGAACTTTGCAAAAATCGACGAAGTTTTGGAAATGCCAAACCTTATCGAAGTGCAGAAATCTTCTTACCGCTGGTTTATCGAAGAAGGTATCCGTGAAGTTTTCAGAGACACAGGCGCTATTGAAGACCACACAGGTACACTTGCTCTCGAATTTGTAGACTACCGCATTGATGAAAAAACAAAATACTTTGTAAAAGAATGTAAGGAACGTGACGTAACTTACGCAGCTCCTCTCAGAGTTACAATTCGTCTTCTCAACAAAGAAACAGGCGAAATCAAAGAGCAGGAAAAATTTATGGGTGATTTCCCAAAAATGACCGAAAGCGGCACATTCATCATCAATGGTGCTGAACGTGTTGTTGTTTCCCAGCTCATCCGTTCTCCTGGCGCTTATTTCAAACTTGACCACGATAAAACAGGTAAAGAGCTTTACAGCGGCACAATTATCCCAAACCGTGGTGCATGGCTTGAATACGAAACAGACGTAAACGACATTTTCTATGTTCGTATCGATAAAAACCGCAAACTTCCTGTTACAACATTTGTAAGAGCACTTGGCGTAAGCACAGACAGCCAGATTCGTGAACTGTTTGGCGAAAACCCAATCATCGAAGCTACTCTGCTCAAGGATATCACATCCAACCAGGAAGAAGGCTTGCTTGAAACATACCGCAAGCTCCGTCCGGGCGACCCTCCAACAGTAGAAAACTCCCAGACACATATCCACAACCTTTTCTTCGACCCAAGAAGATACGACCTTTCCCGTTTCGGCCGTTACAAGTTCAACAAAAAACTTTCCATTGCAAACCGCCTTATCAACAAGGTTGCAGCAGAAACAATCGTAAGCCCTCTCACAGGCGAAATCCTCTGTGAAGAAGGCGCAAAAATCAGCGAAGAACTTGCATACGTTATCGAAAACAACGGTGTTGCAGTAACATACGTTAAAGTTGACGAAAAGAGCGAAAAGGTTGTTAAAGTTATCTCCAACGGTATGGTTGACCACAAAGCAGTTCTCGGCTTTGATGCAACAGACCTTGGCCTTAACGAAAAGGTTTCCTTTGCAGTTCTCAAAGAAGTTATGGACGAAGCAGGTGAAGACAAGCAGCTGCTTATGGAACTTCTTGAAGCAAACCGCGAAAGACTTATCCCTAAAAACATCACAATCGACGATATCTTTGCTTCCATCAGCTATGCACTCTGTCTTGCTGACGGCGTAGGCGAATACGACGATATCGACCACCTTGGCAACCGCCGTATCCGTTCTGTTGGCGAACTTCTCCAGGCTCAGTTCCGTACAGGTATCATTCGTATGGAAAGAACAATCAAAGAAAGAATGGAACAGCAGGAAAGAGAGCTTATCACACCTGAAAGCCTTATCAACATCAAACCTGTTGTTGCTGTTATCAAAGAATTCTTTGGTTCTTCACAGCTTTCACAGTTTATGGACCAGACAAACCCACTTGCAGAGCTGACACACAAACGCCGTCTCTCCGCTCTTGGTCCTGGCGGTCTTTCCCGTGACCGTGCAGGCTTCGAAGTTCGTGACGTTCACTATTCTCACTACGGCAGAATGTGCCCTATCGAAACACCTGAAGGTCCTAACATCGGTCTTATCTCCTACCTTGCTACATTTGCAAGAGTAAACGAATACGGCTTTATCGAAGCACCATACCGCAGAGTTGACAAAGAAACAGGCGTTGTTACAAACGAAGTTGTTTATATGACAGCAGACGTTGAAGACAGATACATTGTTGCACAGGCAAACGAACCTCTTGACGAAGAAGGCCGTTTTATTCGTCCTCGTGTTAACGCACGTTTCCGCGATGCAATCCTTGAAACACCAAGAGAATCCGTAGACTATATGGACGTTTCTCCAAAAATGCTGGTTTCCGTTGCTACATCAATGATTCCGTTCCTTGAAAACGACGACGCAAACCGTGCACTGATGGGTTCCAACATGCAGCGTCAGGCTGTACCTCTTCTCCGTCCTCAGCAGCCAATCGTTGCTACAGGTATGGAATACAAAGCAGGTTACGACTCCGGCATTGTTGTTATCGCTAAAAACGGCGGTGTTGTAGAAAAAGTATCTGCAGACAAAATTATAATCCGCGTAGACGCAACAACAGTTGACGAATACGATATCATTAAATTTATGCGCTCCAACCAGGGCACATGTATCAACCAGAGACCAATCGTAAGCGAAGGTCAGGTTGTAGAAAAAGGTCAGGTTATCGCTGACGGTCCATCCACAGACCAGGGCGAAATCTCTCTTGGCAAAAACGTTCTCGTTGGCTATATGACATGGGAAGGTTACAACTACGAAGACGCTATCCTCATCAACGAAAGAGTTGTAAGCGGCGACGTATTCTCCTCCATCCATATTGAAGAATACGAAATCGAAGCAAGAGAAACAAAACTGGGACCTGAAGAAATTACAAGAGAAATCCCTAACGTTGGTGAAGATGCACTTAAAAACCTTGATGCAAACGGTATCATCCGTGTAGGTGCAGAGGTTTCCAGCGGCGATATCCTTGTTGGTAAAGTTACACCAAAAGGTGAAACAGAACTCTCTCCTGAAGAAAAACTTCTCCGTGCTATCTTCGGTGAAAAAGCAGGTGATGTAAGAGACACATCCCTTAAAGTTCCACACGGCGAATACGGTACAATCGTAGGCGTAAGAGAATTTACAAGCGAAAACAGCGACGAAATCAAACCCGGCGTTCTCAAGGTTGTTCGTGTTTACATCGCACAGAAACGTAAGATTTCTGTAGGTGACAAAATGGCCGGCCGTCACGGTAACAAGGGTGTTGTTTCCCGCATTCTCCCACAGGAAGATATGCCGTTCCTTGAAGACGGCACACCGCTTGACCTTGTTCTTAACCCATTGGGCGTTCCTTCCCGTATGAACATCGGTCAGGTTCTCGAAGTTCACCTTGGCTATGCTGCAAAAGCACTTGGCTGGAAGGTTATGACACCTGTATTTGACGGTGCAAAAGAAACAGATATCTTTGAAGCACTTAAAGAAGCAGGCCTGCCTGAAACAGGTAAAGTTACACTTTACGACGGCAGAACAGGTGAAAAATTTGATAACCCTGTAACAGTTGGTTACAAATACTTCCTCAAACTGCACCACCTGGTTGACGATAAAATCCACGCCCGTTCCATCGGTCCTTACTCTCTTGTTACACAGCAGCCATTGGGCGGTAAAGCTCAGTTTGGCGGCCAGAGATTTGGTGAAATGGAAGTTTGGGCACTTGAAGCTTACGGTGCTGCTTACACACTGCAGGAAATCCTTACAGTTAAATCCGACGATATGGTTGGCCGTGTAAAAACATACGAAGCTATCTTTAAAGGCAACGAAATTCCAAAACCTGGTATTCCTGAGTCCTTCCGCGTTCTTATCAAAGAAATGCAGTCTCTTGGTCTTGACATCCGCGTTCTCGACAAAGAAGGCGAAGAAATTGACCTTAAACAGACTTATGATGACGAAGCAGATTTTGCAACTGAAATTGCAACAGAGTTAGTTGGTCAGAATGAAGACTTTGAAACAGGCTTCACACAGACAGACGACATCGAACTGTCTGAAAGCAGTGCGTTGATGGATGACTTCTCTTTTGACGCAGGCGACGAAGATGACGAATTCTAATAATTAATATATTTCATTATATACAGTGCCTGCCCTGCAGGCGGGCACCGAAATATATTGTTCTGCAAAACTTTTAAGTTTTAAGTCTCAACTGATTAACATTTACGAAAAGGAGTTTGCTGAAAAATTATGGCACATAATACTTTTGAATCCATAAAAATCGGTCTTGCTTCACCTGACCAGATCAGAGCATGGTCCCGCGGTGAAGTTACAAAACCGGAAACTATAAACTACCGCACACTCAAACCAGAACGCGACGGTCTTTTCTGCGAAAGAATTTTCGGACCTACAAAAGACTGGGAATGTAACTGTGGTAAACTTAACAAAAACCGTCACAAAGGCCAGATTTGTGACAAGTGCGGCGTTGAATCCACACGCAGCAAAGTAAGACGTGAAAGAATGGGTCACATTGAACTTGCAGCACCTGTTTCTCACGTTTGGTACTTCAAAGCAATTCCATCAAGAATCGGTCTTATCCTTGATGTTACACCTAAAGCTCTTGAAAAAGTTATCTACTTCTCCAGCTATATCGTAACTGACAAAGGTTTTACAAACCTTGAAGACAAACAGCTTCTCAGCGAAAACGAATACAACGAAATGGTGGAACGCTACGGCGAAGATGCTTTCAAAGCTTCCATGGGCGCAGAAGCTATCCTTGAACTTCTGCAGAAAATTGACCTTGACCAGCTTTCCAAAGAACTTACAGAAGAACTTGAAACAGCTACAGGTCAGAAAAAGGTTAAACTTTACAAACGTCTTGAAGTTTGCGAAAGCTTCCGTCTTTCCGGCAACCGTCCTGAATGGATGATTCTTACAGTTATCCCTGTAATTCCACCTGATATCAGACCAATGGTTCAGCTGGACGGCGGCAGATTTGCAACAAGCGACCTTAACGACCTTTACAGACGTGTTATCAACCGTAACAACCGTCTTAAAAAACTTCTTGAACTCTCTGCTCCTGACATCATCGTAAGAAACGAAAAACGTATGCTTCAGGAAGCTGTTGACGCTCTTATCGACAACGGCAGAAAAGGCCGTCCTGTAACAGGCGGTACATCCAACCGTCCTCTCAAATCCCTTTCCGATATGCTCAAGGGTAAACAGGGCCGTTTCCGTCAGAACCTTCTCGGTAAACGTGTTGACTACTCCGGCCGTTCCGTTATCGTTGTTGGTCCGTCCCTCAAGATGTACCAGTGCGGTCTGCCAAAAGAAATGGCACTTGAACTGTTCAAGCCATTTGTTATGAGAGAACTTGTTGACAAAGGTCACGCAACAAACATCAAATCTGCTAAGAAAAAGGTTGAAAAAGCAGGCAGCGAAGTATGGGATGCACTTGAAAAGGTTATCAAAGGCCATCCGGTTCTTCTCAACCGTGCCCCTACACTTCACCGTCTTGGTATCCAGGCATTTGAACCTGTGCTTGTAGAAGGCCGTGCACTCAAACTTCACCCACTGGTATGTACAGCTTACAACGCTGACTTTGACGGTGACCAGATGGCTGTTCACGTACCGCTTTCCAAAGAAGCTCAGGACGAAGCAAGAAACCTTATGCTTGCTTCCGGCAACCTGCTTAAACTTTCCGACGGTTCTCCTGTTGCAGTTCCTACACAGGATATGATCCTTGGTTCCTACTACCTTACAATGGTTGACGAAGGCGACAAGGGCGAAGGCATGGTTTTCCGCAACGAAGACGAAGCACTTATGGCTTATGCAAACGGTGATGTTACACTTCATGCAAAAATCAAAGTTCGCCGCAGAGGCGAATGGAACGGCGAAGAAGTTTCTGCTATCATCGACACAACAGTTGGCCGTCTCATCTTCAACAATCCAATCCCACAGGACCTCGGATATATCGACAGAAGCAAAAAAGAAAATGCTCTCAAGCTGGAAATCGACTTCCTTGTAGGCAAAAAACAGCTTGGTCAGATTGTTAAAAAATGTATCGAAAAACACGGTACAAAAGAAACATCCGTTGTTCTTGACGCAATCAAGGACCAGGGCTTCAAATACTCCACAAAAGGCGCTATCACAGTTGCTGTTTGTGACGCTGTTATCCCTCCTAAAAAGAAAGAACTGCTTGAAGACGCAGAAAAGAAAATTGCAAGCATCCGCAAAAAATACGAACGCGGTATGCTTTCCGACGAAGAAAGATACAAATATGTTATCAGCCAGTGGAACGATACAACTGACCTTGTTTCCAAGGCTCTTCAGGAAAACATGCACGCAAGAAACCCAATCTGGATGATGGCTGACTCCGGTGCCCGTGGTTCCATGAACCAGATCAAACAGCTTGCAGGTATGCGTGGTCTTATCGCTTCCACATCCGGTAAAACAATCGAAAT
>JAFSAW010000093.1 GCA_017442085.1 Oscillospiraceae bacterium | reverse complement strand
GTATACACACAACCGTGTCCGAAGCGGTTTGGCTGAAAGCCAAACGATGCAAGGATAGCGTGCAGCGTACTGCTCCGCATGGGTCCGCTGCGTGCAATCAGCGGCGCTTTTGGTCACTTTGGGCGGTCAAAGTGACGTCCAGAGGACAAAGTTTTGAAACTTTTGCTGTAAAAATCTGTAATCAACAATTAACAGGCGAACACAGTTCGCCCCTACAGTCTGCAGACGGCAGTCTGTAATTATCAACCTATAAAATAATAATCATCTCACTTTATCATCGCATTTAATCGCCATCTCCGAAAGGAAAACACTTTTAACTATGGAACACAACAATACAGCAACAACAATAAAGCTTATCAGTGACCTGCTTGAAAAAAAGGCAAACAGCGAACTGGGCAGATACAATATAACTCTCTCTCAGGCAAGAATACTGTCGGTGCTTTTTCTCAGCAAGGCAGACAGCCTTTCTCTTAAGGCACT
Source organism: Oscillospiraceae bacterium (assembly GCA_017442085.1). Taxonomy (GTDB): domain Bacteria; phylum Bacillota; class Clostridia; order Oscillospirales; family Ruminococcaceae; genus RGIG3102. Next base: position 3,785 of record JAFSAW010000093.1, on the reverse strand, counting down.
GGAAAAGCTGTTCAGTGTTTCTCAGGCAACCATGCAGGGCACAATAAGCAGACTTGTAAAAAAGGGGCTTGTAGAAACCCATTTCCGTGACGATGATAAAAAGACCAAATATGTGTCCATCACCAGCGAAGGAAAATTGCTTGCAGCAGGCTTTTCTTCCTGTCTTAAAAAGGTTAACCGTTCATTATCCGAAAGTCTTACAGAAGAAGAATCTGCACAGCTGGAAGCCATACTGAAAAAGGTTTACAAAAATCTTAAAACAAAAATCTGACATTATCTCTATATAAATAAAACTGCAGGGTCAGCTTATGACTCTGCAGTTTTATTTTGTATAAAAAACCGCCGGTATGAAAATACATACCGGCGGAAAAACTGTTTCTGATTATTTGTAGTCGCCTACAGAATAGTTGTTTTCTTCTTTTGTGATTTTGATATCGTGTGGGTGGCTTTCGATAAGGCCTGCACCTGTGATTTTTACAAATTTGCCGTTTTCTTTAAGTTCGTCAATTGTAGCTGTACCACAGTAGCCCATACCTGCACGAAGACCGCCAACAAGCTGGTAGATGTTGTCTTTTGCAAGTCCGCGGTAAGGAACAACGCCTTCAACACCTTCAGGAACAAATTTAGCTTTGCCGTCCTGGAAGTATCTGTCGTTGGAGCCGCAGCTCATAGCACCGCTGGAGCCCATGCCACGGTAGGATTTGAAGTTTCTGCCGCCGATGATAACTGTTTCACCAGGGGATTCTTCTGTACCTGCAAGGAGAGAACCAAGCATTACACAGCTGCCGCCTGCAGCGATTGCTTTTGTGATGTCGCCGGAGTATTTGATACCGCCGTCAGCAACAATTGGTTTGCCATATTTTTTAGCAACTTCATAGCAGTCCATAACTGCGGAAAGCTGTGGAACACCGATACCTGCAACAACACGTGTTGTACAGATGGAACCAGGGCCGATACCAACTTTAACGATATCTGCACCTGCTTCAAAGAGAGCTTCGCAAGCTTCAGGAGTTGCGATGTTGCCTGCCATAAGTGTAATTTCAGGGAAAGCTTCTTTAAGTCTCTTAACTGCGTCAAGAACACCCTGAGAGTGACCGTGTGCAGTATCGATGGAGAGAAGGTCAACGCCTGCATTAACAAGTGCTGCTACACGTTCCATCATATTGTTTGTAATACCTACTGCAGCACCGCAGAGGAGACGGCCTTTTTCGTCTTTGGAGCTGTTTGGATAAAGAATTCTCTTTTCGATGTCTTTGATTGTGATAAGACCTTTGAGAACGCCGTTGTCATCAACGATAGGAAGTTTTTCAATTTTATTTGCTTTAAGGATAAGTTCAGCTTCTTCAAGGCTTGTACCAACTTTAGCTGTAACAAGATTATCCTTTGTCATTACATCTTTGATAGCTTTTGTCATATCGTTTTCAAAGCGCATATCGCGGTTTGTGATGATACCAACAAGAACTTTGTTTTCGTCAACAATCGGAACACCTGAAATACGGTATCTGCCCATAAGCTCGTCAGCTTCCTGAACTGTATTGTCCGGGCTAAGGAAGAATGGGTCTGTAATAACACCATGTTCACTTCTTTTAACTTTGTCTACTTCCAGTGCCTGTGCTTCAATTGGCATATTTTTGTGGATGATGCCAATGCCGCCTTCGCGGGACAAAGCAATTGCCATTCTGGATTCTGTAACAGTATCCATACTTGCAGACATAATTGGAATGTTCAGTTTGATTTTGTCGCTGAGTACTGTTTTTGTGCATACATCAGCAGGAACAACTTTTGAGTGCTGTGGTACGAGAAGTACGTCGTCAAAAGTCAAAGCTTCTTTAAGAATAATGCTCATTTTACTTTCTCCTTTTTCTTATTTGACAGTGCCGGTAATATGTATTTTCAGGCTTCGATTGTACATACCAATATATTAAACTGCTTTATTATACAAAAATACCCTGTAAGGTGACAGTATCGTAAGATAAAGATTTTATACAGAGGTGTTTAATATATTCGTATGTTTTATATTTTGTTGTTTGTGCAGAAATTCTGCCATAAAATATACAGTTAAGCCCCTTTACCTTAGCAAAGGGGCTTTATGCTGTTTAGAAAATTATTCTTTGGGTGTTAAAATTATTCGATAACTTTAACTACAACGCCGGAACCAACTGTTCTGCCGCCTTCACGGATAGCAAAACGGAGACCTTCTTCGATAGCGATTGTTGTAATGAGGTTAACTTCCATTTCAACGTTATCGCCAGGCATACACATTTCTGTGCCTTCTGGAAGTGTGATAACACCTGTTACGTCTGTTGTTCTGAAGTAGAACTGTGGACGGTAGTTGTTAAAGAATGGTGTGTGACGGCCGCCTTCATCCTTTTTAAGAACGTAAACCTGACCTACAAAGTGTGTGTGTGGTTTGATGGAGCCTGGTTTGCAAAGAACCTGACCTCTTTCGATTTCGCTTCTCTGAACACCACGGAGGAGTGCACCTACGTTGTCGCCAGCTTCTGCGAAGTCAAGGAGTTTACGGAACATTTCAAGACCTGTAACTGTTGTTTTTCTGATTTCTTCAGAAAGACCAACCATTTCAACTTCTTCGCCAACTTTGATTGTACCACGTTCTACACGGCCTGTAGCAACTGTACCACGACCTGTGATTGTGAATACGTCTTCAACTGGCATGATGAATGGGAGATCAGCCTTACGGTCTGGTGTTGGGATGTAGCTGTCAACGTTGTCCATGAGTTCCTTGATAGGAGCGTATGCTGGATCTGCTGGATCGTTGGAAGCTTCGATAGCCATGAGAGCGGAACCCTTGATAACTGGGATGTCATCGCCTGGGAATTCGTATGTGGAGAGAAGTTCACGAACTTCCATTTCTACGAGTTCGAGGAGTTCTTCGTCGTCAACCATGTCGCACTTGTTAAGGAATACAACGATAGCTGGAACACCAACCTGACGAGCAAGAAGGATGTGTTCACGTGTCTGAGCCATTGGGCCGTCTGTTGCAGCGATAACGAGGATAGCACCGTCCATCTGAGCAGCACCTGTGATCATGTTCTTGATGTAGTAGGCATGACCTGGGCAGTCAACGTGTGCGTAGTGACGGAGACCTGTTTCGTATTCAACGTGGGATGTGTTGATTGTGATACCACGTTCTCTTTCTTCTGGAGCCTTGTCGATGTTAGCGTAGTCTGTGTACTGAGCGCCGCCAACGAGAGAAAGGTACTTTGTGATAGCAGCTGTAAGGGATGTCTTACCATGGTCAACGTGACCGATTGTACCGATATTTACGTGTGGCTTGCTTCTTTCAAATTTTGCCTTTGCCATTTGAGGTTTCCTCCTGATAAAAATCAATAATAATTATTGTTGGATGTCAATAATCCTATTATATTGTATTTCTATGAAAAAATCAATAGAAATTAAGAAGATTTTTCAAAAAAATTACTTGCCTTCGATGAGCTTTGTCTGAATGTTCTTAGGAAGCTCTGTATAATGGGATGGTTCCATTGTATACTGACCACGGCCCTGTGTTCTGGAACGCATATCTGTTGCGTAACCGAACATTTCGGAGAGTGGAACGAATGCAAGGATCTGCTGTGCACCAGCAACTGCTTCCATACCCTGGATCTGACCACGGCGGGAGTTGAGGTCACCGATAACGTCGCCCATGTATTCTTCCGGAACGATAACGTTAACGCGCATGATAGGTTCCATAATAACTGGATCTGCCTTCTTGAGAGCATCCTTGAGAGCCATAGAACCAGCAATCTTAAATGCCATTTCAGAGG
>JAFSAW010000092.1 GCA_017442085.1 Oscillospiraceae bacterium | reverse complement strand
GGAAGTGGAACTGTCATTATCATCACTTATCTCTGTTCTTGTCACTGTTGTATGCAGCAGGCGGTTATATCTGTTTGTGATTTCCACAGCGTTTCTGTTAAAATAGCCTTTTGCATTTGTTGCTATATTGGCTGTCTTCATCTGAGATTTGAAGATGCTGCATACTATAAATGCGATGATGATGCCTGCAATAAGTGCAACGCCGTAGCCTTCCACACCTATATCTGATTCATCGTAATAGATATCAACAGGTTTTCCTTTTTCAGCTTCTCCAAGGATGTAATCGCAATCTTCGATAAACACTTTGAAACCGCCGTACCAGTCGTCATCGCCGAATTTGCCAACAAAATGCTCACTCATCCAGTCTTTGCCGTAATCGGTAAAGGCATAGTTGCCTTTGTCTCCATAGGCAAGCAACCAGTAGCAGCGGTCATATGTGCCAAGCACAAGCATTACGCCGTCCTTTCCGTCGCCGTAACCAAGGGCCGGAGATTCAAGATACATATCTTCAGAATAAATCTGGATATTGTCATAGTTTACGGATGGGTCATCTGTGACAACAAAATGCACCGCACATCCGTATTTTTCGCTGATTTCTGCCGCTTTTGTATTGAGTTCGGCATATTCGCTGTCTGTCAGCAAATAAACTGGGTCATAAACATACTGCTTTGTGCTTTCGGCAAAAACGCCAAGGCTGAAAACAAGTGAGAGTATAAGGACGAGCGCGGAAATTTTAAAAAGTCTGTTTTTCATAATCTGCGCCTCCTTTACAAGAACAGCATAATTGCTGTACCGAGTACCGCTGTTACCGATGCAGCTATGCCGAAGAAATATGTCCAGTATTTGCTTTTGCTTACAGGCAGATTGCCCACAAACTTGCCGGTCTGGCCGTTCATGGCAAATATGTAGTTCTGGTTGTTGTATTTTGTTGTCAGCATATATACAGGCAACAATGCATAGCTTACCTTGCCGCGTTCAAGCTGAACGTTTTTGTTTTTTACCACACAGCCGGAAAAGCTGATGCTGGCATCTTCGTACATCTGTTCAACAGCAGTATTAACTGCACGTGTTTCGGCGCGTTCAATGCTTTCTTCAGCACTCTGTCCGTATCTTTCTGCAAGATATCCCGGCAGATATGACATTGAGAACGGTTTAAGCTGAGAGTAATCAAACGGTTCAACAGCATCCATATGTGTATCAGGCATATTCTTTGATGCGTCAACCGGGATATTTTCAAAAGGCACTGTGCCGCTGCGGCGCACATCGTAATGAGCTGTTGTTGTCACGTTGTAATTGCCTTCCCTGTGGGTTGTCACCTGGGTGGCATCAAATTGCACATCTACGTCAGCTTTACAGCTGAACAGCCAGAACGGAACATAAACGCCTTTGAGTTCGCTGATTTTATTTTTGGCAGTAAATTCCTTTGGCAGAAATCTTTTGCCTTTATAGTAATCTTTAAGCGCTTTTTTTGCGTCTTCGTGACTGAGTTTAAACGGGATAACATAATCAGGTTTTAAATCGCCGCCAAACTGTCCCGGTACAATTGACGGATTTCCACAGTAAGGACAGCTTGTTGCCGCAGTGGTCTCGTCGCAGATTATCTCTGCAGCACAGGACGGGCAGCTGTAGGCCTTCATCTTTGCACCGTCAGCACCCCACTGGTCGCTGAGACCTGACATATCCCACCAGGACTGTTCTTTTTCTGCCTGTTGCTGTGCTTTTTCAAAATTCTGCTCTGCTTTTTCATTTTTAGCAGCATATTCCTTGTCAATCTCCTCCACTGCATAGCGACTCTGGCAGTAATCGCATTCCAGCAGGCCGCTTTCACCCACAAAATGCAGAGGACCTGTACATGCCGGGCACTGATAGTTGGTTACCTGTGTTGCCATTCAATCAGCCTCCTTTATATATAAATTTTGTTTTTTATCAGAAAAAGGGAGCATATGCCCCCTTTTTGTTTTATAACCACGGGTCTTCTTCTGCAGGAAGACGTATGCCCAGCAGTACTCCGTTGTACTCCCAGAGATAGTGGCTGTCACCTTTTATGCGCAGACATACTCTTCTTGGGCTGTCTGCACCGCCGCTGGACACTGTTGTGTAGCTGTATCCTTCAGGAGCACTTACAGCTTCGTCGGAAACAACAATTGTCCACGGACTGTCCGGCTGGTAATTGTTTTCAGGTGTTGCACCTTCAAAATAGGATTTAGGCAGATATTTTTTATCCGCAAGACGTTCTTTTATAAAGGCCTTTTCGCTGTCGCTGAGGGGCTGAGGACCTTTTACCACGTCTATCATTGCCAGGCCGTCATCTGCATCTTCGGCATATCTTACATATGCAGCCATAAAGAAAGCTGTTGTGTTGTGTCTGTCGGAAAGGCCAAATTGATCAACCAGTGCCTGCATATCCTTTTCGTTCTGCGGCATAACATTGAAGACATATTTTACACCGCCAGACACTTCTTCGATAACAACTGCATTCTGTGCATCAAAAGTGCTTTCTGAAACTGCAGGAGCTTCGTTTTCTGCAGGCTGTGTTTCTTCGTCCTTTTCTGTCTCTGCAGACGGTGTTCCGGCTTCTGCAGGTGTAGTTTCGGGTTCTGCAGGAGCTTCTGTATTCTGCTGAACCTGTTCATCAGGCTGTGGTGGCTGTTCCGCAGTGCCGCCGCAGGCAGTAAAGCTGAACATCAGCACTGCAGCAAGAAAAAGACATATTATCTTATTGTTTCTCTTCATTAAAAATCACACCTTTCTGTGATTAACCCATAGCACCGCCGCAGAATTCGCAGCAGCCGTTTGCATCAGGAATTGTTGTTGCACCGCAGTATGGGCAGGTTGCAGCAGTTTTTGGTGCATTTGCTGCAGCAATTTCGTCCCTTGCATCCTGACGTGCCTGTGTGAGAATAGCCTTGATTTCGTTGCCCATCTGTTCGTATTCTCTGTATTCGTAGTTGTCTCTTGGGTCAGGAATACGCACTGCCGGCACACCGCCTTCAGGTGTTGTCTGAACGGAAGAAGAATTGAGGCGGAAATTAATTTCGCTGAAATAAGGATGATTTACGAAAATCGTAAATTCAAAGTCATAGCTACAGGAGAAACGCGGCGGCATATAACTTACATAGTTGCCGTCTTTGTCCTTGCGTTTTTCTTCTTCGCGGTCTTCGCTGATATCTGTTTCGCAGCCTGTTACCATTGCAAAATCGATAACATCAGGGTTTGCATCAGCCAGGTTTCTTGCAGATGTAACCATAAATCTGCGTGCATTTTCGTCAATGTAAATTTTTGTGCTGTCACCGCCGATAACACGGGTTGTGTTGAATTTTGCAACTTCGGCTTTGTTTGCTTCGCGGTATTCCAGCTGCTGTTTTATTTCTTCCACTGTACTGGAGCGTCTGTCACTGAAAAATGGTGAAAGCTTTGCAGCACAGGTTTTGCAGCAGTTGCCGTCTTCCAGCTTCCTGTTGCCCAAAAGACCGATTTCGCCGCCACAGATAGAGCATATTTTCTTTTCAAAAATTTTATCAAAAAGTCCCATAGTGAACCTCCTGTCAAGATGTGCTGTCCTGCATATGCTGCCGCACTTTGCTGTGTGCGGCAGTAAGTAGGATGTATATTTTATAGTGGGATTTAAATGTATTGCCGATGTTTATACAATGTCACCGTCATCAAATCTGTCACCGCATTCAGGGCAGAATTTTGGTGGTGTCACGCCTTTTTCTGGTTCCCAGCCGCATTTGTCGCATTTGTATACCGGAACACCTGCAGGTTTTTTTGCACCGCATTCAGGGCAGAACTTGCCTTTGTTTACTGCGCCGCATGCACATGTCCAGCCTTCTTCTGCAGGTTTTGGGCTGCCGCATTCAGCACAGAATTTGCCTGTGTTCTGTGCGCCGCAGGCACAGGTCCAGCCATTTTGCGGTGGAGGTGTCATACCAGGGCCGTTCTGTACAGCTGCCTGATGTGCAGGATTTATAACATTCTGCTGTGCCGGTGTCTGCTGAACCATCTGCTGCTGTGCCAGCTGCTGTTGCTGTGCCTGCTGTTGCTGCTGCATCTGGTAAAGGGTCTGCATTGTGCCATCGTTACCCATGCCATTCATCATGCCAAGACCCATAAAGCCTGTTGCTGCACCTGCCGCATTGTTTGCTGCATCCTGCATTGCTTTGCCGCGGCTTGCAACTGTGTATGCCATTGCAAGATTAGGGTCTGTGTATGCTGCTGCACGCTGCATATCCTTGAGCATTGCTTCGTCTTCTTCGCTTGCCTTGATAGAGCTCATACCGATTTTCTGGATTTCGATACCCATTCTGTCGCCCCATGTAGGAAGAAGTTCTTCACGCAGAATGTCAGCAAGTTCTTTTGTGTGGCCAGGTACTGCAGAGTATCTGATGCCCATTGCAGAAATTCTTGCAAATGCAGGCTGTAAAGCTGTAAGAAGTTCGCTTCTCATCTGGCTTTCAAGCTGCTGACGTGTAAAATCTTCTTCAACATTGCCTGCAACATTTTTGTAAAGAATCATTGGATTGATAACCTTGAATGTATATTCACCAAAACATCTAAGACCGATATCAATGTCGATACCTGCTCTCTGGTCAACAACCCTGAACGGTACTGGGTTTGGTGTGCCGTATTTATTACCCATAATTTCCTTTGTATTGAAGAAATAAATACGCTGGTCTTTTGGTGCTTCGCCGCCAAAGGTGAAACGTTTACCCATCTGTGCAAATACTTCGGAAATATTGCCTTTAAGGTCACCCTGGAAAAGTGAAGGCTCTGTAGATGTGTCATATGTGAATTCGCCCGGTTCTGCACAGAGGTCAACAATTTTGCCGCTTTCAACAATAATCATACACTGACCTTCGTTGATATTGATTACCGAGCCGTTGGAGATAATGTTGTCGCTGCCTTTTGTGTTGCTGCTTCTGCCGGAATTTCTTTTATGTCCTTTTGTCATAAGTACATCTGCTGCCATAGAATCGCAATAAAAATAGTCTTTCCACTGGTCAGCCAGTACGCCGCCTGCTGCGCCGAATGCTGCTTTGATAAGTCCCATAGTAATCTCCTTTCATATTGAGAAATAATAATGTATATGTTTTATTTTATAAGTGTCAGTCTGCCGTCTGTGTGATGGCTGATATGCTGATGGTTTGCAAGGTATTCTTCCAGCACATCTGTTATAGATGTTGCAACCACACGGGCTTTGCCGTTTTTTTCAACCAATGCTATGTCTGTGCCAAATGTACGTTCAAAATTGTTGTACTGATACTGCTGCACTCCAACTGCAAACATCATTTCGTCCTTTATCGGCTGTCCGTCAAATTCAAAGGCTGTCATTTTGCTGTGTGATATGTCATAAACCACTTTAAGTCTGCCCGAAAGCTGTAAAAAACTGCTGTGTACCCCCTGCCATACCTCGTCACGCAGCATATACAAAAGCATCTGCTTAAGCTGTGCACCGCTGATTTTTAGCATATATACAGGGCTGTCATAAGGGAAAGTTTCCACAAGGTCTTTATACATAACCAGCGAACCCATACCGTCGGTGCGTATGCTGCCGCTGCCCACCAGCATAATATCAAGACCAAGACTTTGTGCCAGAATATCTGCAAACAGGCCGCCAAGCTCTGTTTCCTGTGTTCTAGACGGGTGGGTAAGCCTGCGGGCAAGACGGGTTATAATGCGGTTGTACTTTGCATCGGTCTGCTGTTTGTATGCACCGAGAATTTTTTCGATGTCCTCATCTTTTGGACAGGTGCCGCTGTCAATCGGTATTGTCTGCCACTGCCAGCTTTCTATATTGTTTTCGACTGTATCCACCACAATGTCAAAACGGCCTATAAGGTCGGTGCCTGTGCCCGCCTGAACAATAAGGATATCATTTACTACTGCAGGTTCTTCGATAAATGTGTGGCTGTGGCCGCCGATGATGATATCCACACCCCAGGCCTTATCCAGCTGTGCTGCAAGGGCTTTGTCTTCTTCAAAACCTATGTGTGTCAGTAATACTGTAAGGTCAATATCTGTTGCATTATATGCATTGCATATCCTGCCTATTTCCGCCGCAGCCTCGTGAATATCCACAAAGCTGCCCACAGCAGTATCATTTTTGGCTGATTTCATAACACTTTCGGTGATAATGCCGATAAACAGAATTTTCATGCCGTCAACGCTGAGCACGATATGTGGCTTGAAAAGCCTTGCAAAGTTGGATTTTATGTACAGGTTTGCATTGATAATCGGAAATTTTGCACATTTTTCAAGAAACAACAGGTGTGCAATGCCATAATCGGTTTCGTGGTTTCCGAGGGTGACAACATCGGGGGCAATTACGTTCATAATATCGATAGTGCTTAAACCTTTGAACTCACTGTCGATAACAGACCCGCGGAACATATCCCCCGCAATGCAGTAAAGCGTATTTGCTTCTTCCCGCCTTACTCTGTCAACATAACCCGACAGCATGCTTACACCGCCCACAAGGTTTTCGTCGGTGCTTTCTGCCACAAAGTCCCCGTGCATATCATTGGAATGCAGAAGCGTAAGCTTTTTGTATCTGCCCATAAAATCCACCTCCTTTGTCAGAATTATTCTGCAGTTATTCTACGTGTGTAAATTTCAAATCTGATTTATCTGATAAGTGTCAGTCTGCCGTCAATCTCACGGTCAAGATGCTGATGTGTTGCAAGATATTCTTCCAGAACATCTCTTGTAGATGTGGTTATAACAGTAGGTTTTTTGATTGCTTCCACTTCTGCAAACGGAACACCGAAGAAATCTGTAAAGTTGCTGATATGGAAGTACTGCAAACCTATGCGCAGCAGTCTGTCATCATCAAGGTCTGCGTCATCAAATTTAAATTCCAGTATTTTGCTGTTTGGAATGTCATATACGATTTTTACACGTTTTGAAAGCTGATAGAACTCGCAGTGTTCGCCTTTCCATACGCCGTCACGCAGCATAAACTGCATCATGCGCTTAAACTGACCGCCTGTTACTGTAAGCATATAGGTTGCATCATCATACGGGAAGCATTCAACAAGGTCCTGATAAACAACCAGTGGACCCATCTGCTGTGTGCGCACACTGCCGGAGCCAAGCAGCATTACATCAAGACCAAGGCTTTCGGCAAGTGCGTCGGAGAGAAGACCGCCAAGTTCAGTTTCCATTTCGCGTTTTGGATGTGTAAGCTTGCGGCGGAAACGTGTGATTGTTCTGCCGTATTTTTTATCGGTTTCGGCTTTGTAACCACCAAGAATTTTTTCAATATCAGGGTCTGTAGGGCATGTATCGCTGTTGATTGGTACTGCCTGCCACTGCCAGTTTTCCACATTGTTGTTGTATGTATCTATTGTCAGGTCAAAACGGCCAATCTGGTCTGTGCCTGTACCAGCCTGAACGATGAGGATATCGTTTACAACTGCAGGTTCTTAGATAAATGTGTGGCTGTGGCCGCCAACAATGATATCAACACCCCATGCAGGGTCCAGCTGCGCTGCCAGTTTTTTGTCCTCTTCAAAGCCGATATGTGTGAGGAGAACTGTAAGGTCAATGTCTGTTGCATTATAAGCATTGCAGATTTTGCCAACTTCCTGGGCTGCTTCGTGGATGTCAACAAAGGAGCCGATAACAGCCTCTGACTTGGCCTGAGCCATAACTTCTTCTGTCAGAATGCCGATAAACAGAATTTTCATGCCGCCAACTTCCAGCACAATCTGTGGTTTAAAGAGACGTGCATAGTTGGATTTGATAAACAGGTTTGCGTTTATGATAGGGAATTTTGCACATTTTTCCAGAAACAGCAGATGTGCAATGCCATAGTCTGTTTCGTGGTTGCCAAGTGTAACAACGTCAGGTGCAATAGCGTTCATAATTTCGATGGTACTTAAGCCTTTGAATTCACTGTCTATTACAGAACCGCGGAACATATCCCCCGCAATACAGTAAAGTGTGTTTGCTTCTTCACGTCTTACCTTGTCGATATATCCCGACAGCATACTTACGCCGCCCACAAGGTTTTTATCAACGTCCATTGCTGTAAAATCCCCGTGCATATCGTTGGAATGCAAAAGTGTAAGTTTTTTATATCTGCTCATATTCTTTCTCCTTTCGGGTATGTATTTTCAATTGATAAAACAAATTTGCTGTTATCACAGCGCTTCCACCAGTTCTCCGTTTTCGTGCAGGGCTGCCGCACATTCAACGCACATATCAATGTCATCGCATATCATAAAGCAGCTGTCGCATACAATGCTTTTGCACACGGGGCAGAAATTAAGATTTATTTTTGCCTCCTCAACCGCTTTAAGTGCAGCCTGCTGTTTTTCATTCTGATAAAGTGCAGCATAGACAATTTCCTTTGCTTCGCTGATAACAGTTTCGCCTGCTTTGGAAAAGCTTATCGGCGTGCTGGTCCACTTTTTTCCGCACACTGTACAGTCAACGGAAAATACGAAGCGGTCTTTATCTGATAAATCCTGCATATTGTTCATTATGGCTTTCCTCATCGCATTGTCCTCCGTCCTGTAGCTTTATGTCTTATTTATAACATCTGTATATCCTATATAACTATTACCCCCGTGGGTTAATCAGGGGTGATTTATGGTGTGATTTTTAAGGGTTATTATTGAAAATATGTATTTTTGTGTTATTATACATAAGCGGTTTGCAGATTTACGGAAAAAGTGATATAATAAAAATGCAGATTATTGTAAAAGGATGGTGATAATATGAACAACAGAAAAATAATATCTGAAAAAGCTGTAAACATTTTTGTTTTTGCAGCAGTTATTTCCTTAGTGGTTGTTTTATCATCCTTTACTGTTTTTGCAGCAAGTGTAAATACTGTGGATAAATCCGAATTTAACAAGACAATTGCCTATGCTGTAACAACCGCTATTGCCTTTGCTTTGCTTGTTGGTTACTGCGCTTTGGTAAAGAAAAAGGAAATGATGTTTATTCTGCTGTTTACAGCAGTTTTTGTTATCAACCTCGGTTACACCTTTGGCTCTGCCTCCTCCACTTTGGAAGAAGCACTGCTTGCCAACAAAATTTCATATGTTGGTGCAGTATTTCTGCCGTTGTTTATGGTGATAATAATAATGGACGAGTGCAGATATGCCCGAAACAAAATTTTTCTGGCACTGCTGATGTGCATAAGCGGCGGGATATTCTTTCTGACAATGACACCGGGCTATGCGCCATGGTATTATGAATCTGTTGAACTTATCTTTGTAAACGGCGGTGCAAAACTTGTAAAAAACTATGGTCCGCTGCACAAATTATATTTTGTGTATCTTATTTTGTATTTTTCCATTATGATTGCCGCAATTGTGTGGGCAATTATAAAGAAAAATCATTCTTCCCCAAAAGTGCCGCTGGCACTGCTGGCACTGGTGTTTGGCAACATTGTTGTGTGGTTTATTGAACAGAAGGTAAATCTCAATTTTGAATTTCTGTCAATTTCCTACCTTGTCACCGAACTTTATCTGCTTTCCCTGTACAATATGATGTATCTGTACGAAGCAAAAAACCCTTGCGACAATTGCACAGCAGCATTTCAGAACAATATTTCAGAAACAATAAAAGCTGTAAACGATGACTTTGACAGCGGCTTTATCCCCGATATGCAGGATATTATAAAAGTATGGCCGGCCGTTGCACAGCTTACAACAAGAGAGGTTGAAGTTTTCAAAGAACTTATCCTCAACAAAAAACGAAAAGATATTGCAGAGGATTTGTGTGTATCCGAAAACACCGTTAAAAAACACACCACAAACATATTTACAAAACTTGGCATTTCCAGCCGTGCTGAAATAATGAATATGTTGCTTAAGATAAAATAAATATTATTACATAAAAAAACAGAGCATAACTTTGCGGTTATGCTCTGTTTTTTTGCGTATTACCCTTTAGTACCCCTAAAATTACCCTTGCTTTTGCCATATATCACCCATTCAGCTAATTTAAATAAGTAATTTATTATCTCATAATATAATCAGAGAATATTTTATTAACATAAATGGAAAGAAGGTGAAGCAATGGCAAGAGAAAACAATGGCGAATTTATGCGCAGTGATGAATATGATGTTCACAGTGAACAGTTTTTTCACGATGATGAATTCAACAGAGATGTGGAGATAGCACTGCACAAACGTGATTCTTACGAAGGTGGCAGCAGCGAAGAAATCCAAAGTTTGCCGGATGCATCAGCAATCTCAAATGCTGCATTTGCAGGCACAGCAGCAGGCATAAAAAGCAAAAAAGAAAAAGAACGGCACAGACAAAAAACGCTTAATAACCTGGCAGGCAAAGCTGCAGCCACCCTTAAGGCAGGTGCCATAACTGTGGCAGCAATAATTGCCGTGAGCGCAAGCCCTGCAGCAGTTAAGCTTGGGTTTGAAAAACCGCCTCTGCTGCCCGACAGCACAGTAACATCAGTATCAGCTGCCGAAATTCACTCTCACAGCGGCGGATGGCAGACCACAACACAGCCAACCTGTTCGTCCGCAGGCGAATTAACCCTTAAATGCGACAGCTGCAACGAAATTCTGGAAACAAAGCCCCTGCCGCAGCTTAATCACATTGCAGGCGACTGGACAGTTATAAAAACAGCAGGATGTGTACAGAACGGAACTGAAGAACAGTGTTGCAAGCTTTGCGGCAAAAAACTGAACGAAAAAGAGCTGGCTGCCAAGGGACACAGCGAAAGCGAATGGATAACACTTGTTGCTGCAACCTGCACAACCGACGGCTCAAGATACACAAAATGTACTGACTGCGGGGAAACTCTGGTTACTCAGGCCGTTGCGGCAACGGGACATACAGCAGGAAGCTGGACACTCATCACCTGTGCAAGTTGTTCTGCCGAGGGCAGACAGACGCTGCACTGCATAAACTGCGGCATGGAAATGGACAGCCTTTCTATTCCAAAAACATCCCACGAAGAAAGCGGATGGATAATTGACACCGCAAAGACATGTACAGCCGAAGGACATCAGCATACACAGTGTATAAACTGCGGTGCACATATCAGCGAAAGCACAATACCTGCTTCACACAATGTTGTTACAGTAAGCGGATATGCCGCTACATGTACAACTGATGGTATGACAGATGAAGAATACTGTGCTGACTGCCAGACATGGTTTTTACAGCCTATACCAATTCCAAGCACAGGACATACAGAAGAACAGGTTCCGCCTGTAGATGCAACCTGTACATCTGAAGGCTCCACTGCCGGCACACGATGCACTGTATGCGGTGAATACACAGTGCCTGTTACAACGGTTGCAGCCCTTGGCCATGACTGGCAGGATGTGGCCGGAACAACCGAAAGCACACAGCACTACTGTCAGCAGTGTAACACCTATGAAAATCACCAGTGGACAGACGGCGGACCAAACGGACATCAGTGTTCCGAATGTCTGATATTCAGGGCACACACATTCAACAATCTTGATGTAAGCGGTGCACCTTCCGCAGATTCCACATGTAACGACTGCGGATATCAGTTTGGTACATAATGCGTTCAGGCGCATATCCTTAAAATACTTTGAAAGGAAATAACATTATGAATAACAAAACAGAAAAACGAGGCGTTGGAAAATTTATCGCCCTTATTATAATCCTTGCAGTGATTGTTGCACTGTTTAACCCTGATTATCTTACTTTTTTGCCGGAAGAAACAAGAAGAGCCATAGCCGGCTTTAATCAGACACACTATTCTGACTCTGCCCTTGCTGCTCTTGGCTGGCAGGAAATTCTTGCAGCAGCATTTGTACTGTTTGCAGCCTGGGTAGTGGCAAATATTGCAAAATTTATCATTGGCTGCTTTAAATTTAAAAAACGCCGCAGCGAAACAATCCGCCATCTTGTGGGCAACCTTTTCAAATATGTTATCTACATAGTTGGTCTTGTTGTTGCCCTTGGCTGCCTTGGGGTTGACACAACAGCAATGTTTGTTTCGGTTGGTGTTGTGGGCATTGTTGTAGGCTTTGGTGCACAGAGTCTTATCGAGGATGTTATCACAGGTTTGTTTATCATCTTTGAAGGTGAATTTCAGGTTGGCGACATCATCACAATCGACGGTTTCCGCGGCGAAGTTAAAACAATAGGTCTGCGAACAGTAAGCATTATCGACAACGGCGGCAACATCCGCATTATCAACAACAGCGAAATTTCTTCCCTTATAAACCTTTCCGAAGTTACCTCTGCTGCAGTTGTAAATATACCTGTAAGCTATGAAGATTCCCTTGAAAAAGCTGAAGCAGCAGTAAAAGAAGCTTTGACAGAACTGCCGGGCGAATATCCTGACATCTTTAAGGAAGCACCAATTTACCGCGGTGTTGATGTATTGGCAGAAACACATATTGAACTTCAGGTTCTGGCAAAGGTGGCAGAAGAAAACATCTACACAGCACGCAGAATTATGCAGCGTGAAATAAAAATATCCTTTGAAAAGGCAAACCTTTCGGTTCCTTGCCAACCATAAAAAACAGAAAGCGGTGTTATTATGAAACTTTACAAAAGATTATTCTCGTTTATACTCTGCCTTGCACTGCTTGTAACTTTTGTGGCCTGCGGACAGTCTCCGCAGCCACAGCCATCGGCTTCACCTGAAGTTACCCCTGCAACTGCTGAACCCCCTGCATTTTCCATAAAATTCTTCGACGTTGGTCAGGGCGATGCCGCACTTGTGGAATGCGACGGCCACTATATGCTTATAGACGGCGGCAAAAAAAGCGATTCCCGCCTTATGTACACAGTGCTTAAAGAAGCGGAAATAGAACAGCTGGACTACATATTTGCAACTTCAGCGGCTGCAGACCACATTGGCGGTCTGGCTGGAGCACTTAACTATGCTGCGGCAGATATGACATTCTGTGCAGTTGATGAATACGGCACAGAAGAATTTGATGACTTTAAAAAATATGCCGACAAAAACGGCGGCGGTATAGAAATTCCTATGGAAAACAGCTTTTACCGCCTTGGTGATGCAGACATTGAAATTATAGATGTGGATAAAGATGCTGCAAATCTTGTGATTAAGATTATCTACGGAAACACATCTTTCCTGTTCACAGGTGATATGACCGCCGAAATGGAAGCACAGCTTATCAAAAAAGATGCCGCTGTTACCTCTTCTGTTCTTAAAACAGCAAACTATGGCGGCAGTCAGTCATCTTCAGCGGACTTTCTGCGCAGAGTTGCACCAAAATATGCGGTAATTTCCGTTGGCAAGGAAAACGACAAGGGATATCCCCACAAAGACCTGCTTACCTTGCTGGATTTTGCATCAGTAGGCCTTTACCGCACCGACCTGCAGGGTGATATAGTATGTACATCGGATGGCGAAAACCTTTTATTCCGCACCGAAAAGGCAGCGGATTTGGCAAAAATATACAACGAGGGCACAGCGGCAGAAGTTGCAGCACCAAAAGTTACTCCACAGGCAGCAAAACAGCCTGAAGCAACAGCCGCACCTGCAGAAACCGCAAAACCGACATCAACACCTAAACCTTCGCCAACTCCAACACCTGAACCTGCATCAACACCTGTTCCAAAACCGACAGCTACAGCAAAACCCGGCAAACAGCCGTCACTTGAAAGCCCGTTCAGTGTTGACGAACTTTACGAAGCCAATCTGATGACGGTTATAACTGCAAACCATAATACAGCCCAGACCGAAAGCTACTTTATGGGCACAACCTATTATGACGGCACATTTCTGGTGGACGGAAAAATTGCCAAACTGAACACATATATCTACGATTCCGGTGCGGCAAGCTATAACGGCTGGTACAACGGATATACCTTCTATGTAAATCATATGGGACGCCCTGTGCAGACAGTATATGTGGAAGCCTTTGACGGCGACCAGTATTACCCTTATCAGATGGACCTTGCCACTTATTTTATGAACCACGAGGAAGTTAAGTTCAAAGGCAAAAAAGGCAATGACTATATATATCAGATAAATACATATCCGTCTGAATACACAGTAACAGTGGACGGCAAGACAAAAGTTATAAAAGAAATTGAATTCGGCGGTGAAAAGGTGGTTTACACCTACGGCCAGCGTGTGCCTGGACAAGACCTGCTTGACGCCTGGTATGGCGGGCTTAAAGCAATAACTGTTTATGCCGATATTTATGACGGCAGTGAGCATCAGCACCTCGAGCGCACATTTTACATTCCGCTCAACTGGGAGCTGGAGGTTTCCAGTCTTGGTGCAGGTGTAAATGTCTATCTTAACAAAAACTACACCGTACCATACATCTATCCTGGTGACGGCGTAAGCTGTGAGTTGTATGTTACAAATGCAATGGGATAACCATTACAGTAATACCAAGGCGGTGAAGCAGTGAAAAGGATAAAATTTATGAAAATTGTAATTCTGATATTAATTTCTGTATTTTTAATTTACGTTGCTGTATTTTTTTACCGCAGATACAAAACATACAACCATATTGACAACGGTGTAGGAATGATAAACAGCTATGCAGGCGCAATATACGGCGTCAGGTTTGATATGAGCGGCGGAAAAAATGGGCGTCTGAAACACTACAAAATAACTGTACAGGAAGATGGTACAGCCTTGCTTGAATATGAATATCAGCAGGACCACTGGACAGATGCAGAAAGCGGCACGGCAGTGTTGGACAAAGAAGATTTTTTTACATTCCGCGAAATCTGCCACAAAACCCATTGTCTGCTTTGCCACCACAAAGGAAAACCTGACGGCAACAAAGTTCTTGACGGGCCAAGCACCACCATCACCTTTTTCTTCCCCGATGGAAAAATGGAGTTTTACCACAATTATATATATCCCCTTAAGGAAGACGGCCTGTTTGAAAAGGTAGAAGCACATTTTGACAGTCTGATAGCCAAAGCAAAGGATATGCAGTCTGATTCAGAATGATTTATTGTGACTGTTATTTTTTGTTTGGTTCAGCAAATATAATATATGACATCAAAAGGCGGTGAGACGATGAAAGGCTCAAAAATTGTCAGAATAATATTTATTGTGCTGCTTGCGGCAGCAGTGATTTTAATGGGGGTTGCTATGTATTTTAAATTATTTGCAAAAAAACACATACTTGATGGCCCCGGGATGATAAACACCCGTGAAGGCGAGCTTATCGGCGTAAGTTATTATTATGGCGGCGGTATGGAAGGCAGCAGTCTTTATTACAATATAAAATATAACGACACTACAGCTCTTTTTGAATATGAATACTGCCCTACAAACGGTGCACAGGCAGAAACTGCAAACAAAGAGGTTTCTCTGACACACTTTGATGATTTCCGTCAGATATGCCGCGATACAGAATGTCTGCTTTATGCTCACGATGGAAAACCGATGGAAATTCAGATACTTGATGCCCCTGTTGCAACCATCACATTTACACTTGAAGGCGGTGAAATGCTGACCTTCCGCGGCGATTATGAATATCCGTCCAACTGCAATGGACTGTTTGCTGCAGTTACTACCCTGTTTGAAGATATTCAGAATACAGTTTAACAGCAATATAAACAAAGGCAACAATAACCCGAAAGGAGAATAATATGGCTTTTCTTGACAACTTAAAACGACAGGCAGAAAGAAAACTTAAACAGACTGCTCAGGATGCACTAAAAAAAGGAATAAACAAAGCCGTGACCAATATAGGCAATAAAAGCGAAAAAATTGTTATAACCGATATGCCGCAGACTTTGGAACAGTTCAAAGCACTGCCACAGGCTTCTATGGATACACCATTCAAGACTGCTGCACTAACTGTTACAGCACTCTGTTTTTATCCAAAAGACCGTCAGCTGTGTTTTGATATGCTGCAGTTTCTCAAAGGACCTGCAGGCTTAAGCGGTATAGACAAACAGTTTATCAACGACAGATTTATGGACAAGGATTATGTGCCGCGCAGTTATTTTGAAGGTGCAACCCCTGAAAATGATTACAAACCGGCAGAACCTTATACAATTATCGTAAGTGAAAACCCATATTCCTATCAGAACGAAGGCTATGCAACTTTATATATCAAATCTGGCGGTGCAGACAGCGCACGTCAGGTTACTCTGCGCAATGCAAAAGACGGCAAGTGGTATCTGTGGGAACAGTTTCTTCTTTCTGATATACGCAAGCCTGAAAGCGCAGACCCTTGGGCATAAACAGATTAAATAACTTGCAGATAAAATCTCAGGAGGTATAATATGAGAAAATTTATTATTGATACTGATACAGGCAGCGATGATGCTTCCGCCATTATGATGGCAGTTGCTTCCCCTGATGTTGAAATTTTAGGCATCACAACACTCGCAGGCAATATCTCTCTTGAACAGGCAACAAAAAATGCTTTGCAGACACTTGAAGTTTGCGGTGAAGATATAAAGGTATATCCGGGTGCCGCAGCACCAATCCGCCGTCCTCTTGTTATGGCAGACGGTGTACACGGCAAGGATGGTATGGGCGACCAGAACCTTATTCATCCTCAAGGAACAGCTGAAACAAAACATGCTGTGGATTTTATTGTGGAAACAGCACGCAAATATCCGGGCGAAGTGGAAATTGTTGCCCTTGGGCCTGCTACCAATATTGCCCTTGCGATTATGAAGGACCGAGAGGCCATGAAGATGGTAAAACATATATGGTCTATGGGCACAGCAGGTTTTGGGCCTGGCAACTCATCTCCTGTTGCTGAATTCAACGTTTATGTTGATGCCGACAGCTATGCTGTAATGCTGGACAGCGGCATTCCAATTACAATCGTAGGTTTTGACCTTTGTCTTGGGCCTGCTGCTCTTAATAAAGAAGACCTTGAAGAACTGGCAAACGGCACCGTTATGTCCAAATTTGCGGTGGACTGCACAAAGGCACTTTTATCCTACAACCTTAACAATAGAGGGCAGCATATTGTTGATCTGCCTGACGCCGTGGCTATGGGCGTTGCATTGTGGAGTGATATTGTTGTAAATTCCCTTTCTGCATATTGCTACTGCTGTACAATGGAAGAACCTGCTTATGGTCAGGTTATTATATATGACGTAAATGCACCGCTTTCTATAGACTATAAAGTACCTGATGCAAACAGTACTGTTGTAAGAACTGTTGATTATCAATTGTTCAAAGAACGTCTTAAGAAATCACTGCTTGGTGAAAAATAATTTTATGTATAGATTTCTTAAGGCGGTATAATATGAGTTTATTAACACTTACAAGAGGCAGCGTAGTATTTGCAGTTGCTTTTATCGCAGTTGTATTTGCATCCACTGCTATGCTTGCAGGCTGTTCAGGCGATAAAAATGAAAATAATATTAAAGCATTGCCTGCAGGAACAATGCTTATAGACTGTTACCGCACTGAAAAAGCTGCTGACGACAGCGGATACTTTGAACTGGTGCTTTATACAACAGAAAACAGTGATATGATTAGGCTGAGTGTATACAGCAAGGATAATAAAGACACAGACGAAAATCACACAGACTATCTTGTACCTTATGAAGCGGCAGAAAGTTGTTACAAAATTATAGAAAAACATCATCTTAACCGATGGAACGATATGAAAAACACTGTAAGTGCAGACGGTATACTTAAAGTATGCAAGTATTACAGCAATGGTGAATATGTGCGTGTATCTACAGAAGAAATGCCCCAAAACGGAACTGAAATTTTGGACAGCATAGCGGATGTTATGTCGTCATACGCAAAAGATAAATTTCTTATTGAAATACAAGATACAGAGGTTGGATAGTAATGAACAGAAAAAATATATGTATGACATTGCTCTTGATGTGTGTATTTATCTTTTCTTCCTGTACAATGGACACAATTGTTCCTGCAGACAGTATTTCAGAAACCTCACCAGTTGACAGGCAGTCTGCTGAAATCAATATGAACCGATATGCCGTAATTTTTGAAGAAAACGAAACTTTTTCTGATGAAATTGCACAAAGAGCGGCAGAGTATATTGACCCGTATATAAAACAGGCTGTGGTTATACTGAACACTGTTGGAGAACACGAACGCAGATTTGATATTCTGGACTGTGACTATTCAGCACGGCCCAAAAAGCGCGATGAAATAACCGACCCCCTTACACTGTATATTTACGATACAGTTCTTGAACGCACCCTTGCCTACGAAGACTATTATTTTAACGAAGACGATTATGACGTTGAATACTTCTTCGGAAATTTTGTAGACGCAACAGATGCGCTTGACATAGACTACGGGCAGCTTTCCCTTTACTCTGATACACAGATGGGTTGGAAAACCTACGAGGACGGTTATTATATGCCTGGCGGCTGGCTTAACGATATAACTGATGACCGTGATGCAATAAAAGCAGAGGTGGATTTTTATTACGCTGTGGTAGACCGCATAATTGAAAAGATGCCCCAGAATATGAGCAACTATGACAAATGCTGTTATTTTGCCTTTGTTATATCATTGGTAACCGAATATGACTACGAGTTTGTTACACTTGCTTCGTCATATCCTGCCTATGCTGCTCTTGTGCAGCAAAGCTGTGTATGCAAGGGTTATGCCGAGGCTTTTTACGAACTTTGCAGGCGTGAGGGTATATCCTGCTGGAGCTGCAGCGGCACCACAATAAATGGTGACCATGCCTGGAACCGTGTTGAAACAACGGAAGGCTATGTATATCTGGACATAACCTGGTACGATGATCCCGAACTATCTGATCACTACCGTGACGGATATTTTATGTATCTGTTTATGACAGAGGAAGATCTTGAGTATATGGGACACGTTGTTGAAAGGGTACACTAGCACAGACAGTCATACGTCAATATTTTACATATATGCTCGGAAACTATAAAAGCCAGGCTGCATTAAACAGCCTGGCTTTCGCATTTTATGGATATTCTGCTATATGAATATCATTTGTTTTTTAATTAAGCATTAACTGCTGCAAGAAGAGCATCAACCTTGTCTCTTTCTTCCCATTTAACGCCAAGGTCTTCACGGCCGATGTGACCATAAGCTGCAAGCTTGCGGTAGATTGGTTTGCGCAGGTCAAGAGTTTTGATGATTTCCTGCGGACGAAGGTCAAACACCTTGCTTACTGCTTCGGAGATTTTTTCTTCCGGTACTGTGTTTGTGCCGAATGTATCAACAAGCACAGAAACAGGTTCTGCAACACCAATAGCATAAGCAATCTGAACTTCGCATTTTTTTGCAAGGCCTGCTGCTACGATGTTTTTTGCAACATATCTTGCAGCATAAGCAGCACTGCGGTCAACTTTTGTCGGGTCTTTGCCGCTGAATGCACCGCCGCCGTGACGTGCATAACCGCCGTATGTATCAACAATGATTTTTCTGCCTGTAAGACCGGAGTCACCCTGTGGACCGCCAACAACAAAGCGGCCTGTTGGGTTGATGTGATATTTTGTGTTTTCGTCAAGAAGATGTGCAGGAATAATTGGTTTGATAACATATTCCATCATATCTGCTTTAATCTGTTCCAGTGTAACTTCAGGTGCGTGCTGTGTGGAAAGAACAACTGTGTCAACACGTGTTGGCACGCCGTCGTTGTATTCTACTGTAACCTGTGTTTTGCCGTCAGGACGGAGATAGTCAACAACACCTGTTTTTCTTACTTCTGCAAGACGTTTTGCCATTTTGTGTGCAAGGGAAATTGGCATTGGCATAAGTTCTTCTGTTTCGTCACAGGCATAGCCGAACATCATACCCTGGTCGCCTGCGCCGCCAACAGTGTCGTTTGCACCCATAGCGATATCAGGAGACTGTTCGTCAATAGCTGTGAGAACTGCAACTGTTTCGCTGTCAAAGCCAAATTTTGCACGTGTGTAGCCGATTTCTTCAACTACCTTTCTTGCAATTTTTGGAAAATCAACATAACAGCTTGTTGTAATTTCGCCCATACAGAAAACCATACCTGTTGTTACGCTTGTTTCGCAGGCAACACGGCCGTTAGGGTCTTTTTCGAGGATAGCATCAAGCACTGCATCAGAAATCTGGTCTGCAATTTTATCTGGATGACCTTCTGTTACAGATTCGGATGTGAATAACATTTTTGCCATAGTTTGTACTCCTTTTTTCAATGTAATATATTGAGAACTTAACTTTTTAAACAAATAAAATGCTCACAGGCAAAAACCTGTGAGCTATAAATACTTATCTCTCGGTTTTTTACCGTTGGATTTAGCACCTTGCATATGCAGGTTGCCGGGCTTCGCAGGGCCAATTCCCTCTGCCACTCTTAATAAGTTAAATTCAATTTTCAAATAATATTATATGTGACAATATACAACTTGTCAACAATATTTTTAGTGATTTTTACCACGAAGAATTGGTGCCAGCGGTTTGTAGATAAACATTGTTATAACCACACTGAGCATACCTTTGATAAATGTATATGGCATATTGAACCAGATAAGTGCGTCAAGCAAAGTTTCAACATTAGGGTTGATTGCCTGGTATGCGCCGATAATGGCTTCCATAGGTGCCATAAGGTTGGAATATACAGGATATACTACAAAATAGTTTGTGAATATGGACAAAACCGCCATTGTTGCAGCGCCAATTACAGAAGCAATCATCGCACCTTTTTTTGTGCGCATCTTCTGATAGATAAAGCCCGCAGGTGCAACAAACATACTGCCAAGGAGAAAGTTGGAAATTTCACCAACGCCCCCTGTTGTTGTAAAGAAAACGTTGATAAGATTTTTAATAAGGCACACCGTAACCCCTGCAACCGGGCCGAATGTAAAGGATGCAATCAAAGCAGGCAGTTCGGACAGGTCCATTTTGATAAAACTTGGCATAAGCGGCACATTAAAGCTGAAAAACATCAGCACTGTGGATACTGCCGCAAGCATTGCAACAGATGTAAGTTTTCTTGTGTTTGTTCTTTTCATATTTTTACCTCCAAAATTATGAGGTCTGTTTTCCGAGTGTTAGCTTTTGCAAAAACAAAAGCCCCGACTGCATATGCAATCAGGGCTTAAAAAGCAACAATAGCTGGTTCTTTCATCCGGACTGTACCGTCGGCTCTGGAATTTCACCAGATCAGCGCTTGCAAGCGGTCGTGGGCTATACCACCGGTGAGGAATTGCACCTCGCCCTGAAACAGACTTTCTGTTAATATAATACCATTTTGTATATGATTGTCAACTGCTTTATATGTATTTATTATGTGAAAAACAGATTATTTGTGTTGATATATTGTTTTTTTGCTGATAAAATAGCAGTATATATCAGCGGAGGTGTTTTATGAGTAAAATTAATGAAATATATTTTAAAATACTTGATGCCCCTACCCTGCCCGATTTTCTTATCGGTCTTGTAAGTGCTGTTCTGGTTTTTGCAGTATTTAAGATTGTAGCAAATGTTATAAGCAGTAAGGCAAGTTTTATAACTCAAAAAATTCTTAAAATCAAAAACGAAAATATTGAAAAGGCTGTTGTAGCGGCAATAAGCAAACCTATAAATTATTTTATTACAGCTACAGGCATAGTTACAGCAATTATGCTTATCCCTTTCAGTGTTGAAACAAATGCAGTTGTTACTGCTTTTACAACAAAGGTATATCGCCTTGCTGTTATTGTGATACTGGGTATGATTGCCGTAAATATAGTTGAAAACATTCAGCATTTTTCAAAAAAATTCAGCGAAAGTGAAAACAAAACACTTCTTCAGTTTTTTATAAAAATTGCAAAGGTTATAGTTATTTTTCTTATCGTTGCCATTTTGCTTAAAGAGGTTGGTTTTGACGTTACAGGTCTGCTGACAAGCCTTGGCCTTGGCGGTGTTATTCTGGCTTTGGCTGCCCAGGATACCGCAAGCAATCTTTTTGCCGGTGTTGTAATTCTGTTTGACAAACCTTTTGCAATAGGCGACTGGATAAGCGTAGCAGGCATGGAAGGTATTGTTGAAGAAATGAGCTTCCGCAGCTGCCGCATAAGAACCTTTGACAATGCACTTATCTCGGTGCCAAACTCAAAGCTTGGCGGAGACAGTGTAACAAACTGGACCAAGATGAATGTGCGCAAAACAAGAATTACAATAGGTCTTGTTTACGGCACAAAAAAAGAAACACTGCAGAAAATATGTGATGATATCAAGGCCAATCTGCTTAAGTACGACAGCATTAAAAAAGACAATATTATGGTGTGGTTTGACAATTTCAACGCCTCCAGCCTTGATGTTGTGGTGCAGTATCACACCTACCTTACAGGCGCTGCAGACTATTTTGCACTCAAGGAAGAAATACAATATATGATTATGGATGTTGTGGAAACAAGCGGTTCTGATTTTGCATTCAATACACAGACAATCATAGTGGAAAACAGTTAAATGACTATAATTACAGTAAAAAAGGTATGGGAACAAGCGGCATCCTGATAAGAAAACATAAATACCCACCAAAACACTGTAAAAGTGATTTGGTGGGTACATTTTTGCCCATTTTTGCACAAAAAGTGCTGGTACAAGGAAAAGACACGCAGCACTACTTTGTGTAATGCAAGTGTTGCTGACGCAGTAACAGCCTTTTTGTGCCTGAAATTGGGTTTGTGTTTTCTTGTCTGGAGGTCGCTAACCATACCGTTTGTTTTTTATATTATTTATTAAATCCCACAATGCCAAAAGCACCTTTGCCGCCGTGGCAGGTGATTACACAGCCTGTTTTCATCCATATGATTTCTTTATAACCTTCTGCCTTTGCAGCATTTTCTGTAACCGCTTTAAGTTCATCGCTGAAACCCGGTGTCCATATAAGGTAAAGTTTTTCTCTGTCAAGACCATATTTTTCACCGTGTTCTTTGATAAGCTGCGGAATAACGCGGTTAAAGGAGCCGCGGTATTTCTTTTTTGCAAGGAGATAACCGTTTTCAATCTCGATACAAGGATGCAGACCGATAAGATTGCCGATAAGAGCTGCAACATTGCTTACACGTCCGCCTGCACGCAGATAGTCCAGATTTTCGGGAATAAAGGCCATATGCACCTTATCCATAAGATTTTCTGCAAATTCTACTGCTTTATCAATCTGTGCATCAGGGTTGTTTTTAAGGAATTCTGCAACTTCCATTACAAATGCAGCCTGGCCTACCGAAACCTGTTTTGTATCAAAGCAGGTGATATAATCACGGTCTTCACTTGCTATGACACAGCTGTGATAAGAGCAGGTTGTAACAGCAGAATATGCAAGATAGAATATATGTTTATCGGGATGTTCTGCATGAATTTTATCAAGAATAATCTCAAAATCCTCCGGTGTGGAGCCGCTTGTCTTTGGCACCTTGCCTGTTTTTTCGTAGTATTCGCACACCTCTTCCGGCGGGAAAGTACCGTCATCAAGGGTTTTGTCCCCCATCTGAACATGCATAGGTACTATATAAATGCCATATTTTGCAGCAATTTCCGGTGTTATGTCAGAGCCGGTTTCGGCAAGCAGTACAATATTTTTATTCATATCAATAATTTCCTCTCAAACGTGAAAATGTTTTCACAAACATTTTAATATAGTTTCAAAAACCATATGTAGAGTATATCATAACTATTTGAATGTGTAAATAGTATAAATTGTTTTTTATAAAAAATTATACCCTGTACGGAACAATTAATTCCATACAGGGTATTTTTGTTAAATATTAATAACCCATTGGGTTCATGCCCTGAGCTGCAGGGTCCGGTGTTTTTTCAGGTTCATCAGCAACAAGAGATTCTGTTGTAAGCACCATTGCTGCAACGGAAGTTGCATTCTGAAGTGCAGAACGTGTAACTTTTGTCGGGTCAACTATACCTTCGGCAATCATATCACAGTAAACTTCTGTCTGTGCATTGTAACCGTAGTTAACTTTGCCGGAAGTGATAATTTTGTCGATGATAACACTGCCTTCAAGACCTGCATTTGCTGCAATCTGGCGCACAGGTTCTTCCAGAGCACGAAGAACAATTTTTGCACCTGTTCTTTCGTCACCTTCAAGTTCTTCTGCCATAGCTTTAACAGCAGGGATAGCATTGATAAGTGCTGTGCCGCCGCCTGCTACGATGCCTTCTTCAACTGCTGCCTTTGTAGCTGCAAGAGCATCTTCGATGCGGAGTTTCTTTTCTTTCATTTCAACTTCTGTAGCTGCACCAACCTTGAGAACTGCTACACCGCCTGCAATTTTTGCAATGCGTTCCTGAAGTTTTTCACGGTCAAAGTCAGATGTTGTAACTTCCATCTGGCTGCGAAGCTGCATAACGCGTGCCTGAATATCTTCTTTTTCGCCTGCACCGTCAATGATTGTTGTTGTTTCTTTTGTAATTTTAACCTGTCTTGCACGGCCAAGCATACCAAGTGTTGCTTCTTTAAGCTCGTAACCGAGTTCTTCGCTGATAACAACACCGCCTGTAAGACAAGCGATATCCTGAAGCATTTCTTTTCTTCTGTCGCCAAAGCCAGGTGCTTTAACTGCAACAGATGTAAATACACCGCGGAGTTTGTTTACGATAAGTGTGTTGAGTGCTTCGCCTTCGATATCTTCTGCAACGATAACCAGTTTTCTGCCTGCCTGGATAAGTTCTTCAAGAACAGGAAGAATTTCCTGAATGGAAGATATTTTTTTATCTGTGATAAGGATAAGTGCATCGTCGATAACTGCTTCCATTTTTTCTGTATCTGTTACCATATATGGTGTGATATATCCGCGTTCAAACTGCATGCCTTCAACAACTTCGGAGTATGTTTCGGCTGTTTTGGATTCTTCGATTGTGATAACGCCTTCTTTGCCAACTTTTTCCATTGTTTCGGCAATAAGTTTACCAACATAGTTATCCTGTGCAGAAACTGTTGCAACTCTTTCGATGTCGTCAGAACCGCTTACTTCCTGGCTGTTTGCAACAATTGCTTTTGTTGCAGCTTCGCAGGCTTTTGCCATACCGCGTTTGATATCCATTGGGTTTGCACCTGCTGCAACGTTTTTCATACCTTCTTTTACAAGGCTCTGTGCAAGCACTGTTGCTGTTGTTGTGCCGTCACCTGCTGCATCGTTTGTTTTTGTTGCAACTTCACGCAGCATCTGTGCGCCAAGATTTTCCAGCGGGTCTGCAAGTTCAATTTCTTTAGCGATTGTAACACCGTCGTTTGTAACAAGCGGTGAACCGAATTTTCTTTCAAGAACTACGTTTCTGCCTTTAGGGCCAAGTGTGATTTTAACTGTATCAGCAAGTGCGTCGATACCTTTCTGAAGGCTTTCGCGTGCTTCCTGACCATAAACAATTCTTTTTGCCATTAGTGTATATCTCCCTTTTATTATTCAACAATTGCAAGAATTTCCTGCTGTGAAACAATTGTGTATTCTTTTTTATCCATTTCAACCTGTGTGCCTGCAAATTTTGCAACAAGAACCTTGTCGCCAACTTTAACAAGCATAGGCTGTTTTTCACCGTCAACCACTGCACCGTCGCCAACTGCAATTACTTCCATAAAATCAGGTGCTTCCTGTGCTGCTGCAGCAAGAATGATGCCGCTTTTTGTTGTTTCTTTCTTTTCAGGTTTTTTAAGAACAACCTTGTCAAATAATGGTTTAATAGTCATTGTTATATTTCTCCTTTGGGTTTATATTAAACAATTTTATAATCTTTTAAGTGCAGGAATAACAACCTTAAGGGTTGAACCTGTAACAAGGCCCATAACCACAGCCGAAACTGTAAGCACAGGCAGATATGCCAGCGGTGCTGCATTTGTAAACATAACTGCAAATGCTGTAAGCTGACCGATATTGTGGAAAAGTGCACCAAACACCGACAGTGTGTGATAGTTTATCTTTTCGCCGAAAAGCTTCTTGAGCAGATACATAATTGTGATGGAAAATATGCCGCCTGTAAAGCTGAGTACACCTGCTGTAAAGCCGCGTGTCAGAAAAGCAAACAGACCTTTGAGTGCCGAAATCTGAAACGCACTGCTGTAGCCCATGTACACCATACAGTACATAACCACTATATTGCCAAGACCAAGCTTTACACCCGGCGGCAATGCAAACATAGGAGCAATAAGACTTTCCACAAAAGACAGAACAATAGCCAGTGCAAAAAGCATTGCCATTGTTGTAAGCTTTCTGGTTTTATTCTTCGCCATTAATATTACCTCTGTACAATTAATATTATTCGCTGTTTTGTGTAAAATTTGTAATTTTTGCGTGATTGTTTAGTGAATTTTACCAATTGCCCTGTTTTTTCACATAATACCGCATTATCATAATTTTAAGTTATATTTATATTTATGTCAATAATCTTTTATTCATAGCCCCGTATACTTTTACTTATTGTATATGTAAATTTTTTGTAAACATATTTCTGCAAAAATTGACAAATTAATAAGTATTATATATAATATGCAACACGTCAGCTGTTGCTGATGTATTTGGTTTGTTTAAAAACTGCAATTTTTATAGAGAAAACAATTAAAAGGATGTTATTTATGAAAAAACTTATAAAGATTTTGTGCATCGCTGTTCTTTGTATGTTTGCCTTCACTGCATGTTCTGAAGTTTCCTTTTCCAACCTTAAAGACGGCACATACCGCGCTGAATACAAAAACTATGATGCCTACGGCTGGAAAGACTTTATTGAAGTAACAGTTGCTGACGGCGAAATCAGCGAACTTGTTTATGATGCAGTAAGCCTTGAAGACGGCAGTCTTAAAAGTGAAGACGAAGCATATAAAAATCAGATGGAACCTATTGTCGGTACATATCCTGCAAAATACTCAAAAGACCTTATCAATCAGTTTATGGAAAGCAATACTATAAGTGCTGTTGACGTTGTTGCTGGTGCAACTCAGGCAACAGGCAGCTTTAAAACTTTGCTTACAAACATTGCACCAAACCTTGCAGACGGAAACACCGAAACTGTGCTGGTTGATGACTTTGTTGCAGAAAAGTAAAAAATAAGTGAATTTTTGTCAATTTGATTGACTATCGTTTTTATTATGGTATCATAATAAAGCCAAACGGTTAAAAAAATTATAGGAGTTATAAAAATGAAAAAAGTATTTTCTGTTATTCTGGCTGGCGTTCTCAGCCTTGGTATGCTTACAGCATGCGGTGGCGGTGAAGAAACACCAAGCTATGATGTAAACGAAGTTTTGAATACAATCACAACAGCAGTGCCAATTGCAATGCCTGGCGAAATTCCTGAAAGCGAACTTGAAATGATTATGGGTCTTTCTTCCGAAGACTATGTAAGCTATGCAGGTCAGATGTGTATGGCAATGGTTTCTGCAGACAGAGTTGTAGTTATCGAAGCTGCAGAAGGCAAAATTGATGCTGTTACAGAAGCATTGGAAACATTTAAACAGAGCGCTGTTGCACAGTTTGAACTTTACCTCCCTGACCAGTACGAAAAAGCACAGGCAGGCAGAATTGTTGTAAAAGGCAACTATGCTGTTCTTGTTATTGCAGGTGACAACGAAGTTATCGCAAATCAGGGTGTTGAAGAAGCTTACAAAGCAGTTGATGCTGCTATTGACGAAGCATTTAAATAATAGTAAACTGTTAAAAGCAGAAGTCGGGGTAACTTGTTGCTCCGACTTTTAATTATATATCGGAGGACTTTAAACTTTGATTTTCAGTAATATATTTTTTCTTTTCAGGTTTTTACCTGTAGTGCTGCTTATATATTACATCGTACCTTACAAATACAAAAACGGCATTATAACAATAGCAAGCCTTATCTTCTATTCCTGGGGTGAGGTTAAATATTTCCCGATAATGATTGCCAGCACTGTGGTTGACTTTTTTGCTTCCCGCACTATCGAGCGCAACCGTGATAATATCAGAATAAGAAAGATTTGTCTCGCAATATCTATGTGCTTCAATCTGGGTATGCTTCTGTTCTTTAAATATACAGATTTCTTTATTACCAACATAAACAACTTTATCGGCACAGACATCCCACTGTTGCACATTACATTGCCTTTGGGTATCAGCTTCTACACTTTCCAGACAATGAGCTATACCATTGATGTATACCGCGGTAAAGTGGAAGCAGAAAAGAACATCATCAACTTCTCTGCTTTTGTAACAATGTTCCCTCAGCTTATTGCAGGCCCTATTGTTAAATATACAGACATAAACAAAAAGCTTAACACCTATGAAGGCAGAATTACCCTTGACGGTATCAACGAAGGTATCAAGTGGTTTATCCTTGGCCTTGGCAAAAAGGTTCTTATTGCAAACAATGTAGGTGCCTTGTGGACCGATATTGAAACCCTTGGCTTTGCCGTGGGCACACCGCTTGCATGGCTTGGCCTTATTGCATATACTCTGCAGATTTACTTCGACTTCAGCGGTTATTCCCTTATGGCAATTGGCCTTGGCAAAATGCTGGGCTTTGACTTCCCGATGAACTTCAATCTGCCATATATCAGTAAAAGCATTACTGAATTCTGGCGCAGATGGCATATCACTCTGAGCAGCTGGTTCAAGGAATATGTTTATATTCCTCTTGGCGGCAACCGCAAAGGTATTAAACGTCAGATACTAAATATGCTTGTGGTATGGTTCCTTACAGGCTTCTGGCACGGCGCCGACTGGAACTTTATGCTGTGGGGCTTATATTACTTTATGCTGCTTACAGTGGAAAAGGTATTTTTGCTTAAAAAACTCGAAAAACATCCTCTGATTGCAAGAGTTTATACAATCATCGCTTTTGTAATAGGCTGGGCAATCTTCTATATCACAGACCTTGGTGTTCTCGGCAGATTTATTGCCACACTGTTCAGCTTTACACCTGATGCAAGATTTGGCTATTACTTTGGCAGTTACATTGTTTCCATTGTTATTGGTATTCTTTGTTCCACCACTCTTACAACCAAGTTCTACAATAAGTTCAAGGACAACAACTTTGTGATGTTACCGCTGCTGTTTGTTATCTTTATTCTTTCCGTTGCTTATCTTGTAGACTCCACCTATAATCCATTTATTTATTTCAGATTCTAGGAGGTGCATAAGATGAAAAACTTTTTTAACAACATTAAAAAATATCCGCTTATTGTATTCTTCGGCGTTTTTCTTTATGTATTGAGTATCGCAGACTGGTTCTCCCCTCAGTACGAATTTTCCGACCTTGAAAACAGATATCTATCTGATTTTCCTGTTTTCAGCATAAAATCACTGATAAACAACGAATATACACCAAAAATTGAAGATTTTACTGAAGACCATTTTATCAAGCGAAACAGCTGGATAAGCCTTAAAAGCATAAGTGAAACTGTGCTTGGCAAAGGCGAAAACAACGGCATTGTTTACGGCAAAGATGGTTACCTTTTCACAAAGGTGCTTAACAGCGACCATACCCAGCGCTTAAAAAATGCCGGTGCACTTGGTGCTTTTATCACAGCAAACCCCGATTTCAATATCAGCATTATGATTGCACCTACTGCCCCTTCTGTTATGACAGATAAAGTGAAAGACGGCAGCCCTGTCAACAATGCTGCTGCAGTTATCAGTCAGGTTTCTGAACTTGCAGGCAGTGAAAATGTAGTTGATGTAACAGATTCTCTTATTGCACACAACGATGAGTATATCTATTACCGCACCGACCACCATTGGACAACCCTTGGTGCATACTATGCTTATGCGGATTATATGCAGACTATCGGCAGAGTGCCACAGAGCCTTGACAGCCTTGAATTTGTTGAAGTGGAAGATTTTCTTGGAACACACTATTCCAAATCCAAAAACTTTAATGTAAAAGCAGACACAATGAGCTACATTAAAAATGACAGTCAGATTGATATTATGGGTGCTGTGGACAGCATATATGACTACAGCAAACTTGAAACCCGTGACAAATATGCTGCTTTTCTGCGCGGCAACAACGGCTATTCCACCATCAAAGGCAACGGCGACGGCAAAATACTTGTAATCAAAGACAGCTATGCAAACTGCTTTATTCCGTTTCTTACCGAAGATTTTGCACAGATTGACGTGCTTGATATGCGTTTCTATATGCAGAATGTAAATCTGCTTATGGAAGAACAGCAGTATGATGAAGTTCTGGTATTGTACAACAGCGAAACTTTTGACACCGATATCTACGTGCCAAGACTTGTGATGTACAACAAATAATAATTACACCGATTGAATTGAATGTTCAGTCGGTGTTTTATTTTGTATTTCTTCTTTTCTTTACTTTAAGTGTAAAGGGTAGTAATATATTAATCAGAGATAAAAATTTGAGGCGCAAAATTATGACTGATTATATTATCAAGGACAAGTCTTTTTATAAAAAGGTTTTTGCCATAGCTATACCAATGGCTATGCAGAACCTAATAAATGTTGGTGTAAGCATTCTTGACACTGTTATGCTTGGTCAGCTTGGTGAAGTTGCCATGTCTGCCAGCAGCCTTGCGGGTCAGGTTGGGTTTACTTATATGATAATGAATCTTGGCCTTACTGCAGGTGCGGGTGTGCTGACCAGTCAGTACTGGGGGCGTAAAGACCCCGTTTCCATACGCAAGGTTCTGGCTATGTCTTATAAAATTGCAATGATTTTTGCAGCAGTATTTACAGTGGCTTCCCTTCTGCTGCCTGTGCAGATAATGACCATATTTACCAAAGATGCCGAAGTTATAGCCAGCGGTGCCGTTTATGTAAAAATAATGGCGTTTTCCTTCTTTATAAGCGGATTTACCATGACCAGCTTTAACATACTGCGCACTGTGGGTACTGTAAAAATTGCCATGTACACCTATGGCATATCGTTTTTTGTCAATGTATTCTTCAACTATTCCCTTATCTTTGGTAAATTTGGTATGCCTGCCCTTGGTGTTGCAGGTGCTGCCCTTGCAACGCTTATAGCACGTTTTGCAGAATTTGTTATTTCATTTATCTATGTATTCCGATTTGACAAAAAAATCTGTTTTAAATTCAAGGATTTAGCTGTAAAAACCGACAGTACAATATTTAAACTTTATATGAAACACGGCGCACCTGTGCTGTGCAACGAAGTGCTGTGGTCTTTGGGCAGCAGTATGCTTTCGGTAATTATGGGACATATGAGCAAGGAATTTGTTGCAGCAAACAGCATATGTTCGGTTATGTTTCAGTGCACATCGGTTATCACCCAGGGAATAAGTGCGGCTG
This sequence comes from Oscillospiraceae bacterium, assembly GCA_017442085.1. Lineage (GTDB taxonomy): Bacteria > Bacillota > Clostridia > Oscillospirales > Ruminococcaceae > RGIG3102. The sequence goes on along the minus strand of JAFSAW010000092.1, from coordinate 11,776 downwards.
CAGGTGTGCTTGCAGGCAACACTATAGGCGAAGGAAAATACAGGCTTGCACGACAGCAGTCATTTACTATGTTTTATATCAGCATTTTTCTTGGTGTAGTGTGCTGCATTGTTGTATACACCCTTTCAGAACCGCTTGTAAGCTTCTATAACATAACCGAACAGACAAGGCTTATTGCTATTGAACTGCTGACAGTTATGGCCGTGCTGTCCATTTTTCAGACAATCAGCGGTATAAATATGTTTGGTACACTGCGAGGCGGCGGTGACAGCAAGTTTGTGCTGTTTTTTGACGTAAGCAGCATGTGGCTGTTCTCGGTGCCGCTGGGCTGGCTTTCGGGCCTTGTGCTTGGCTGGCCTGTGTGGGCGGTTTGCATCTGCCTGCGAAGCGGTGATATATTCAAATGCTTTGGTGCTATTGCCCGTATTATGTCAGGAAAATGGATAAAAGACGTTACCCGCAGCAAAGAGCAGATTGCAGAAATCAGCGAGTAATTTTATAAAAAACAAACACTCTATAACTGCAATAAATCAATTATAGCAATGTCATTAAGTTAACAAAAATATGTCATTCTGAGGAACATAAGTGACGAAGAATCTCTAGGTTTAATCAGACAAAGAGATTCTTCGCTGCGCTCAGAATGACATTTTACTTTAGTATATTATGCTGATATTTTTGAAATTTGCTTAACTTGATGACATTGTCAGTTATAGGGTATTTTTTATTAATCATATCACCCTGCATTCCAGCTGGTCATTGCTGTGCTGACTGTTTTTATACATTCGTCATCCAAAGCAGCACCTTTGTAAGCAGCCCATACGTTGCGTATGCCAAAGCCGCCATCCTGAACACCAACTGTAAACTGGATATAATAATCATCTTCCAGATACAAATAAACCCAGGTTTCTACCCTGCCGTCATCTGCCTTTAAACGTGAGTGTTCTTCATTTATTACATTGATGCCGAGACTGTGCATTCGGTTTATCCACTGTGATTTTGCCTGTTCTTTATCCATTTCACCGCTGAACGCAAGATATTCCGCCGCATTTTCATAATTTCCTTCGGCAATTGATTCTATTAATTCGTCTGCATTTTTATTGTACATTAAAGCATCTGCGGTAAGTCCTTCACCATTAAGTGTACAAAAACTTACCCATATCATCGCTGTTGCAGCAAGAAAAATCAAAACCGCAATAACCTTTAAAAACAATTTTCTGACCATATCAGACACCTCCTTGTACAATCAGTGCATATTAATATTATAACAAAATTTTTTAACAATGCAAAACAGCGTAATTACGGCAAAAACACCGCAATTACGCTGTTTGTTTTTTGTTGAGAAAAGTATTGTCCGATTAATAAAACTTTACAAACACAGACAATATCGTCCTATGGCTTCAAACCACAATGCTGTTAAACAGCTCTTGTGTATTCCTTAAGCCATTCTGTTTCTTCTTCTGTAAGATATGGGCTGATTTTTTCAAATACCTGTGCGTGATAATTATTCAGCCATTCTCTTTCAGCCTTTGTCATATACTGTGGGTCGATACCGTCAAGGTCAATAGGTGCAAATGTAATTGTTTCAAATTCCATAAACTGACCATATTCGTTGAAAGCACCTTTTTTGCAAAGAATTTCGTTTTCAACACGGATACCGTGGCTGCCTTCGATGTAGATGCCAGGTTCGATTGTTGTAATCATACCTTCTTCAAATACAGCACCTTCGTTTCTGCCAGGAAGCTGTCTCCAGCGGAAGCCCTGTGGACCTTCGTGTACGTTGAGGAGATAGCCTATGCCGTGGCCGGAGCCGCATTTGTAATCAAGGTCCATATCCCAGATTGGGCTGCGTGCAAGCACGTCCAGAGCCATACCGATACAGCCGTGAAGGAATTTGGCCTTGCTTACACCGATAACACCGCGAACAACTGCTGTGTAGTGTTCTTTGATTTCATCGCTGATTGGGCCAAGCACAAATGTTCTTGTGATATCTGTGCTGCCTTCCCAGTAGTGCCCGCCACTGTCAACCAGCAGCATACCTTCGTTTGTAATTTCTTTTGCTGTTTCAGGGCTTGCGGAATAGTGCATCATAGCTGCATTTTCTTTGTAGCCTGAAATTGGTGTAAAGCTGAGACCAAGGTTATTTGGTCTTTCGTATCTGAGCTGTGACAGATATTCCTGTGCTGTATATTCAGTCATAGGAATTTTACCTGCATTTTTCTTGAGCCAGTACATAAATTTTGTAACAGCAACACCATCCTGAATGTGGCTGATGCGGTAGTTTTCCACTTCAACAGGGTTTTTAACCGCTTTCATTTCCATTTCAGGGTTTGGTGCGGAAACAATTTCTGCACCAATGCTGTTAACGATAGCATAGTTGGAATGTGCTGTATCAATGAGAACCTTTGTTTCTTTGCTAAAGCCTTTTACAAAGCTGTAAACTTCTTCGTAAAGTTTAACTTCAACGCCGGAATCTGCAAGATGTGCCATAACAGCTTCATCAAATACACTTGGGTTTGCAAAGATATATGCTTTGTCCATTGTAACAACTGCAAAGGACAGTACAACAGGTGTGCAAAGTACGTCATTGCCGCGGATATTGTAAAGCCATGCAATATCATCAAGTGATGTGATAACGTGTGCTTCTGCACCTTTTTCTGTCATTACAGCACGAACATCACTAAGTTTGTCCTGCACTGTCTTACCGGAAAATTCAACCGGAAGAACATATGCTTTTTCTGCGGACATTGCTGGTCTGTCTGCCCACAGCATACCAGGGATATCTTCTTCTGTGCTGATGGAAGCACCTTTTTCACCAAGTTTTTCTGCGTAGAATTTACCTGCATTGTAAGAAACAACTCTGCCGTCAAAAGCGAGAACTTCGCCTTCGCCAACTTTGCTGAGAATGTATTCTTCAACTGTAGGAACACCAGGTTCGCCCATATTTCTCTGAACAATTCCTGTGCCTTCAAGCTGTCTTTCAGCCTGAATAAAATAACGGCCGTCTACCCACAGGTTAGCTTCGTCCTGTGTTACAACCATAACACCTGCTGAACCAGTAAAGCCAGAAAAATAATTTCTGGCTTTAAAGTAATCTCCAACATATTCTGACAAATGATAATCGTCTGTAGGGATAATCAATGCAGAAATGTTTTTCTCTTTCAGCAGGTTCTGCAAATCTGATACTCTTTTCTTTATCATTTTTGCCTCCTGAATTGAGAATTATTTAATTATTTGTAAAGATGACAAGCAATCATATGGCCATTGCCAAGGTCTTTAAGTTCCGGCATTGTTTTGAAGCATTCTTCTGTTGCGTTTGGACATCTTTCAGCAAAACGGCAACATGGTTTTGGGTTGATTGGGCTTGGAATTTCACCTTTAACTGTAAGACGCTGAGAGTTTTTAGCAACGTCAGGGTCTGCTTCAGGAATAGAAGAAAGCAGAACCTTTGTATATGGATGCATTGGATTTGCGTACAGTTCTTCTGCATCTGCATATTCAACGATTGTACCAAGGTACATAACGATAACTCTGTCAGAGATAAATTTAACAACACTCAGGTCGTGAGCAACAAAGAGGTATGTAAGACCAAATTCCTTCTGAAGCTCTTTAAGCATGTTGAGAACCTGTGCCTGAATGGAAACGTCCAGAGCGGAGATAGGTTCGTCACATACGATAAATTTTGGGTCTACTGCGAGTGCACGTGCAATACCGATACGCTGTCTCTGACCACCGGAAAATTCGTGGGAGAAACGGGACATATGGTCTTTGTTAAGACCTACTTTTTCGAGAAGACCAAGAACTTTATCTTCCAGTTCTTTGTCGGAGATACCAGGGTTGTGAACTTTGATACCTTCGCCAACGATTTCCTTAACTGTCATACGTGGGTTAAGGGAAGAATATGGGTTCTGGAAAATCATCTGCACATCTTTGCAGAATGCTTTCTTTTCTTCACCTTTAAGTTTTGTAATATCTTTGCCTTTGTAGATAACTTCGCCGGATGTTGGTTCGTAAAGTCTAACAAGACATTTACCTGTTGTGGATTTACCACAGCCGGATTCACCAACAAGACCAACAGTTTCGCCTTCATAAATGTTGAAGGAAACGCCGTCTACAGCTTTGAGTGTAGCTTTTTTGTTGATACGGAAGTGTTTGCAGAGGTCTTTAACTTCAAGGATAGGTGTTCTGTTCTGATTATCCATTAGTTACTTCCTCCTTTGTTGCATGATATTTAAGGTCTACTTTTGGTGCATCCGGATGCATAAGCCAGCAGTAGGATTTGTGTGTGTCTGTCACTACATATTCAGGTGGCATCTGTTCTTTGCAGATAACCATGCAGTGTTCACATCTTGCAGCAAACGGACAGCCAACAGGTGGACTGAACAGGTCAGGCGGTGTACCTTCGATAGGTGTAAGTTTCTGATCTTTGCTGCTGGAAAGTCTTGCGATAGAGTTAAGCAGACCATTTGTGTATGGATGCTTTGTATCGTAGAAGATTTCGCCTACATCACCGCGTTCGATGATTTTACCGCCGTACATAACAAGAACTCTGTCGCAGAGTTTTGCGATAACACCAAGGTCGTGTGTGATAAGGATGATGGAGATACCAAGTTTTTCTCTGAGTTCTTTGAGCAGGTCAAGAATCTGAGCTTCGATAGTAACGTCCAGAGATGTTGTTGGTTCGTCAGCAATAACGATGGATGGACGGCCAACAAGAGCAATAGCAATCATAACACGCTGTTTCATACCACCGGAAAGTTCGTGTGGATACTGATTGTAACGGCGTTCTGCTTCGTTGATACCAACCAGTTCGAGAATTTCGATTGCTCTGCGTTTCTTTTCTGCTTTGGAGATAGATTTATCGCCAACGAAAATTTCTTCAATCTGAGCACCAACTTTCATAGTTGGGTTCAAGCTTGTCATTGGGTCCTGGAAAATAAAGCCGATTTCTTTACCGCGGATTTTGCGCATTTCTTTATCGGACATTGTTACGATTTCTTCACCTTTGTATTTGATGGAAGAATCAGGACCAAAGAATCCTGGTGGTTCAGGATTGAGTTTAAGGATACACTGGCTTGTTACGGATTTACCGCAGCCGGATTCGCCTACGATACCTACGATTTCGCCAGGTTTGATGTTAAAACTTACATCTCTTACAGACTGAACAACACCGCCGTATGTGCGGAAAGAGAATGTAACGTGATTAAGTTCCAACAAGTTTTCATTTTTTTCCATGTTTTCCATTGTTTACAATTCTCCTTTCTGTTATTCTGTGCCTCTGAGTTTAGGGTCAAATGCGTCGCGCAGACCGTCACCAAGCAGGTTAAATGCCAGCATTGTTGTACAGATAAAGAATGCAGGCACGATAACTTCGTGAGGAGCAACACGCATCATTGCGATACCTTCTTTTGCAATAACACCCCAGGAACAGTCAGGTGGTGTGATACCAAGACCGATGTAGGAAAGGAATGCTTCCTGGAAGATAGCACCTGGGATAGCCATTGTCATACTTGTGATAAAGTAACCGATAAGGTTTGGAAGAAGGTGTTTAACAATGATCTGGAAGTCTGGTACACCCATAACTTTTGCAGCAGCAACGAAATCCTGTTCTTTAAGCTGAAGAACCTGACCACGAGCCATACGTGCAACACCGATCCAGCCTACGATAACCATAGCGATGATAAGTGTAATCATACCTGTTTTGTTGAGAGCAACCATAACAAGGATTGTGATGATAAGGGATGGGATACCATAAAGAACGTCGATAAGACGCATGATAAACATATCAAGTCTGCCACCGTAGTAACCGGAGATACCACCGATAAGAGCGCCGATGCAAAGGTTGATAACTGCAGCTGCAAGACCGATTGTAAGGGATACACGTGCACCCATCCAGATTCTTGTCCATATGTCACGGCCAAGGTGGTCACAGCCAAGCCAGTGTTCTGCACTTGGAAGTGCATTTCTGAATTCAACGCTGATTTCAGCATGACCATACTGGCTTACCATCGGTGCAAAAATTGCAAGTAAAACGTAAAGCAGAATAAGCATCAATGAGAAGAATGCAATTCTGTTCTTTTTAATACGTCTCCAAGCTTCCTGCCAGAATGTAAGTGTAGGACGGGAGATGGATTCCATATTTTCTTTGCTTTTGCCTACAACGGCAAATTTTTCTTTTGAAATTACCTGTTCGCTCATCTCTACACCTCCTATTTAGCAATTTTGATACGTGGGTCGATGAAACCGTAAAGGATGTCAACGATTGTGTTACAGATAACAAGGAATGCACCGTAAAATACAGTGATACCAAGAACGATTGTATAGTCGTATGTTGAAATGGATTCAACGTAGTATTTACCCATACCAGGAACAACGTACATAGCTTCGATAACGAATGTACCTGTAAGAACAGATGCTACGAGAGGGCCCATCATTGTAACAACAGGCATGATAGCATTTCTGATCTGATGTTTCCATGTGATACGGAAATTTGAAATACCTTTGGATTTAGCAGTTTTGATATAGTCCTGGCTGATAACTTCCAGCATGGATGTACGCATATAACGTGAGATGGAAGCCAGACTGTAGAAACCTACAGCGATTGCAGGCAGGATTGTGTGTTTCCATGTTGTGTACTGTGCAACAGGGAGAATTTTCCACTGAACACCGAAGAAGTACTGCAGCAGGGAACCCATGATAAAGTCAGGCACGGATGTACCAACAATAGCAATAAGAATGCAGCCATAGTCAAGTGGCTTACCACGGCGCAGAGCTGCGATGATACCAAGGGTGATACCAAAGAACACTGCAAAGCAGAGAGCACGGATACCAAGGTCTGCAGAGTATGGGAATGTTGAAGCAACGATGTCGTTAACTGTTTTGTTGGAGTACACCATAGAATAACCCATATTGCCCTTGAGCAACTGGCCCATATATGTAAAGTACTGAACAATCAACGGCTTATCCAGCCCATAATATGCTTCCAGGTTTGCTTTAACGTCAGGTGGCATTTTTTCGGATGCAAATGGGTCACCAGGCATAAGTCTAACAAGGAAGAATACGGCTGTAATCAAAACAAGCAATGTAGCCAAAGAAATAACTATTCTTTTGAGTATGTATTTGGCCATTTACAAACCACTCCTTTATTTTGCAAATATATTTGTAAATATACTTTTGTAAAAATATGCTTTGCAAATATATTTTGCAAACATATAATTAAATTTCTTAACCTGTATATATACTTTTTAAGTTGTAAATAAAATATTTAACAGATTTTGTAACTTTTTTGTTACCAGTTTTTTTGAAAAAATGAAGGGCAAAATCAAATTTTGCCCTTCAGATTTCGGGTTAATTTAAATTATCTCTAATTCTTGTTCGGAATTATGCCCAGTATGCTCTTGTGAAGTCGATACGTGCGCCGAGGAAGTAGAGAGCGAGATCCTGGAGACCATCAGCTTTCATGTAGAGAACACGACGGAGGAGAAGTGGAACAACTGCGCCATCTTCAAGCATCTGTTTTTCTGCTGCAAAGAGAGCATCCATACGTGCCTGTTTGTCGCTTGTTGTTGCTGCAAATTCCATGTATTTGTCGAATTCGTTTTCGATTACATTGCCGTCAAAGTCGAGGTTGTAGCCGCCGTAGTTGTAGTAAGCGTCAGCAATCTGGAGTTCGAGGTATGTGTATGGGTCGGAGTAGTCTGGTGCCCAACCTGTAAATACGAGTTCAAAGTCTCTTTCAGATTCCATTTTAAGTCTGTCTTTGTATGGAACCTGTTTGATTGTGATAACGATACCAAGTTCTTCCTGAATCTGCTGCTGGAGAACTTCTGCCTGTTTTTTGGAGGATTCTGTATCTGTTGTCAAGAGTTCGATTTCGATGTCGCCTGCTTCACAGCCAAGTGCTTCGAGAGCAAGAGCAAGGTGTTCCTGTGCTTTTGCGCTGTCGCCGTTAACTGGGAATGCTTCGTATGGATATTCTTCGCCGTATGTTTTTTCAACACCAGCAACCTGTGGGAGAACGTATCTTGGGTTAGCTGCATAAACATCGTTGGATGTTAATGTGATAAATTCTGCACGGTTGATTGCGTAGTTGATAGCAAGACGGAGGTCTTTGTTGTGTGTTGGAACGTTAGGATCGTCCTGTTTTACACGGAGGAAGTCGTTGGAACCGTCAAAGAATTCGCTGATCTGGTCTGCGTAGAGGTCTTTGAGGTCAGATGGAACCTGAACGTAGTCAAGGTCGCCAGCGTTGTACATATCAACAGCTGTGTTAGCGTTTGCTACAACGATGATTTCAACTTCTTCAAGTTTTGTCTGGTCTGCATTCCAGTAGTTAGGGTTTTTAGCGAGGATAACTCTGTCGCCTGTTTTAACTTCTTTAACTACGAATGGACCTGTGTAAGCGTTCTTTTCAGCTGTAGCTGCAAAGTCCTGACCGTACTGTTCAACGAGGTCCTGTCTTGTTGCAACGTAGCAAGCGTTGGATACAACCTGGAGGAAGTAGTCTGCTACGTATTCAAGTGTGATTTCAAGTGTTTTGTCGTCGATTGCTTTAACGCCGAGTTCTTCGAGTGGAAGTTCACCGGAGTTACATGGGCTACCGTTTTTGATGTAGCAAGCAAACCAGCCGTATGGGGAAGCTGTGTTAGGATCAACAAGTCTCTTGATACCGTATTCGAAGTCACCAGCTGTAACTGGCTGACCGTCGGACCATGTCATATCACGAAGGTGGAATGTGTATGTAAGACCATCTTCAGAGATTTCCCAAGATTCTGCTGCGCCTGGTTCGAGAACACCGTTGTACATTCTAACAAGTGGTTCCTGGATGTGGAGGATAGCTGTGTTAGATGGAACGGAGTTTGCGAGCTGTGGGTCAAGTGTTGGAATTTCGGACAATTCGGAATACTTGAATGTTGTTTTTGGGCCTTCTGCTTCGCCGCCTTCTGGAGCTGCTGCTGGTGTGCCGCAAGCTACCATGGAAAGTGTGAGAGCTGCAGTAAGAGCCAAAGCGATAAGTCTTTTAAGCATAATAAACTCTCCTTTAAATTATTTTTCTGCTTTATTTTTCAAGCATAAATGCTTGATTTTTATCAGAGAACACACTTATACATCATTTTTGTACAAATTGTTTAAATTTTAACCCGTAATTTATACAATTTGTACAAGTGTGATAAATCACTCTGTTAAAAACGTGACATACTTGTGCAATTTTCTCATATCAACATTATATATGTTTTGCTATTTACAAACAATTCCTTTTGGTGTATAATTTATTCCAATAAGGAATACATTCAAGAATACTTTGTAATCATTTTGTAATAATTTTAATAATCTAAAGCAGAATTTTTATTTTATATTACGGGGTAAAGTTATGGATATAGTTCAGCTTAAATATTTTATTGCAGTTGCTGAAAGCGGAAGTTTCTCTGAAGCTGCCGAAATAATGTTCAGTGCCCAGTCTACAGTTTCAAAACAGATTGCCGCTCTTGAAAAAGAGCTTAATGTTCAGCTTTTTGACAGAACAAAACGCAAAATAACCATGACCGAGCACGGAAAAATCTTTTTAAACCACGCCAACACCATTCTTGGCAATTACAATGATATGATCAAAGAGATGGAAAGCATCACCGCACACGATGATAACAGTGCAACCATCCGTGCCACATCTGCAATGCTGCCGTACAATATTCTTTCATATATAACAAATTTCAAAAATACTGCCCCATGGGCAAACATTATGGTTGAGGAATTTGACGGCGAAGATATTATGAAAATGCTTAAAGACAGCGAATGCGACCTGGCATTTTTCCGTGTTGGCAGATTTGATGAGGAGCACTATGAAAAACTGCCTATACTTGTGGAAAAGTTTATAGCTGTTCTGCCTGCCAATCACCCTCTTGCAAAGGAAAAAAGCATTTCTCTGTCACAGCTTTGCAATGAAAAATTTATTCTGTGCAGACAGAACTCCTGTGTGCACAGATACGCCATAAACGCTTGCAACGACCTGGGATTCAGCCCGAATGTTATTGCAACAAGCAACCACACCACCAACATATTTGAAATGGTCGGTATGAATATGGGTGTCAGCCTGCTGCTTCAGAAAGGCACAGAACATTATATGAACGAATTTTTCGAAAAAAATGTATGCCTTGTCCCCCTTGATGAAACATATACAATTGAAGTTGCATTTGCAAGGTATAAAAAGCATCACCACACCAAAGCTTCTCTGGCATTGTGGGAATACATAAAATCCTGTACAGACACAAAGCAAAAATATCATTTGTGATTCTGCAGCTTGTTACACAGTATATTATTAATGTATTATATTATTATATAATAAAATAAAGGCTTGCTTTTTCAGCAAGCCTTTTATATTATCTGTTATACTTTGGATTTACAATATTGCGCCAGTCAAGGTCTCCGCGTTCAAGACCGTGAATAAGCACTTCTGCCGTTGCAATATTGGTTGCAACAGGTACGTTGTTCTCATCACAGAGACGCAGCAGTTCTTTGTCGCTTGGTTCGTTAGGACGTGCAATTGTGTCACGGAAGAACAAAAGCATATCAATTTCGTTATACTGCAGTCTTGCTGCTATCTGTTCTGCACCGCCCTGTGAACCGCTGTAGAAGCAGTGAACATTAAGATTTGCAGCCTCTGAAACACGCTTGCCTGTTATGCCTGTGGCAAGGATTGTGTGCTTTGATAATATGCCTCTGTAGGCAATACAAAACTGAACCATAAGTTCTTTTTTCTGGTCATGAGCTATAATCGCTATATTCATTTTATCCCTCCGCTACTTAACAATTATCTGCACATGGCTGCCATTTAAACGTTCTACCATGGACGAAAAAACTTTTTTTGTTATGCTTCCGCTTGTTAAAGGCTTACCTGTCATAGCAGACAGATGAAGCTGTTCGTCATTTGGAACAACCCCAAGCAGCTGCGCACAGCAGGCATCAATAATACTGTCTCCGTCAGCAAAGCCGGAGTGTCTGAAAGTATCCTTATTATACTTGTTTATTACCAGGCGGACATCCTTTATTCCGCCATAATATATTTCGTCAGACACAATTCTTGCATCTCTTACACTGACTGCATCAGGCGTTGCAACAACTATTGCCATATTTGACACCGGCAAAGCTGCTTCAAAAACTTCTCCGATACCTGCGGCGGTATCCAGGATAATATAGTCGTAACTGTTGTAAATGCTGTCCACAAAAGATTTGAGATTCTGCAGTTTTACCCCGCTTTTTCTGCCTGGTGCCGCCATAATGTGCAGTTTGTCTGTGTGCGGACTTGCCACAATTGCTTTGTCCGTACTGCAGCTGCCATCCAAAACGTCACCAACATCATATACCGTCATCTCGCTGATGCCGGAAATAACATCTATGCTGCGGAACCCCATATCCAGTTCTGTAAGAAATGTCCTGTAGCCTTTAAATGCAAGTTCGTGTGACAGATATGTTGCCACTGTGCTTTTGCCTGTTCCACCCTTGCCGGATGCTATCATAATAACACGTGCCATCTGTCCTCCATCAACTTATTACTTACTTTATTAGTATAACATATGTTTACAAAATTTTACAACATATTTTGCTGATTTTTTGTAAAAATTTACAGATTTTGTCAGGCCAAATCCTTATAATTTTAAGTTTAGCATTTTTTGCTATGGTGCCGCCGTCTGATTATCTGCCGGCTGTTCACCGGCGTTATTCTCTATACTTTCCTGCACAGCAATCGGCTCTGCTGTATCGCCCGACACAGTTTCATCAGTCTCTG
>JAFSAW010000091.1 GCA_017442085.1 Oscillospiraceae bacterium | reverse complement strand
AGAAAACGGCATACAGATAAACACAGCCAAAACATCATCGGTGCTTAATAATGCAGTAGAGTTCAAAGATGCAGCAGATAACGGTGACGGCACATGGACAATCGATTACGAAGTGACAAGGGCATCACTGCTTAAAAACGGTAAATCCTACAAACTTGTACTGTCAGTAACCCCAGAGGGCAATGCGACAAACAAAGCACCGCAGACACTCAATGTTACTCTCAAAGTTAAACGTTAAGACAAAAATAAAAATTGACCGCTGAAAATGCGGTCAATTTTTTTTGCTGCGATTGAGCGGAGCAGTCTGAATGTATATAATTAAATATCTATAATATTACAATTTGATATAATTTATGAATATTTTTATCATTTGTTATCGGTATACATTATATCTGTAATACAATCAGGAATATTATACAGCCGCAGAGTGCAGTTTTTATCTGCGGTGAAAACCAGCCGGTACTCATATTCCGCATCAGGCTCAAAGCAGAAAACTTTGTTTTGTTTTCCGTCAAGAGAAAACACGGTTTTTTCTCTGCCTTTCTGAACAATATGCACTTTCCACCTTTGACATTGTGGGGCACACAGCACCTCGCCCTGCACAAAACAGTCTTTGATAAAAAGCTGAATTCTGCAGCTGTTGCTTGCGGCGGATACACAGCGCTGATTGATGCAATAGTTTATATAAGCAGTGTTGACAATGGTTTTCATAAAATCCCCTTTTGTTATCAGATGTTTACAGTTACACCAAATTTTACAGTTACGCTTTCACCGCTTTTAAGTCTGCCTATGTATATGCCGCCTGTAGGGTCTGCGTTTATTGGGTTTGCGCCATTTATACTTGTGCTGTTTTCAAGGTAAACAAGGTTTTCAGGCAGATTGTCTGTGACAACAAGGTCGCTTATTCCGCGTGAAGAATTGTTTGTAACGGTTATGGTAAATTCCACTTCTTCGCCTTTGGCAGTTACATAACTTTTGTTTGCGGTTTTTGTCACTGTTATGCCTGCATTTTCCACAGTTGTGGTTACACTGGTAATTGGTGTGGAAGCAGATTGCTCACGGCCGTCACTGTCGCGGAAATTAAAGTCTGCAAAGGCACGGTTTACAATATCTTCGCTGACATCGTCTGTTACAGTAGCCGCAAATGTCAGTGTTCTGTATGCACCTGCAGGCACACGGCCTATTGTTATGCCGTCAGCAAGGCTCTCGCCTCCCTGTGGGAATGGCACTATACTGGTGGCAATAACATCAAGATAAGGCGGCAGCTGGTCGGTTATCTTTACGTTGTACATTTCTTTATTGGACATATTGCGGAAGGTGATGGTATATCTTATTCTGTCACCTGCCGAAACACTGTCCCTGTCGGCAGTTTTTTCTATGTCTGCCATAATGCAGCCAAGTGTAACAGTGTCTTCGCCGCTTACAGGGCTGGGGTCAGATGTGCTTGTGGGGTCCAGATAACCCTGGGCGGTTGCAGTGTTGGTAATGCAGCTGTTTGTGTTTTCGCCGTTATTGCCGCCATTGCCGTTATTGCTGCCGCTGTTATTGTTTGTGCCGTAATAATTATAATCATCGGTATAGTTTTCAAATCCGTTGTAAAAATCATCGTTGGAGTATCCGTTGCTTGCGTTGTAAGTGCTGTTCATCTGATGGTAAAATCTTTCCAATTCAAAAATCTCCTTTTGTGTTTTGCACCTGTAGGTAAGGTGTTTCATATTATAGTTTATGTGACCAAAGCTGTTTAGTTGCTTAAAATATTGCAAAAGAGTATAAGAAAATGGTATACTTTATTGGATAAAGGTTAATATATTGTATTTAACGAGGTAAAATAATATGAATTATATCGAAACCGGCGAAATTGTTTCTGTTCACGGCATAAAAGGCGAGGTTAAGGTTTATCCCTGGGCTGATTATCCTGAATTTCTGGAAGAATTTGACCGCTTTTATATAAAGGTAAATAAAATGCACTACAAGGCTTTTGATGCCGAAGAAGTGCGCTGCCACAAAAATATGGTGCTTATCAAGTTTGAGGGCATCGATACAGTGGAGCAGGCAAGAGAACTTATCGGCAAGGTTATCAATCTTGACAGAGATGAAATTGAGCTGGAAGAAGGCACATACTTTATCGAAGATTTAATGGGCTGTACAGTTATAAATGATGATACAGACGAAACAGTAGGCACTGTAAAAGCAGTTGACAACTTTGGTGCAAGTGATGTTTATACAATAGAAGCTGATGACGGCAAGGAATATATGTTCCCTGCAGTAGACGAATTTATTGTAAGCACAGATATTGACAAAAAAGAAATAAGAATAAAAGTGATAGAGGGTATGTTCAGTGAGGATTAATATTGCTACTCTTTTTCCCGAAATGTGTGAAACTGTGGTGAACACCAGCATTATAGGCAGGGCAAAGGCTGCAGGCAAAATTGATGTGCAGGTTTTCAATATCAGGGATTATACCGAGAATAAACACAGAAATGTGGACGATACTCCTTATGGCGGCGGTCACGGTATGGTTATGCAGACACAGCCGGTATATGACTGCTGCAAGGCAATTGAAGCCCAGTGCTCATCAAAGCCTTTTGTTATCTTTACCACAGCGGCGGGCAAGGTTTTTGACCAGCAGCTTGCCATTGAACTGAGCAAAAAGGAAAATATTACTATTGTTTGCGGTCATTATGAAGGCATTGATGAGCGTGTAATCGAAGAAATTGCCGATATGGAGGTTTCCATTGGCGATTTTGTGCTTACAGGCGGTGAACTGCCGGCCCTTGTTATCACCGATGCAGTGTGCCGTATGTGCGAAGGTGTGCTTAAAACCAGTGAAGGCTTTATGGAAGAAAGCCACTATAACGGCCTGCTGGAGCACGCACAGTATACACGTCCGTACGAATGGAAAGGCAGAAAGGTGCCTGATGTGCTGCTTAGCGGTCACGAAAAAAATATAAAGGAATACCGCTTTAACGACAGCCTTGCACGCACAAAGGAAAAACGCCCTGACCTGTATGAAAAATATATAAAAGAACATCCTTTGCCACAGAAAAAGCAAAAGAAAAAGTAATTATATAAAGTTAACAACTATGTTGAAAAGTCGTGGTCAAGTTGCACAAATTTTTATTAAAAACTTGATTAAAACTATGTGAATAACATAAATTTTGATGTATTTTTGTTGACTAATTATACTAATTATTATATTATATACACATATCAGTTATAGCTTAAAAAAGCACTATTTTATGAGGAGATATTACAATGTTCTATAAAGACGTAACAGTAGAAAATCAGGTTGGTTTGCATGCTCGTCCTGCAACATTCTTTATTCAGAAAGCTAACGAATTCAAATCTTCTATCTGGGTAGAAAAAGAAGAAAGAAGAGTTAACGCAAAATCCCTTCTTGGCGTTTTGTCCCTTGGTATCGTAGGCGGTACAACAATCCGTGTTATTGCTGACGGTCAGGATGAAGAAGCTGCAGTTGAAGCATTGGTAAAACTTGTAAATTCCGGTTTTGCTGACTAATTTTTAACACATACACCGCCTTTATTTTAAGGGCGGTGTTTTTTTAATATAGGAGAAATATGACAAGACAGGAGCTTTTTCGCAAAGCAAAAAGTCTGCCCAAATTGCCCGGTGTTTATATTATAAGAAACAAAGAAGATGAGATTATCTACATCGGCAAGGCAAAAAGGCTGACAAACAGGGTAAGTCAATATTTTAAACCGGGTGCCGTTCACGATGCCAAGGTGACAAAAATGGTGGAGAATGCTTTCACATTTGATGTTATTGTTACCAACAGCGAGTTTGAGGCGCTCACCTTGGAGTGCAGTCTTATAAAACAGCATTCTCCTAAATACAATATTCTGTTAAAGGACGATAAAGGATATAACTTTATCAAAATATCAAAAGAAGATTATCCACGCATCACAGCCGAATTTCAGCAGGATGACAGCGGCAGATTTCTGGGCCCGTATATGTCTTCCTTTGCAGTCAGGGAGATGGTTGCAACCACACAGCAGATATTTAAACTGCCAACCTGCAGCCGTCAGTTTCCCAGAGATTTTGGCAAAGAACGCCCCTGCCTTAACTATCACATAAAAAAATGTATGGGTGTGTGTACGGGCAAAATAAGCAAGGAAGACTATAACGAAACAATATCCAACGCTGCAAGGTTTATCGGTCAGGATACCGATAAAATTATAAAAAGTCTTACCGAAAATATGGAGCGGTACAGCGAAAATCTGGAATTTGAAAAAGCAGCGGTTATCCGCGACCAGATTATAGCCATAAACAAGCTGGCACAGGGGCAGAATGTTGTGGACAAGGCCCTGCAGCATCACGATTTTATTGCGGTGGCCTGCGGCGGCAGCAACAGTGTGGTCAGTGTTCTGCGATATCGCGGCGGCAGACTGGTGGATAAAAAGGAACACGTTTTCTTTGGCGAAACCGATGCTGCAGAAGTTCGCCACAGTTTTCTGCTGCAGTTCTATTCCCGCGAAATGCCGCCTAAAAATATCTTTCTGGACGAGATGCCTGCGGACGAAGCAATTGTGGAATATATACAGAAGCAGACAACACAGAAAATCAGCATCGCTGTTCCGCAAAAGGGCGACAATACAAAAATAATCAAAATGGCATACACCAATGCGGTGGAACGCCTTGCCCGTGAAAGCGGCAGACTTAATAAATCCGAGCGCTTTGTTGACGAACTGGGTGCATTGCTTGGGCTTAAAGAGCCGCCAAAAATCATCGAAAGCTATGATATTTCCAACTGGGGCGACGGCAGCAGCGTTGCAGGTATGGTGGTGTTCAGCGACGGCAGGCCGTATAAGGCAGGTTACCGTAAGTTTAAGATAAACACCGTGGCAGGCACAGATGACTATGCCTCCATGCAGGAGGTTATCACACGCCGCATAAACCGCTACGATATGGGCGAAAAAGGTCAGTTCGGCATAAAACCGGACCTTATATTGCTTGACGGCGGCAAGGGGCATTTAAGCTCGGTTATGGAGGTTGTAAACGGTACAAGCTTCAGCGATGTGGCAATATTCGGTATGGTAAAGGACTCAAAGCACCGTACCCGTGCGCTTGTGGGCACAGAGGGAGAAATTGCCATAGCGATGCACAAGGGTATATTTAAATTTATCACCGAAATACAGGACGAAGTTCACCGTTTTTCCATAGAATATATGCGCAAAAACCAGAAGACAAAATCCTATGCGGTTACACTGACAAAAATCAGCGGTATAGGGGAGAAAAAGGCAGCAAGTCTGATGAAAACCTTTAAAACCCTTGCAAACATAAAAACGCTTACACCGCAGCAGCTTATGGAAGCTGATGGTATAAGCGAAAAAGATGCAAACAGTATTTACGAATTTTTTCACACATAGAGGGTAATATATATGAGAGTAATAAGCGGTTCTGCACGCAACAAACCACTTCTGGCGGTGGAAGGGCTGGATACACGTCCTACAATCGACCGTGTAAAAGAGGGCATTTTTTCTTCGGTTCAGTTTATAATCCCGGGTGCAAAAGTGCTGGACTTATTCAGCGGCACAGGTCAGATGGGCATTGAGGCATTAAGCCGTGGTGCAAATTTTGGCGTGTTTGTGGACAATGCCCCAAAGGCTGTTGACGTGACCACAAAAAACCTTAAAAGCTGCGGTCTTTTTGACAAAGCAAGGGTTGTAAATATGAATTCTCAGGATTTTCTGCGCACAACCAAGGATAATTTTGACATTGTTTTTCTTGACCCGCCATACAATATGGGAATTTTAGATGAAATATTGCCAAAAGTTTGCGAAATACTGTGCGAAGATGGTATAATATTTGCAGAGAGCGAGCTTGGCTGGAAACCTGCTGAAATCGATGGGTTGAAACTGAAAAAACAGTACAAATACGGCAAAGTTCTCGTAAGCAAATTTCAAAAGGAGTCCCAGGAATGAAAATAGCTATCTGCCCGGGCAGCTTTGACCCGATTACAAAAGGCCATGTTGATATAATTGAAAGAACAAGCAAGCTGTTCGACAAGGTTTATGCGGTTGTTATGGTTAACCCGTCAAAAACACCAACCTTTACAACCGAAGAACGTGTTGATATGATAAAAAAATGCACAGCGCATCTCGATAATGTGGAAGCCGAAAGCTTTACAGGGCTTATCGCAGATTATGCAAAGCAGAAAAACGCCCAGACTCTTGTTAAAGGCCTGCGCGCTGTTACCGACTTTGAATACGAGTTTCAGCAGGCACTTACAAACAAAAAGCTCAATCCTAACCTTGAAACACTGTTTATGGTTACAAATCAGGAATATATGTACTTATCATCTACAATTGTACGTCAGATTGCAGAGTTTGGCGGGGACATTGAGCAGTTTGTTCCCCACGAAATAAAGGACGAGCTTATCAGAAAAATGATAAAGGAGAATTAGCTTATGGCAGTTTCAATAGAAGCAATGCTGGAAGCATTGGAGGAATTGCTGGAAGAGGGAATGAGCGTTCCTCTCTCGGGCGGCAGACGAGTGGTTGATATCGACCAGGCAAGAGATATCATTGACGATATCCGCATCAATATGCCGCAGGAAATTCTTCAGGCAAAGGCAATAGTAAAAGACAAATCACAGATAATGGCAAAGGCAAACAAAGAGGCGGAAGAAATTATCCGCCGGGCAGAAGAACGTGCACGTCACCTTGTTGACCACGAAGAAATTGTGCTTAAAGCCACCGAAAAAGCCAGAGAAATAACACAGACCAGTCAGCAGCAGGCGCAGCAGCTTAAAAGCACTGTTACAATGTACTGCGAAAATCTGCTTACACAGACTCAGGAACAGCTGCAGAAAAGCTTCAACGAAGTAAAGCTGGTTAAGGATAATCTGAAAAAGTAGCATATATACCCGCAGAGCACAGCCCTTTAACATATTGCAAAGATACAGCATACAATAAAGCAAGGAGCTGATGCTATGAAGGTTGTTATAGTAAAAAGTCCAAAATTTTTGGCGGGTATATTGAAAACAATATTTAAAATCTGATAAAAAATATGCAAAAAACAGGGTATCAGGCTAAAAAGGCTTGATACCTTGTTGTTTTAATGATAAAATATAAAGATGAAATTTATTATGCCCAAGATATAATAAAAATAATTGTTTATATATAAAGTGAGGTTTTTTTATGGAAACAATGGGTAATTTGAGAAGAACCCACTACTCCGTTGCTTTAAGCGAAGCAAATGTTGGCGAAGAAGTAACAGTAGCAGGTTATGTTGCAAAGGTGCGAGACCTTGGTGCAGTTGTGTTCTGTGATGTCCGTGACACAAAAGGCGTGGTTCAGCTTAACTTTGGTGATGACTGCAGTGCAGAAACATTGGAAAAAGCAAAAATGCTGCGTACAGAATTTGTTGTTATGGCAAAAGGCGAAGTTGTACTGCGCGAAAAAGCTAACCCAAATATACCTACAGGTAAAATTGAAATCAAAGTTGGCGAGCTTAAAATTCTCTCCAAGGCAGAAACAACACCGTTTGAAATCAAAGATGATATCAATGTTAAAGACGAACTTAAACTTAAATATCGTTACCTCGATTTGAGAAGAAGCAAGATGCATGACGGTCTTGTTGTTCGTCACAAGGTTATACGCGCAGTTCGTGACTATTTTGACAGAAACGACTTTATCGAAATCGAAACACCTGTGCTTATGAAATCCACACCGGAAGGCGCACGTGACTATGTTGTTCCTTCCCGTGTTCAGCCGGGCAAATTCTTTGCTTTGCCACAGTCTCCACAGATTTACAAACAGCTGCTTATGCTTTCCGGCTACGACAGATATGTGCAGATTGCACGCTGTTTCCGTGACGAAGACCTTCGTGCTGACCGTCAGCCTGAATTTACACAGATTGACGTGGAAATGGCATATGTTGACGAAATCGATGTTCAGACAATGAACGAAGGTATGGTTAAACATGTATTCAAAGAAATTCTTGGCGTTGATGTTCAGACACCATTCCCAAGAATGCCATACGAAGAAGCTATGAACCGCTATGGTGTTGACAAACCGGATACACGTTTTGGTCTTGAACTTGTTGACCTTACAGATGCAGTTAAAGAAGCAGAATTTGTAGTATTCAAATCTGCAATCGAAGGCGGCGGCAGCGTAAGATGTATCAACGCAAAAGGTCTTGCAGACAAACTTACAAGAAAAGAAATTGACAAGCTTGTTGAAGTTGTAAAAACATACGGTGCAAAAGGCCTTGCATACACAAGACTTACTCAGGATGCAGAAACATCCAGCTTTGAAAAATTCCTTACAGCAGAACAGATTGCTGCAGTAAGAGAAAAAGCACAGGCAGAAAAAGGCGACGTTATCCTTGTTGTTGCTTCTGACGATATGGACGTTGTATACGCTTCTCTGGGTGCACTTCGTCTGCATATTGCTAAAAAATTCGAATTGTTTGATCCTGAACAGTTCAACTTCCTGTGGGTTACAAACTTCCCTCTGTTTGAATATGACAAAGAAGAGCAGCGTTTTGTTGCAAAACACCACCCATTTACAATGCCAAAAGAAGAAGATATTCCATACATCGATACAGACCCTGGCAGATGCTGTGCAAAAGCATACGACATGGTTCTCAACGGTGTTGAACTTGGCGGCGGTTCCATCCGTATCACAAATCCTGAACTTCAGCACAAAATGTTCAAGACACTTGGCTTTACAGAAGAACGCATCAGCGAAAACTTCGGCTTCCTTGTAGAAGCTTACAAATACGGTGCACCACCACACGGCGGTATGGCTTACGGCCTTGACAGACTTTGTATGCTTATGGCTCACAAGGATTCTATCCGTGATGTTATCGCATTCCCTAAAGTACAGAACTCCGGCGAAATTATGTCCGGCTGTCCTGACTATATCGAAGAAAAACAGATGAACGAACTTTACATTGCTTCTACAGTTGAAAGCGAAGAATAATTCTGTTGTTTAAAAGTATTTATAAAAAGCGTATCGGTTTATCCGATACGCTTTTTTGCATATGCAATGTGATATAGTTACAGAATGACAAACCATTTGTTGACATAAAGTATAAAAGTAATGTATGCTGAAAAAAACATTATTTTGCATATAAGGAGGTTATATATGAGAATATTGGTGGTTGAAGATGCAAAGGATATGAACCGACTTATTGTAAAAACACTTAAAAAAGCAGATTACAGCGTGGACGGCTGCTTTGACGGCGAGGAGGCACAAAGCTATCTTCTGGGGGCAGAATATGATGGTGTTATACTTGACGTAATGATGCCTAAACTGGACGGATACGGTCTGCTGGAATGGATGAGAACCAAAGGAATAGATACCCCTGTGCTGTTTTTAACAGCAAGGGATGCGGTCAGCGACAGGGTTAAAGGCCTTGACCTTGGTGCTGATGACTATCTGATAAAACCGTTTGATTTTGATGAACTGCTGGCGCGTATCAGAGCTATGACACGCAAGAAAAACGGAAACCGCAGCAATATATTTACACTTGAAGACCTTGTGGTAGATGTAAATAAACGCACAGTTTACCGTGCGGGCAAAGAGATTTTACTGCTGCCAAAAGAATTTACAATACTGGAGCACCTTATACGCAATCAGGGCATTGTTATGTCACGTGAACAGTTGGAAGATAAAATATGGAACTATGATTATTCCGGAAATTCCAACAATATTGACGGATATATGAGCCGTCTGCGCAAAAAAATAGACAGTGACGGACAAAGCAGACTTATACATACAATACGCGGTGTAGGCTGGGTGCTTAGAACACAGACGGATAAACAGGAGGATTAGCCTATGAAAAAACTTTCGGTGAAACTCAGGATAACCATGTGGATTACAGTTCTTGTTGCAGTGCTTACAGTTGCACTGGTAACAATGGCAATGGGTGTAAGCAGTTATGTGGCAGATGAAGAAGCCACAAATCTGCTGGAAAATACTGTACGCAGCAATCTGAAGCATATAAATGCAGCGCAGACAACCCCAAAAATAAGCGAAGATTTTTTATACTATCACAATGGGGTTACAACCTTGGTTTACAGCAAAAATCAAAGCCTTATTGCAGGACAGCTGCCCGTAAACTTCAAGACCACTGCCGCGTTTGAAAACGGAATGATACGCACTGTTGAAAGCGGAACAAACAGCTTTTTTGTTATGGATATCTGGCTGCCGTCAGACTGGGACAACGGTGTGTGGATACGTGGTATTATTGATGTGCCTGACAACGAATATATGACAAGATATCTGCTGCATATTTCGGCGATAACTCTGCCGCTGTTTACAGTTATGGCAGCATTGGGCAGCTGGTTTGTTATCAAAAAAAGCTTCAAGCCGTTGGATAGGATAAATGCTGCAGCAGAAGCTATAAACGAAGCAAAAGACCTGTCGGGACGCATTAATCTTCCGCAGTCAAATGATGAATTCTCACGTCTTGCCGATAATTTTGACAGTATGTTTGAAAGGCTGGAACGTTCTTTTGAAACAGAAAAACAGTTTACATCCGATGCTTCTCACGAGCTGCGCACACCTATAGCAATAATAAAAGGTGCCTGTGAATATGCTTTGAAATATGATGAAACAGAGGAAGAACGCAGGGAAACACTGGATATGATACACCGGCAGACAGAAAAAATGTCGGTGCTTATACAGCAGCTGCTGTCAATGACCCGCATGGAGCAGGGTACGGAAAAACTGAATTTTGAAAAAACAGATATGCGGCAGCTGATACTTGATACTGCATCGGAACAAAAATGGGACGCTCGGCGCATAGATGTGCAGACAGATAACAATGCAGAAGTCAATGCCGATAAAAATCTGATGTCACGGCTTTTGGTAAATCTTGTTGAAAACGCCTTTAAATACGGAGATACCGATGAAAAAGTACAGATAATTCTTGGCATCTCTGACGGAGAAATGCAGCTTGCCGTAAAGGATAAGGGCAGGGGTATATCCAGTGAACATATCGAAAAAATATGGCACAGATTTTATCAGGCAGACAGCGCAAGAAGCAGTGACGAAAATTCGGGCTCGGGCCTTGGCCTTGCCATAGTCAAGCAGATAGCAGAACTGCACGGCGGATATATGACAGTTGAAAGTGAAGTTGATAAAGGCAGCATATTTACATTGCATATACCGCTTGCAGAACAATAAAATAACAGTTTGATATAAAGGGATATATTCTGTACAGAATATATCCCGTTTTTTTGGAAAAATTTTTATATTTTTTTAAAAATTTCATTTTAATTTAATGTTTGTAGGGTAATATACAGTCAAACAAAAGAAATAATCAATATAGACAAAAATATACAATTCAAAGAAAGGGGCATTGGTTATGAAAAAATTGACAGTATTATTTATCGCAGTTACTACAGCATTGTTTGCAGGATGTGCATCAACAGGTGTACAGATAAGCCCTATAGGTTTTGATGCAGCAAAGGTTGCAGCACTGGAAGCAGCAGGTGTTGCAGTTGCAGATGCTGTATTTGAAGAAAGTGAGCTTAAAGAATATAAGGGACAAAAATATTATGATGTGGATTTTAAAGCCAACGGTAATGAATATGAGTATGATATTGATGCTCTTACAGGTGCAGTGATTGCATCGGAAACAGATGTAAAAGCATCACATCCGGCAGAAAAAGCACAGGACAATCAGCCACCGGCACAGCCACAGCCTGCGGCAGAAACAAAATCCGAAGATAAACCGACAGCACAGAAAACAGAGCTTATCGGTGAAGAAAAGGCAAAAACTGCAGCATTAAGCCATGCGGGTGTTAAAGCAGCAGATGCAAAATTTGTAAAAACAGAACTGGACCGTGATGACGGCCGCACAGTTTACGAAGTTGAATTCTACAGCGGCAACACAGAATATGACTACGACATAGAGGCATACAGCGGCGCAGTGCTGGCATATGACCACGATGCAGAAAACTACAGTAAACCGGCAGTAAAGCAGGAAAGCAAACCAACACCTGCACCTGAAGCAAAACTTATCGGGGAAGAAAAGGCAAAAGCTGCAGCATTAAGCCATGCAGGTGTTAAAGCAGCAGATGCAAAATTTGTAAAAACAGAACTGGACCGTGATGACGGGCGCACAGTTTATGAAGTTGAATTCTACAGCGGCAACACAGAATATGACTATGACATAGATGCATACAGCGGCGCAGTGCTGGCATATGACCACGATGCGGAAAACTACAGCAAACCGGCAGTAAAGCAGGAAAGCAAACCAACACCTGCACCAACTGCAAAACCTGAAGAAAACAAGCAACAGCAGTCTGCGGTAAGCGAAGCTGATGCAAAGAAAACTGCACTTGCACAGGTGCCTGGCGCAAAAGAATCTGATATCAGAGAGTTTGAGGTGGACCGAGATGACGGCAGAATAGAATACGAAGGCAAAATAGTTTATGACGGACTTGAATATGAGTTTGAGATAGACGGTCACAGCGGAGCCATCAGAAACTGGGAAGTTGAAAAGTTTGAAAAATATGACGATTAAGCCGACATTGTATTTCTCCTAAATATGAGATATAAAGCAAAGGACCTTGCACAATCTGCAAGGTCCTTTACTTTTATTTATTTGCAATATTTTTCAATATAGTTTTCGCGGCATTTGTTGATTATATCTTTTGCTGCAGCAGAGTCCATTGTGTCATTTACAACAGTATCCTTGTTTTCAAGGCTTTTGTAAACTGTAAAGAAATGCCCCATTTCATCTGCAACGTGTTTTGGCAGTTCGCTAAGTTCGTTGTATTCGTTGTATGTTGGGTCATCAAAAGGTACTGCAATTATTTTTTCGTCCAGCTTACCGCCGTCAAGCATAGTGATAACGCCGATAGGGTGGCATCTTACAAGGCTCATAGGGCGGATAGTTTCACTGCAAAGCACAAGTACGTCAAGCGGGTCGCCGTCATCTGCATAAGTACGTGGAATAAAGCCGTAGTTTGCAGGATAATGTGTGGAAGTGTGCAGAATACGGTCAAGGATTATAAACCCTGTTTCTTTGTCCAGTTC
This sequence comes from Oscillospiraceae bacterium, assembly GCA_017442085.1. Lineage (GTDB taxonomy): Bacteria > Bacillota > Clostridia > Oscillospirales > Ruminococcaceae > RGIG3102. The sequence continues at coordinate 9,572 of JAFSAW010000091.1, read as the reverse complement.
GTATTTGTTTTTGCTGCCTTTTTCAATTTCGATAACAGCAATAAAATCATCTGCATTGATTCTGCCAGGTTTAATGTCATGCCAAATATTGCCCATAGGGATATCCTCCTGATAGATATTGTTTTTATTCATTTTATCATAACCCATTTAGTCCTCTTTTTCAACCTTTGTCACATTATTTTCAGATTGAGCAGCCTGCATTTCAGCAAGTATTCTGTCCAGTTTATAGTGCATATCTTCAATTATAATTTCGCTTTTAAGCCCCACCTTGTAATCACCTTCCGCACGTCTTCGGTCCTTTTCTTCCTGACGATTCTGGCTCATCATAATAAGCGGGGCCTGTATGGATGCAAGACAGGACAAAATAAGATTTAACAGAATAAACGGATATGGGTCAAAGGGGTTGTATATTACAAAAAGATTAATGATAATCCAGCCCGCTAGAAATGCACAGAAAGATATTATAAACAGCCAGCTGCCTGCAAACTTTGCAAGACAGTCGGCGGCTTTTTCGCCAAATGTCAGATTTTCGGTTTCGGGGTTTACATATATTTCTTCCTCCAGCAAAGCGTGGATAAGGGCTTCGTCGCCAATGTTTTCGTCAGTTACATTTATTATTCTTTTTGCAAGTGCGGTTTTAAGTTTTCGTGACATAATTTCTCCCGGGATTTTTTTATATTATTGCCACAAAAAGCATAATTTATTTTTAATCCAATATATATTTAGCAGGAACAGTTTTCCGATAGGAGAGGAGATAAATATGTCAACAAAGTTATTTTTTGATACACTGCCGTCTACGGTAAAATCGGCAGATGTAAATTTTGAACAGCCGCTGGAAACTGAAATACTGCTGGCAGACTATGATGCACCGGTTTTTAAAATTGTAAAAACTACAATGGAGCATCTGATAACCCAGAAGTATATTATGCAGACAAAGCTTACAGTGGAGGGGTTTGTAAAGGTCAATATATATTATCAGTCAAATCAAAATGCTAAACTGCATATGGTAAGCCATAAAATACCTTTTCAGAAACAGCTTGAAGTCGGTGAGTACAAAACAAATTTAATCATAGTTCAGGGTAACTGTCAGTATGTAAATATCCGTCCGCAGAATCCTACACGCATAGATGTGCGGGGGGCATATATGTTCAACATACGGGTTTACTCTGTCCAGGATACACAGGTGATAACGGCGGTTGCATCAGAAAGTGTATGCTGTGACAGCACACAGGTGGAGTGCTTTGCTATGGCCGTACAGAATGTCCGTCAGTTCACAATAGAACAGCCGTTGAACCTGCCGCCAAATATGCACAAGGTTCTGCGGGTTTCAACGGATATTCCTTTGCCTGCCGTTGCCGTTTATACCGATAAAATAACAGTGAAAGGCGATATAAATGCAGATATTGTTTATACACTTGAAGACAGCGATGAGATAAAAACCCACAGCCAGAGTTTTGCATACAATCAGATTGTTGATATGCCGGAAATAATGGATAAAAACATTCCTTATACACAGATTTCGGTTGCTTCCTTTGGCATTTCGCAAAACAGCGAGGACAAAAAGCTGACAGCGGTTATTACGGTGCAGATAGATGCGGCGGCATTTGCAAAGCATCAGATTATAGCTGTAAATGACGGTTTTTCGCGCAGCTATGAATATCAGAAAGAATCAAACCAGCAGCTTGTGGACACAAATATGCACAGCATAAATAAAAATATTTCCGTGCAGTTTAATGATGCAGTGCCGTCAGAATGCAGAATATGTGATGTTCAGTTTGAGATTTCACCTTTAAAAAGCTATTACGAAATAAACAAAACAACAGCAAAAGCCAAAGTGTTTGCCCATATTATTGCAGTTAACGGCCAGAACGAGTACGAATGCTTTACAAAAACCGAGGACATGGTTTTTGACTGGCTGGAAAAATGCGGCAGATATGATGAGATATGTGTTGACCTGTCTGCTGCAGGCTTCAGTGTAAATGAAAAAAATGTGACCGCAAACATATCCGCAAAAGGTTTTGTCATCGAAAAGCATCCGCTGGAACTTCTGTGCAGTTTTGAAGAAAACTGCGATAAACCACAGCAGCGCGGCAAAGAAGCACTGGTTATCTGTTATGGCAAAAAAGGCGACAGAATTTTTGACATAGCAAAAGCCCACAATGTTTCTCCGCAGATTATTATGGAAGAAAATATGCTGGAAAGCGGCACACTGCCCGAAGACTGTATGCTTTTTGTTCCGGCTTTTGAACAGTAAGGAGGTGCAGTATGAATATTTACGACGATATACAAAAACGCACACAGGGCTCGGTTTTTATCGGTGTTGTAGGTGCAGTGCGTACGGGCAAAAGCACCTTTATCAAAAAATTTATGGAAGCACTGGTGATACCCAATATAAAGGATGCAGACAAAAAGGTGCGCACCATTGATGAGCTTCCCCAGTCTGCCGCAGGCAGAACAATAATGACCACACAGCCAAATTTTATCCCCGAGCAGGGTGTGGATATAACTGTGGGTGAAAATAAAAATCTGCGTGTCCGCCTTGTAGACTGTGTCGGATATATGATAAAGGGTGCTCAGGGGGATACCGAAAACGGCAAACCCCGGATGGTAAAAACACCCTGGTATAAGCAGGAAATACCCTTTGAAAAGGCAGCAGAGATAGGCACATACAAGGTTATCAGCGAGCATTCCACCATCGGCATTATGGTAACCTGTGACGGAACCATAAGCGATATCCCGCGGGAGAACTATGTAAGTGCAGAAGAAACCGTTGCAGCACAGCTTAAAAAACTGGGAAAACCATTTGTAATTGTGGTAAACAGTGCCAACCCCGAAAGTGATACCGCCAAAAGGGTAAAACGTCAGGTGGAAGAAAAATACGGGGTTGCAACGGTGCTGGCAAACTGTCTTGATATGGATAAACAGACAATAGAGCATATACTTGCCCTTGCACTTACCGAATTTCCCCTTAAAGAAATACGCCTGGATATTCCCAAATGGATTGCAGTGCAGAATGGTGATTTTGAATATAAAAAGCAGCTGTTTGACAGTATTAAGGCTGTGTTTGAAAAGGTTAAAAAAATCAGCCATATAGATGCGGCTGTGCAGCAGATTTCAACAGCTGCCAACGTTATATCCGCAAAATGTGAAAATATAGATTTTGGCACAGGTGTGGCGGAAATATCTGTGGAAATGGATAAAAACATATATTACGAAACGCTGGAAAACCTTACGGGAGAAAACGTCCGTGACGAATGGGCACTTATGAAGCTTATTACACAGCTTATAAAGGCAAAAAATCAGTACGATATTATTGCACCTGCTCTGGAAGAAGTAAACCGCAGCGGATATGGCATTGTTATGCCCACAATTGAACAGCTGCGGCTGGAAGAACCCGAAATTGTCCGTCAGGGCCAGCGGTTTGGTGTGCGGCTTAAGGCAAGTGCACCGTCACTGCATATTCTCAAAGCTGATATATGCACCGAAGTAAGCCCCGTTGTGGGCAGTGAAGCCAACAGTGAAGAACTTGTAAACAGTATGCTTAAAAACTTCGAGAATGCCCCGCTGGAAATATGGCAGTCGGATATTTTCGGCTCATCCCTGCAGACACTTGTTACCCAGGGGCTGAGCAACAAACTGCTTAATGTTCCGCTGGAGGCAAGAGGCAGACTGCAGGAAACAATCGAGCGTGTTATCAACGAGGGCTGTCAGGGCCTTATATGCGTTATACTGTAAAAACAACAATAAATTGATGATAAACAGGACAGTGTATCAATTTGAGTACACTGTCCTATTGCCTGCGCAGCAAATGCTGTTGTATAATGTTAAAGGGTGATAATATGAAAAACAAACAAATGATTTTAAAGCTCTCTGAAAAATACAACAGCTTTTATCTTTACGACGGTCAGATTGTTCAAAACAGCATAGATAATCTCAAAAACAGTTTTGAAGATGTGCAGTTTCTCTATTCTGCAAAGACAAATCCACACAGGGAAATTGTAAAAAAAGTGGTGGAAAACGGATTTGGCATTGACGCTGCCAGCTTTGGCGAAGTCCTGCTTGCACAGGCAAACGGCCTGGGTGCAGACAAAATATACTATTCCACACCGGGCAAAACACAGCAGGATATTGCAGGGGCAGTGGATAAGGCTGTTATAATTGCAGACAGTTTCAACGAGATAAAAATGATAGATGAAATCGCCGCCGAAAAAGGCATAAAACTGCAGATTGGTGTGCGTATAAATCCTGATTTTACATTTGATGCCGATAAGGGCGCAAGCGCAAAATACGGTATAGATGAAGAAGCATTTTTTGCCCATAAAGACTGGATAAAATCTCTTGAAAACACCGAAATTATTGGTATTCACGTACACAGCAAAAGTCAGGAGCTTCGCGGTGATGTAATTGCGGCATATCACAGAAAAATGTTTGCTCTCTGCAAAAAGGTGGAGCAGCAGCTGGATATAAAACTTAAGTTTGTAAACCTTGGAAGTGGCATCGGTATACCTTTTGCAGCAGAAGATATTCCGGTTGATGTGGCTAAGCTTGGTGCAGAGACCTCACAGGCAATAAAGCAGTTTAAAGCAGAAATGGGAGATATAAAGGTGCTCATAGAAACAGGCAGATATGTCTGCGGCAAATCGGGCATTTATGCCACAAAGGTGCTTGATAAAAAATATTCCCGCGGTATAACATTTGTAATTTTAAGCAGTACACTCAACGGTTTTGTTCGTCCAAGCCTTGCAGCTATGGTAGAAGGCTATGCGCAGGGAATTCCTGCAGCAAACGAGCCGTTCTATACAAAACCAAATGCTTTTGGTTACACGGTGATAAAAAAGGGTGATGAAACAGCCGAAACCGAAACTGTAACTCTCTGCGGCAATCTTTGCACAGCGGCAGACCTTGTTGAAAAAAGCATTACTTTGCCCAAATTGGAAATTGGAGATATAATCACAATGGATAATGCAGGCTGTTATGCAGCGGTAATGACACCGTTTCAGTTTTCTTCTCACATTCCGCCAAGAGAAATTTTTATAAAAGAAAACGGCGAAATAATTGAATAGAAATATATTAAAAAATTTCTGATGCTCTTATATGTAATCAGTTGAAAAAGCTGAAATCCGATGGGAGAAATACAATGTCACAAAAGATACTTAACGAAGACCTGATATACGAAATATTGTCGGCGGTGGAAGAAATTCCATACGGATGTGTGGCCACATACGGGCAGATTGCACGGCTTATCGGGAAGGATAAAAACAGCCGTCTCGTGGGCAAAGTTCTGTCTGTGGCCGAATATTACGGTGATTATCCCTGTCATCGTGTGGTAAACAGTGCAGGCAGGCTTGTGCCGGGCTGGTACGAGCAGAAAAATCTGCTTGAAGCGGAAAATGTGCATTTAAAACCCAACGGGCGTGTTGATTTGAAAAAATATCAGTGGGATTATTAACAAAATGCAATACATATGAAAATATAAACAAAAGGTAAAAAAATATCATATCAGATAAGCAATGTCATTAAGTTAAAAAATGTCATTCTGCGGCACTTGCGCCGAAGAATGACATTTTTATTTTTATATTATTTAAGGCTGTCAATCCATTCAAATACAGGCTTGCATATTTCAGCCAGACCATTTTCGCTGAACGGGCTTATCAGACCGCAGTGTTCTATATGCTGGTTGATGTTCATTCTGCCGCCGATTTTTACAAATTTTATGTATTTTTCCCAGGCAGTTTTTGGATTTTTAAGATACAGCGAGAAAAACTGCAGTGCCATTGTCTGTGCTACGGTATAGTCGATGTAATAGAATGGCATACAGGTTATATGTATTTTCTGCTGCCAGCCGCCCCCGCGGCTATAGAATGGCAGGTTGTCAAAATCAAGATACGGACGGAACTGCTTTTCAAGACTGAGCCAGCAGCTGTTGCGTTCTTCAGGTGTCCAGTCAGGGTTTGAATAAACAAGTTCCTGATAATAGTCCACAATAATGCTGTACGGAATAAAGTAAAAAGCACCCTTTGTGTGACTTTCAGAATATTTTGCGGCATCTTCTTCAAAGAAAAGATGGTGCCACGGGGTTGTCAGAAATTCCATACTCATACTGTGGGTTTCGCAGGCTTCCATAGGTGCATTTCTGACAGCAGAATATGGTATCTCTCTGTTTGTTATATAAGCATTAAGTGCATGGCCGCATTCGTGGGTGAGTGTCTCTATATCTGCCGCAGTGCCGTTTGCATTGAAGAAGATAAACGGATAGCCGTAATCCTCAATACATTCGCAATAACCTGCATTGCGCTTGCCGTTGCGGGGTTCAATGTCAAACAGCTCGTTTTCGCACATAAGGTCAATAAGTTCTTTGGTTTCGGCACTCATTTCACCAAACATCTGCTGTGTGCGATTTAAAATTTCCGGCAAAGGATATTTAGGTTTTGGATTTCCGTCAGCAAACATAAAGTCGTTGTCGATAAATTTAAAATCATCAACACCGATAGCTTCTGCCTGCTGTTTTTTGTATTCAACGGTTTTAGGCACAATTATTTCCAGTATCTGACTGCGGAATTTTGCAACATCTTCTCTGCTGTAGCTGCGGTTGCGCATAACATATGCCATATCCACATAGCTGTCAAAACCAAGAATTTTTGCCTGTTGTGTACGGTTTTTTACAAGACGGTCGTAGATGCTTTCAATCTCATCTTTATGGCTGTCAAAAAATCTGCCTTCGGCTTCTGTTGCAGCTTTGCGGATTTCTCTGTCAGGGCTCTGGCGGTATGCGGAAAGCTGGCTGACATTGCACACTTTGCCATCAAATTCTATGCGGGCAGAGGCATATATAGCTTCATATCTGGAGCAAAGGGCGTTTTCTTCTGCCATTAAATCCATAATTTCAGGGCAGAAAACCTTCTGTGCATTTTCCATACAGTCAAAATAGTAATCTCCCAGTTCTTTGCGCAGTTCTGCCTTGAAGCTGCTTTCCAGCACGGCCTTTTCAAAAGCGGTAAAGCTCTGCATTGCTTTTGGTGTGCAGCTGTCATAAAAAGTCTGTTCTTCAATATAAAACGGGTCGTTGCTGTCGCTGGAGTTGCGTATATTGGATATACAGCTCATTGTGGAAAAACGGCTTTTTACTGCTTCAAATTCCTTGAAAATTTCCAGCTGACGTTCTGCGTTTTCAGCAGCCGAAAAATCTGCTGTAAGGGCGCTGACTGTTTCAATCATAGCATCAACATCGGGGCGTTTGTATGGTATTTCACTGAATTTCATAGTTATAATTCTCCTTTGAAATTATGCTGAAAGCAATTTGTTGTATATCTATATATTAATAACAAAAAGATAAAAAATCAATGGCAGCAGCAATAAAATGATAAAAGCAACAGCGGGTTGCTTGGATATGTGGGAACGAAGATGTATAATATATCTGAGGTGATAATTGTATGGAAACAAAAGATATAATATTTGAACTCAGAACCCAAAAAGGGCTGTCACAGGATGAACTTGCAGAAAAGCTTTATGTAACACGGCAGGCTGTATCACGCTGGGAAAACGGAGAAACAGTGCCGAATACAGAAACCCTGAAACTGCTTTCAAAACTGTTTGATGTTTCTATAAATACACTGCTGGGCTCACCAAGAACACTTATCTGCCAGTGCTGCGGTATGCCGCTGGATGACACAAGCATAAGCAAGGAGAAAGACGGATTTTTTAACGAAGAATACTGCAAATGGTGTTATGCAGACGGCGAATATATGTATCACGATATGGACAGCCTTATAGACGTGTGTGTGGGTCATATGGCAAGCGAAGCATTTTCAGAAGAACAGGTCAGGGCATATATGAAAGATATGCTGCCGCAGCTTGATTACTGGAAGAAATACAAAAATCTTGACGGGGCAGAAAAGTTTGAAGAATTTAAAAAACAGCTTATGGATGAAATCAATGCTATGAACATAGAAGGAATGCCGGAACTTAAAAATCTCAATGCACTTGTTGGCGGGTATATAAATCTTGAATACAGGCTGCCCAACGGGAAAACGGTAAAATTCCTGGATGATGGTGCCACTTATCTTGGAAATCAGCTGGAATGTGAATTTGGCGGTGACAGATGCTTTGGCATTGCCGCAAATATGGATTTTATTCTGATAAGTACATATGAAAAAGACGGAGAAAATCCCGAATTGGTTGTATACAAAAAGAGATAAGCAAAAGCCGAATAATCAAACAGCGATATTAAGGATAAAAATGTCATTCTGAAGAACGTAAGTGACGAAGAATCCCCCGGTTTAATCATATAAGGAGATTTTTCGCTGTGTTCAGAATGACATTTATTATGTTGTAAAAAAGCCGGACTGAATAGTCCGGCTTTAATGTATATAATTTGGTTTAACAGATTAAATTCTGTTGATGCCAAGTCTTACTGCTTCTGCTGCAACAGCTTCGCTTACAACATTTGCAACTCTTGGGTCAAATGGGTCTGGAATGATGTATTCAGGGTTAAGTTCTTCGTCTGTAATTACAGAAGCAATAGCTTTTGCAGCTGTAAGTTTCATACTTTCTGTAATGTCTGTTGCTCTTACTTTAAGAGCGCCTTTGAAGATACCAGGGAATACAAGCACGTTGTTAATCTGGTTAGGGAAGTCACTTCTGCCTGTACCAACAATGTATGCACCTGCAGCCAGTGCTTTGTCAGGCATAATTTCAGGTGTTGGGTTTGCCATAGCAAGAATGATTGGCTTTTCGTTCATGGAAGCAACCATTTCTTCGCTTACAAGATTGCCGCGGCTTACACCAACAAATACGTCTGCGCCTTTCATAGCATCAGCAAGTGTACCTGTTCTCATTTCTCTGTTTGTAACTTTGGCCAGTTCTCTCTGTGCATCTGTGTTTGCCTGACCGCCTTCAACAAGGATACCAAAGATATCGCAAAGTGTCATATTTGTAAAGCCTGCACTCATAAGCAGTTTTGCAATGGAAATACCTGCTGCACCAGCACCGTTGAGAACAACGCGAAGTTCTTCCGGTTTTTTGCCTTTAAGTTTTGCAGCATTGAGCATTGCAGCTGTTACAACAATAGCTGTACCGTGCTGGTCATCGTGGAAAACAGGGATGTCGCACATTTCTTTAAGTCTTCTTTCAACTTCAAAGCAGGTTGGTGCACCGATGTCTTCCAGGTTGATACCGCCAAAGCTTTTGGAAATTTTGTAGATAACGTTAACAATTTCGTCAGGGTCTTTGCTGTCTACACAGATAGGGAAAGCATCAACACCTGCAAATTCTTTAAAGAGAACACATTTGCCTTCCATAACCGGCATACCTGCGCTTGGGCCGATATCGCCAAGGCCAAGAACAGCTGTGCCGTTTGTGATAACAGCAACAAGGTTGCCTTTTCTTGTGTAGTCATAAGCTTTGCTTTCATCCTTCTGGATTTCGATGCAAGGTTCAGCAACACCCGGTGTGTATGCTACAGCAAGTTCTTCTCTGTTTGTAACTTTTGCTCTGGAAACAACTTCAATTTTGCCTTCCCAGTCTTTATGAGCTTTAAGAGCAATTTCTCTTCTGTCCATTGTGGTATTCTCCTT
>JAFSAW010000090.1 GCA_017442085.1 Oscillospiraceae bacterium | reverse complement strand
TCTGTGCCACGGTTTTTAAGGCGGCGTTCAAGTTCTTCAAGAGAAGGCGGTGCAAGGAAGATTGTAAGGCAGTCAGGATACACTTTTTTAACATTCTGTGCGCCTTCAACTTCGATAACAAGAATAACCACTTTACCTGCTTTTACCTTGTCTTCTATCTGCTGTTTAAGTGTGCCGTAATAGTTGTTGCAGTAGTTTGTGTATTCAAGAAACTCGCCGTTTGCGAGTTTTGCTGTAAAATCTTCTGTTGTAAGGAATATGTAGTCCACGCCATCTGTTTCTATAGGACGTCTTGGTCTTGTTGTTGCAGAAACAGACAGAACAAATCTGTCATCAGTGCTGAGGATTTTTTTTACTACTGTATCCTTGCCACAGCCGGAAGGACCTGAAATTACTACTATGTTTTTATCTATGCTATTCATCTTCAGTCTCCATAAATTTTATAAGTGTATCGCTTGCCTGACCAAATATTCTCTCGGCTGAAAATGCACAGAGAATAATCTGGTTGTTGTCTGTAATTATAACTGTTTTGGTCTTTCTGCCAAAGGTTGCATCTATAAGTGTGTTTTCACTTTTTGCCTTGGTTATCATACGCTTTACCGGTGCAGATTCGGGGCTTAAAGCCGCCACAATTCTGTCGGGGTTAATCATACTGCCAAAACCTATATTCATCATACCCATAAGAGCACCTCTTATTCCATATTCTGAATCTGCTCGCGGATTTTTTCTATTTCGGATTTGATTTCCACAACCTTGCGTGTAACCTCCAGGTCGTTGGATTTTGAACCGATTGTATTGGTTTCTCTGTTGAGTTCCTGTGTTAAGAAATCCAGCTTTCTGCCCTGACGTGCATCGCCGTTGAGTATATCGCGGTACTGTGCAATATGGCTGCGCAGACGCACTGTTTCTTCGTCAACAGCAACCTTGTCGGCAAAAATTGCAGCTTCTGTAAGTATTCTCTGGCTGTCAATCTGTGTGTCGTTCAGAATTGTCTGCAGTTTCTGATAAAGACGTTCCTGATATTTCTGTGTTCTGAGCGGTGCAATTGTCTCGATTTCTGTAACGATATTTTCTATGGCTGCAAGTCTGCCCATTACATCGTCATAAAGCTTCTGACCTTCAACCGCTTTCATTTTAAGAAACTCATCAAGTGCCAGTGCAACAACTGTTTTTACATCTGCTGCAAGCTGGTCGGCATCTTCTTCACTTTTGTTCTGTGTAAGAACACCTTCAAAGCGTGCGATAGACACCACATCTTCCGGCTCCGGCAGATTGAGTTCTTCGCTGATACGGCACAGTGCTTCAAAATAGCTTTTTGCAAGGTTAACGTCAGCTTCCACAACTGTATCGCTGTTTTCCACCGATTTGATAAGCAGAGAAACCTCCACTTTGCCGCGGCTTACACTTTCGTTAATCTGTTTTTTGATTTTGTCATCAAGGAAAGAGAAAAAACGGGACATTCTGCTGGAATATTCAAAATATCTGTGGTTGACAGACTTGATTTCCACTGTTATATCCTTGCCGTTTAAAACAGCATTTCCTTTTCCGTAACCCGTCATACTGTATACCATAATTTACCTCCGTAAGACAGTAGTATTTTTAAGCATAATCTGACATTTTATCTACTATCTTAATATATAATTATATACAATATAAGGGTATTTTGTCAATTGAAAGCAGGGTTTTATGCGCTCTGCTACAAATTGCTTTAAACAATCAAAAAGGCCTTCGAAACAGTGTTTCAAAGACCTTTTTTCTAATAAACTGCATGTGACGAATTTACATCAAGTGCAAAGTAATGCACAATTGTGCCACGTTCAAACTGGGCAACAACCTTGTAAACATATATGCCCTCTTTTGCAGGTGTGTTCATACTGTAGCGGCGTTCAACAAATGTATCATCTGCCGCAATAACCCTGTCGTCGTACAGTGTGCCCGGGCTTTCGTACAGTGTAAGCTGTGTGTGCGGAGTTGTAAAGCCTATGAGTATAGGCATATCAGGCATAGCTTCATATGCAACAAGCGGTACATCAATGCTGGAAACATATGGTGAGCGCACGGTTTTACTGCCGAAAGACCATTCGTACCCTGCTCTTGGTACATTGGGTATTGAAGCATAACCTGTTGTTACATTGATAATAGGCAGAGAAACTTCAGGATTTCTTGCATCTATATTATCCTTGATGGCAACCGTCACAAAGCCCGACAATACCAGCATTACCGCCGCTATAATATATCTGCGTATTTTTGTCTTATATATTCGGTTCATTACTTGATTTCCTCTTCCTTTTCAAGCGGAGTAAGTGTCATTTTTTCTCTGTCTGCCACTATGTTCTTTCTACTCAGACGCTTGTCCATATTTTCAGACAAAAGACTGTAGAAAACTGCAAATGTAGGCACGCCGATAATCATACCCACAAAGCCCATAAGTCCGCCGCCGATTGTGATGGACACCAGCACCCAGATAGGTGCAAGACCTGTGGAGTCACCGAGAATTTTAGGGCCGAGAATATTGCCGTCAAACTGCTGAAGTGCCAGAACAAAAGCCACAAAGATAAGGGCATCAAAAGGACTTACCATAAGCAAAATAAGTGTTGACGGTATCGCACCGATAAACGGACCAAAAAACGGTATCATATTTGTAACACCAACTATAATAGCAATAAGAATTGCATAAGGTGAGTATATAAATATCATACCGATAAAGCACAGAATGCCTATAATAAGACTGTCCAGCGCTTTGCCGTTGATAAATTTGGAAAACATTTCGTTGGTAAGATTGCCGATTTCGATTATCCTGTTTGCACGTTTTTCTTTAAGGAAAGAAAAGAGAATCTTTTTCATCTGGAAGATAAGTCTTTCCTTTGTCATAAGCATATAGACTGAAGCAATCACTGACATAAACATATCTATTGCAAAACCGCCTATGGAAACAGACCAGTTAAGCACCTTTGGCACAAGGGCAAGCATAAATGCACTGATTGACTTCAATGCACTGTTCATAGCATCGGTTACCGTATCTATAACAGCAGGGTCCCAGTTATATTGTGTTGTAAGATTATCAAGAAATTTTGTTACAGACTGTATATATACAGGGATATTGTTGCCTATGCTTACAATGCTGTCCGCAACCTGTGGTGCTGCCGCAACAATAAGCGCAGCAATCGCCAGCGAAGCCACAATGTATGAGCACAGTATGGAAAGCCCTCTTTTTGCCTTGAATTTGCTGAACACTGTTTTTTCAAACCATGCCACAGGCGTATGCAGCAGAAAAGCAATTACGAATGCAACAACAAACGGAGATATAACCCCGTACACCTTTCCAGCCACTGCCCTTACCACTGTAAAATTTGATATGGCAAGATACAGCAGCACGGCAGTACACACTGTAATTATGTTGCTTATCGTGGATTTTGTAAAATAGTTTTTAACATTATTCTGCATATATTTCTCCTGCACATAATAATCTAACTTAATATATACCATATTTGCATAAAAAAATCCACTAATTTCATCTGGAATTCATTTTTTATACACCAATTTTTTAAACTTTACAATTAATATACAATTATGTTATACATTGTGTTTACTTTACATAAAATCTGTATTATGATATTATTGTTAAACTATATTTATTATATTTTGTATTATAATAACAAATTATATATAAACACAAGCAAATTATAATTAAAATTCAAGGAGTAAAAATGGATTCTCATTTATCAACCATAGCAATTCTTATATGTCTGCTGGCTATGTCAGCTTTCTTTTCCGCAAGCGAAACCGCACTTACAGGTGCCAATCGCATCAGACTTAAAAATCAGGCAGAAAACGGTGACAAAAAAGCCTCTCTTGCACTTAAGCTTATAGGCAACTACGACGGCGCACTTTCCACTTTGCTTATTGCAAACAACATTGTAAACATTCTTTCTTCATCCCTTACCACCGTACTTTTTATAGACCTGTTTGGTGCAAATGCAGTTGGTATTGCCACCGCAGTTACCACAGTTATGGTTATTATATTCGGCGAAGTTCTTCCTAAAAGTTTCGCCAATGAAAATTCTGAGACCATGATTAAATTTTCTTCCCCTGTTCTCAGTTTTCTTATGAAGGCTTTCCTGCCTTTTGTTGCAATTCTCAACCTTATCAAATCATTGCTTAAAAAAAGCAAAGGCGAAAACGAAGATTTTACACCATCATATTCGGAAGAAGAACTTATCTCAATCATTGATGAAATTGAAGACGAAGGTGTTCTGGAAGAAACCCAGGCAGAACTTGTGCAGAGTGCAATTGAGTTCAATGATATTTTTGCCGAAGAAATTCTCACACCGCGTGTTGATATATCTGCCGTTTCTGTTGATGACAGCATGGAAAAAGTTCAGGATATGTTTTTGCGCCACAATTTCAGCCGTATGCCTGTCTACGAAGACTCCATCGACCATATCTGCGGCTTTATCAGCCAGAAAGACCTGTTTTCAAATATTTTAAAAGGTGAAATTTTTCAGTGGCAAAGCCTTGTAAAGCCATGTCTTTATGTTCCGCCTAAAAAGAAAATTATTGATATTATGAATATTCTTCAGAAACAGAAGATGCATATGGCAATCGTTACCGACGAGTACGGCGGCACTTTGGGTATACTTACCCTTGAAGATATCCTGGAAGAACTTGTTGGCGACATCTGGGATGAACACGATGAAATCACACAGTTCCTCAAGAAAAACGATGATGCAACATATGAAGCACTTGGTGAAATTGAAGTAAGCGAACTTTACGAAGCTATCCTGGAAAGTAAAAATTCTCCTGTTAAGGACTTTACCTCCCTTTCCGCTTATCTGCTGGAACTGTTTGGCAGAATACCGCAGAACGGCGACTTTGTGTGTGATGAATCATTCCAGTACACAATACTGGAAATGAGCGAACACCGTATAATAAAAGTAAATGTTGCTCCTATTATAGAAAAAGACTTTGAAAATTAGCACAGAATAAGTTATAATATCAATTAAGAATTATCCCTGACAGAAAGGAGCTTATTATGTTGGTTGGCGTAATGGCTGGCACTCCTGTGGATACACAGATGGGTGTGGATTATATTAAATCGAAAGGGTACGAAGCTATAGGTTTTGCCTGCAGCAAAAGTGCCCCTGAACAAAACGAAATGCAGATTCTTCACAAGGAAGAACTGCTGCAGATTGCCATAAACGGCTGTCTTGATATGGTAAAACAGGGGGCTACAGGTATATATGTATACTGCAATTCTCTTTCAGGTGCCATTGATATGGACAGACTTAAAGCAAGTGTGCCTGTATTTGTAATTACCCCTCTTGATATTTACAAAATGTGTGCCAAAGAATACAAACGCCTTTCTGTTATTGCTGCAAACGGCCAGAGCCTTGCCGCAATTGAAAAAACTATTCTCAACGAAAACCCTGAATGTACAGTTTTTGGTGCAGGCCTGCTGCCGCTTGTTGTGGAAATTGAAGCAGAAACACCAAGTCAGCAAATCTACGACAGTTTTCAGCTTAAAAAACTTACCGACAGCTTTGTTGCAATAGGCTGCGATGCATTTATTCTTGGCTGTACTCATTTTCCATATGTTGAAAAAGAAATCATTGACGGCATTGCTGTAGAAGTTATCAACCCTGCAGACAAGATGCTGGAAATTCTTAAAGAAAATCAGTAGCATATCTCTTTTCCGTTTTTTTCAGCATACCCGTTGCGGTATGCTTTTCAGAGGTATTTACAATGACTTTTTCTCAGTTAAATTATGTTTTAGAAGTATCCCGCTGCGGTTCTATAAACAAAGCCGCATCCAAACTGTTTATATCCCAGTCCAACCTGTCCAACTCCATACAGGAACTGGAAAAGGAACTTGATATAAAGATTTTTTTGCGCAGCAGCAAAGGGATTGAACTTACACCTGACGGCAGTGAGTTTTTAAGCTACATCCGCCCGCTTATTGAACAGCACAAGCATATAATGACTTTATATGAACAGAAAAACGCAAAGCCATGTATGCGTCTGAGTGTTGCCACACAGCGATATCCTTTTGCGGTCAAAGCCTTTACCGAGCTTTTCAGCAAGGATGAATATGCAAAATATGAAATGCGCATCAAAGAAACCGGTATATATCAGATTATCGAAGACGTTTACAACAACGACTGTTCCATCGGTGTTATCTTTATTTCCAGAGAAAGTGAAGATTTCATCCGCAAAACATTGGAAAGCCGCGGTCTTGTATTCAATCATCTGAAATCTCTTAATCCGCGTGTATATTTCCGCAAAGGACATCCTTTGGCAGAAAAAGAAATTGTACATTTTCATCAGCTGATTGATTTCCCTTATGTTGTGTTTGACCACGGTCAGGGCAAAAGCCTGTATTATACAGAAGAAGTTAACCTTGAAGGCTTTAAAGTTCCGGAAAAACTTATATTTGTTCACGACCGCGCAACAATGTACAATATTGTTACCCACAGCGATGCGTTTTCCATCGGCAGCGGTATTCTCTCGGAAGGCTTCTGTGACAACGATATCATCTCTCTGCCCATCGCCTGCAACAACGCCGATGTAATGAAACTTGGCTGGATAAAACAGGCAAACAAAAAACTTAACGAAATTGAAGAGATGTACATAAAACAGCTTGAAGAGAGCCTGAAGAATCAATAATATGCAAAAAACGCACCGACAACCTGCTTTGTTCTGTGCGTTTTACTTTTTTATTTACATATATCTCAATATATATTATACTGAACTTGAAATTAATATTAACCAATTACCTTTATGGAGGTCATAATTATGAACAACAACATCAAATGGTTTAAAGAAGCCAAATACGGTATGTTTATCCACTGGGGGCTTTATTCTCTGCTGGCCGGTGAACATAACGGTGAAGATGCAGGTGTTTATGCCGAATGGATACAGTCAAAATTTCAGATTCCAAATGCTGAATATGAAAAACTGGCGACAGCATTTAACCCTGTATATTTTGATGCCGATAAAATTGTATCCTTTGCAAAAGACTGCGGTATGAAATATCTGGTTATCACAACAAAACACCACGACGGATTTGCAATGTATCATTCCAAAGTTGATAAATACAATGTGGTGGATGCAACACCTTTTGGCAGAGACGTTGTTGCAGAGCTTGCTGATGCCTGCAAAAAACACGGCATTAAACTTGGTTTTTACTATTCTCAGGACCTTGACTGGCACGAACAGCACGGCGGCGGATATCTGTCAAACCACATAGAAACCGCTGGCACTACATGGGACAACAGCTGGGATTTTAAGGGCGAAAAAGATTTTTCAATCTGCTTTGAAAACAAAATTATCCCTCAGATAAAAGAAATTATGTCCAACTACGGTGAAATCTGTGTGGCGTGGTTTGATATGCCTATGACACTTACACAGGAGCAGAGCCAGCGCATCTATGACACAGTAAAAGAACTTCAGCCTGACTGCCTTATCAACAGCCGCCTTGGCAACGGCAAATATGACTATGTGTCTATGGGAGACAACGAAGTGCCTGAAACTTTGGATATTCCTGATGATGTTGACTATAACAGTGTTGACGGACTTAAACCATCACCAAACGGCCTTTATGAAACTGCAGCTACAATGAACAGAAGCTGGGGCTTCAGCTATCGCGACCAGAACTGGAAGCCTGCCGAAGAAATTTTCCGTCTTAAAACACATCTGAACAAACTTGGTATGAACTATCTGCTTAACGTAGGCCTTGACGGCCTTGGCAGAATTCCTTTGCCAAGCTATAAAATTCTCAGACAGGTTCGTGAAATGGAAAACAATATATAAACAAATATTTCTGTATATTGTTAAACTAAAATGCACATAATATAAATACAGCAAACTGTTCAACCAGGCAGTTTGCTGTATTTTAAAAAATATTATCGTCACTCTTATTCAAAAACAAACACATTTATACAAAATAGCTAAAATAAATAAACAATCTGTCACTAAAATTTAACAATTGGATTTTAAATATCTGTTGACAAAGCATATATCAGATGTTATAATAATTTTACATCACAAGTGAATGACGCGGAGTGGAGCAGCATGGTAGCTCGTCGGGCTCATAACCCGAAGGTCGTTGGTTCAAATCCAGCCTCCGCAAC
>JAFSAW010000089.1 GCA_017442085.1 Oscillospiraceae bacterium | reverse complement strand
TGCACCGAATTCCTGCACAGGACGGCCCATTGCACTGCGCACAATGCGGTTTGCCTTTGTGGCAATAAGTGTCTGGTGGTTCATCAGGATAAGCAGTGCGGTTTCAAGCATCTGTGCCTGAATTGCAGGGCCTTCCACCACCATCATAGGTTCTTTTGGAAACACAGGTGTGCCTTCAGGCATTGCCCATACGTTGCATTTGAACTCAAAATTGCGCAGATACTGCAGAAATTCTTCGCAGAAGATGGCAAAGCCGCCCTGGTCAGGTACACGGCGGAAAAACACGTCGTATACGCACACAATGTCTCTCAGCGGGCTTTGAAAAATGCCGTTTGCCATTGTAAGTTCGTAAAAGTCGGTAAGAATTGATAAGTTGCGTGGGTCTTTGACCTGATAAGATTTTCTTTCCATAGTTTTCGCCTTTCCTGTGTATTTTTTATATTTGTAATTTAATAACAATAAATTAAAAGTGAGCAATCTGTTGCCTGATTTGTGAAGCATTGCAGTGTGCAGATACTGCTTTTATTTGCGCCCTCTGTGAATTTTCTGCATTTTTTCATATCGCTTGCCCAGCCAGTAGCGGAAGCCCACAAGTGCAATCACAAGCACTGCGGTTACCACAAGAACAACCTTAAAGTAAAGGCTTGTGGCAATTTCCTGCAGCTTTTCGATAAGGAAAATCAGGGTGTCGCGCTCAAAGCTTTCGGCTGCTATAAGGTCGGTGGTGCCCACAAGGTCACCTGCAATATAATAGCTTACTGTGCCCACAACGTCCCCTGCATTTATCGGTGCATACACCTGTTCGGGCACGTTGAAAACCTTCTGAAATGCGCTTTCGTCCACGTTGTTTGGCAGAACACTGTAAATTTCTCCTGCAGGATAAAGCAGCAGATTGTCCCTGTCCTTTACATATCTCAAAGCAACCTCGGTTACAGGTGCTTCAAGGCCGTTGGCAGGCTTAAGGCTGTACTCGCTGAAAAAGTGGTCCATAATCTGTGCGGCTGCCTCAAAGGCTGCTGTGGTATATTTGCTGCCGTCCTCGCGGTAATACGGTGCACCCATAACCACAAGGATATATCTTTCGCCGTCAGATTCGCACACTGTTACAAAGTTGCGGCCCGCTTCTTCGGTGGAGCCTGTTTTCATACCCTGAACATAGTCGCGGTAAAGGCTTGGATAGCCTTTGTTCTGCATCAGAATGGTGCTGCTGATAAGATATTTTTCGGCGTGACGGGTGTTTGCAGGCAGATAGTAGTGCACTGTGGTTGCAATATCCATAAAGCCCGGTGTCTCATAGCAGGCCTTTGCAATAAGATACATATCCCAGGCGGTTGTATAGTGGTTGTCGCTGAACAGCCCGTGAGGGTTGGAAAAGTTTGTGTCGGTGCAGCCTATGCGCTTTGCTTCGGTGTTCATCAGCATACAGAAGTTGCTGCGGCTGCCGTTGCCGATGTGGTCTGCCACCATATTTGCCGCCTCGTTGCCGCTTGGCAGCATCATGGCATACAAAAGCTGGCGCATTGTCAAAGTTTCGCCGTTGCGGATATCAGCGGTGGAACTGTTCATGCCGTACAATTCGTCTGTGTGGCGTGTGGTCTGTGTCACGGTGGTGGCATCAAGGTCATCGGTGTATTTCATTGCCACATAGGTGGTAAGCATCTTGGTCAGTGAGGCAGGTGTGCGCTGAACGTGTGCGTTTTTTTCAAAAACCACTTCCCCTGTGTCAAGGCTTACCAGCAGATAGCTTTCTGCAATGGGGTCAAATGGAAGTTCGTATCTTGCGCTTTCTGCAGCAGCGGCAGAAAGCGGTGCCGTAATGCCGCTTACAAGCATAACTGCGGCGGCAAGCAGAATTTTAAAAGTTTTTTTCATATGGACAATCCTTAAAATTTATGTTTTAATACTGTATATTTTATATGGGAAAAACGGCAGATATTATGCCATTTTATATCTTTTTCTTAACTTATTATTTTATCACAAAATTGTTAATAAATAAAGGAATTTTACAATGATTTTTGTAACGGCAGACACTCACGGCGAAATTGAACGCTTTGAAGACAAACAGCTTAAAAAGCTTAAAAAGAACGATACCCTTATAGTGCTGGGGGATTTTGGTTTTATCTGGAACGACAGCGAAAAAACCGAAAGAGATTTGAAAAAACTGGCAAAGCAGCCTTACCGCATTCTTTTTATCGACGGTCTCAACGAAAACTTTCCGCAGCTTATGCAGTATCCCGAAACAAAGTTTGGAGGTGCCCACTGCCGTGAGATTGTAAAGGACAAAATATACTATATTCCCCGCGGCACAATCATCACAGTGGAAGACAAAAAGCTGCTGTGCTTCGGCGGCTGTGACAACTATGACGTGGATATCATCGTGTCAGAAAACGACCCCACACAGCAGGATTTCAACCGAGGCACTGCCAATGTAAAGCTTAACGGTTATGCCGTTGACTATATCCTTACACATATGCCAAGCGGCAAAATAAACCGCTTTATCAATCTGGACAGCAACTTCTACAGCGAAACAATGGACTTTTTTGATATGCTGGCAGAAAAGGTGACCTATACAAAATGGTATTTCGGCTGTCTGCATATGGACAAGTATATAAGCCCCAAGGTGCAGGCGGTTTACACCGATGTTCTGCCGCTGTGGGAAGAAGAAAAGAAAAAGGGCCTGTTTGGCAGATAGAATATAATGTTGTCTTTGTCGCTCTGACCACCTTTTGTCATTCTGAGCGCCTCCATTTTTGTCATTCTGAGCGTCAGCGAAGAATCTCTCTGCCTGCACAGCATAGTGGCTGACAGCAGACTGATTAAACCGAGAGA
The DNA here is from genome assembly GCA_017442085.1 of Oscillospiraceae bacterium. Classification (GTDB taxonomy): domain Bacteria; phylum Bacillota; class Clostridia; order Oscillospirales; family Ruminococcaceae; genus RGIG3102. Next base: position 345 of record JAFSAW010000089.1, on the reverse strand, counting down.
TGCTTCACATACGTTCAGCAAGACAATATAATTATGCTGATTTACCTGTCATTCTGAGCCGCAGGCGAAGAATCCCTCTGTTTTCGCAGACTGACGGCTGACCGCAAATCCGTTTACACCGTGAAATCCTTCGGGCGAACACAGTTCGCCCCTACAGAAGTGCGGTGTATCTGCCCTGCTCCCTGTTATTCCGAGCCACCCCCCTTTTTGTCATTCTGAGCGAAGCGAAGAATCTCTACCGAAGTGACATATCATCCAACAGAGATTCTTCGTCGTTTCACTCCTCAGAATGACCTATCCTTTATAATCGCAACGCAGTTCCGACATTTTGCACTTTGCATTTTG
>JAFSAW010000088.1 GCA_017442085.1 Oscillospiraceae bacterium | reverse complement strand
TGAAAAATGCAATAGACAAAGCAATTGACGAATACGATATGGTTATTGTAAACGCGGGTTCTTCCGCAGGTACAGAGGACTTTACCGTTCACATTCTGCGCGAACTTGGCGAAGTTCTGGTGCACGGTGTTGCAATCAAGCCGGGCAAACCGGTTATCCTTGCAATAGTAAGGGGCAAGCCGGTTATCGGTCTGCCGGGTTATCCTGTTTCTGCATATATTAACTTTGAAAACTTTGTTATTCCCGTGCTTGGCCTTATGAACGGCGAAATGCAGGCAAAGAACAACACAGTTAAAGCGGTTGTTTCCAAACGCCTTGTTTCTTCTCTCAAGCACAAGGAATATGTGCGTGTCAAGGTTGGCAAGGTTGAAGACAAGCTGGTTGCTTCTCCGCTTGCCCGCGGTGCAGGTGCTGCAATGAGCCTTGTGCGTGCTGACGGCTTCTGTGTTATCGAACAGAACAGCGAAGGTGTAGAAGCAGGTGACACAGTAAATGTGGAACTTTACCGTGACCTTGACGAAATAGACAGCACAGTTGTGGCTATTGGCAGCCACGACCTTATCCTTGATGTTATTGCCGACCTTATGCCTACAGAATATCCGGGCAATTTCCTTACAAGCACACACCTTGGCAGTATGGGCGGCCTTATGGCACTCAAACGCGGCGAAGCACATATTGCACCGACACATCTGCTCAACGAAGCAGACGGTGTTTACAATGTGGCGTACCTCAAAAAGATGTTCACACAGCCTATGGCGCTTATCAAGGGTGTAAACAGAATTCAGGGCATAATTGTTAAAAAAGGCAATCCGCTCAACATAAAAACAGTAAATGACCTTGTGGGAGTAAGCTATATCAACCGTCAGCGCGGTGCAGGTACACGAGTGCTGTTTGACTATCTGCTTAAAAAAGAAGGTATTGAAACCAACAGCATAAAAGGCTACGACCGCGAGGGCGCAACGCATATGGCTGTTGCTGCAGCAATTGCAGGGGACAGTGCAGATGCAGGCATGGGCATTCTTTCCGCAGCAAAAGCGCTTAATCTTGATTTTGTTCCTGTGGGCAACGAAGAATATGATTTTGCGGTACCTGTTAAATATCTGGAACTTCCGCATGTCAAAAAATTTATCGAAGTGCTTAAAAGCGATGTATTTAAGGCAAAACTGGATGAACTGGGCGGTTATTCTGCAGACAATATAGGCAAAATTGTATATATTGACGGGGAATAATTTATGCAAAAGGGAAAAATTAAAAATATTAAAATTTTTATAAACAAAGGTGAACCGGGTCAGAATGTGTCTTCGGTACAATGTGCTGTAGACTTGGGTCTACTGGGAGACCGTTTTGCCAAGGGCGGCGAAAAGCAGCTGACAATGATTGACGATATCTGCGAAAGCTGGCTTGCGCAGCAGGAAACACCGGGATTGTGCTTTAAACGCTTCAAAGCCAATATAACTGTGGAAAATTTTGACCTTTCGGTGCTTAAAACAGGGGATAAACTGTTTTGCGGCGATGCTGTGCTTGAAATTTCTGCCGAAAATAAAGAATGTTTTGCAGAATGTGTCAGAATACAGGGCAAAATGGAATGTATGCTGCGCAGTCACGCAAAATATTTAAAGGTAATCAGAAGCGGAAAAATAAATACAGAAGATGAAATTTTTACAGAGGAGTAGACCTGGGTCTACTCCTTTTTGCTTCTGCTGATAAAAACGGGACACAGTCCTATTAATTTGCCCCACTTGAAATAAAAAATAGACTATGTTATACTTTTATCGATAGTGAAATATTATGTTCGGAAAGTGTTTCCGTGCGTATATTCTTATAAACAACTCAATATAAACAAGGGGGAAATTATATTGAAACGCTTAGTTAAAGACGAATCTTTGTGTGTTGGCTGTCATAACTGCGAAGAAGCATGTGCAAAAGCCTTCACAAAAACAGAAGACCGTTCCAAAGCTTGTCTGCGCATCGAAGGTATGGCAAAAAACAATGACGTACAGATGCGTGTATGTACACAGTGCGGTATCTGTGCTTCTGTATGTAACACAGGTGTTATTCAGCAGAATAAACAGGGTGTTTACATGATCAACAAAAAAGAATGTGTTGGCTGCTACATGTGCGTAGGCTTCTGTCCAGAACAGGTTATGTACTATGTTGACGGCCGCAACGAACCTGGCAAATGTACAGCATGCGGCATCTGCGTAAAAGCATGCCCTGTTGGTGCACTGAGCATTCAGGATGTTTAAGTAAGGAGGTAATGTTAAGATGATTAAAATGTGCGACATCAGAAAATATCACGACGTTGACCCTGCTGAAATCCAGAAGATGAAAGAAGCTCACGTTGTGCTCAACCATGTGGACTACAAACCACAGCCAATTGTTAAGGGTTACACAGACAAAATCCTTACAATTGACGTTACAGACGCATCTGTAAAAATTGCAGACATTCCTGCAGAAGTTAAAGAAAAATTCACAGGCGGTAAAGGCTACTGTCTCCGTTACCTCTGGGATGCTACAAATGAAAATACAAGATGGGATTCTCCTGAAAACGAAATCGTTATGTCTGCAGGTCCTATCGCAGGTATTACACAGTACGCAGGCACAGGTAAAATGCTTGTATGTACAATCTCTCCAATGACAGATATTCCAATCGACTCCAACGTTGGTGGCTTCTTTGGCCCATACCTTAAATTCTCCGGCTTCGACGCTATCGAACTTAAAGGTCAGGCAGAAGAAGATGTTATCATTGTTATCGACGGTAATAAAGGTACTATCTCTGTAGAAAAAGCACCACTTGAACATATGGATGCTCACCTTATGGGTGAAGAACTTACAGCTATGTATGCTGACAACGAAAACGACCGCAAACACGTTGCTGTTGTTTGTGCAGGTTCTGCTGCAGAACACTGCAACATCTCCATGCTCAACTTTACATTCTACGATCCAAACCGTGGCGTAGTTCGTCTCAAACAGGCTGGTCGCGGTGGTATCGGCCGTGTATTCCGTCACAAAAAAATCAAAGCTGTTGTATGTAAATTCCAGGGTATCAAAAACGACCTTAACAACGTTCATGATATCTCCATCATCAACAAAACAGGTGTTAAATACCATCGTGAAATGGCAACACAGGACCCTAAACAGAACAACATGAGAAAAATCGGTACAGCAAATACCATGAAAATTCTCAACGACTATGACATCCTGCCAACTCACAACTTCAAATTCGGCGGCACACCAAACATCGCTGAAATGCACCCACAGGTATTTATCGAAAAATGGCTTACACAGGGCGCAGCTGACGGCTGCTGGTACGGCTGTTCCATGGCTTGTGCAAAAGCAGCTGACCACTTTGAACTTCTCACAGGTCCATACAAAGGACAGAAAGTTGTTGTTGACGGTCCTGAATACGAAACAGCAGCAGGCGTTGGTCCAAACTGCGGTATCACAGACCCACAGGTTATCCTTGAACTCAACTTCTACTGCGATACATACGGTCTTGATACAATTTCCTGGGGTACAATGTGTGCATTCCTTATGGAATGTTACGAAAACGGCATCCTGAACAAGGAAAGAACAGGCGGCCTTGAACTCAACTTCGGTAATGCTGATGCAGCACTGGAACTTATCCACCTCACAGCAAAAAATGAAGGTTTCGGTAAAATTGCAGCTCTCGGCAGCCACAAACAGAAAGAACTCTTCATTAAAAACGGCTGGGGCGATGCAGACTTCCTTAACGATATCGCTATGGAACAGAAAGGCCTTGAATACTCCGAATACGGCTCTAAAGAATCCCTTGCACAGCAGGGCGGTTACGGTCTTACAAATAAAGGCCCACAGCACGACGAAGCATGGCTTATCTTTATGGACCAGGTTAACAACCAGATTCCAACATTTGACGATAAAGCAGAAGCTCTCTACTACTACCCAAGATTCCGTACATGGTTTGGTCTTGTTGGTTTGTGTAAACTTCCTTGGAACGACGTTGTGCCAGAAAACAACGCTTTGACAGATGAACCTGCAAAAGTTCCGGAACACGTTGACAACTACCTCAACCTCTTCTACGGTGTAACAGGTAAGAAAATTGACAGAGAAGAACTTCTCGTTATGTCCGAACGTGTTTACAACTTCCAGAGAATCTTCAACATCCGTCTTGGCAAAGGTCTCAGAAAACACGACGCTATTCCTTACCGTTCCATGGGCCCTGTTACAGAAGAAGAATATCTCTCCCGTCAGGAAAGATACGACGGTCAGCTTGTAACAAAAGTTGGCTTTACAAAAGAACAGGTTGCAGCTATGACTCTCAGCGAAAAAATGGCTGAAACAAGAAAATACCGCGAAGGTGAATACGAAAAACTCATCAACGCTGTATATCCAAAACGTGGCTGGACAATGAACGGTGTTCCAACAATCGAACACCTCAAGAAAATCGGTATGGATCTTCCAGAACTTATCGAAATTGTTGAACCACTCCAGAATCTTGAACCATAATCAGTTAAACAGAGGTAAAGTATTATGATGTTAAACGACCTGCCATATCCTGACTGGCACGAAGGACTTACAATTCAGGGTGTAATTGAACATATGAACTACACATGGCCAAAGCTTGTTACAAAAGTTAACGGCCAGCTTGTGTGGCCTGAAGACTACGGTAATGTTGTCCTGCAGGAAAATGACGACTTGAAAATTCATCATTTGCTTGCCGGCGGCTGATATTAAAAGCACAAACAAGGCTATTGTCGGCACAGACAATAGCCTTGTCTTTTTAATATTGTGTGCAGAGTATTTATTATGGTAATATATAAATAGTAATGTATATAAACAGATAAATATAACAATCAATATTCTGCAGACAGTATTCGGATTATATTTAAAAGCATAAAGAGGTGTTGTTATGGCATTGACACAAAACGAACTGGACAGATACAAAAGACATCTTATGCTGCCGCAGATTGATGCAGCAGGCCAGCAGAAAATCAAGGACAGCAAGGTGCTTATAGTGGGCGCAGGCGGTCTTGGCAGCCCTGTGGCAATGGAACTTTGCTGTGCAGGTGTGGGCACCATAGGGCTTGTGGATTTTGATGTGGTGGACATATCAAATCTTCAGCGTCAGCTGCTTTATACCGAAGCTGATGTGGGCAAAAGCAAGGTTCAGATGGCAAAAGCAAGGCTTAAAGCTATGAACAGCAATGTCAATATAATATGTATAGAAGATAAGCTTGACGAAACAAACGCCACAGAGATTTTTGAAAAATTTGATATAATTGTTGATGCAACAGACAATTTTGAAGTAAGATATGTTATCAGTGACACCTGTGTCAAACTTAACAAACCGCACGTTTACGGTGCAATTTACGAATTTTTCGGTCAGGTTGCAGTGCTGGGCGGTGACGGGCCTTGTCTGCGCTGTCTGCAGCCACAGCCTCCAAAGAAAGATGAAATAACTGAGGCAAAGGACGTTGGCGTGTTTGGGGCAATCCCAGGTGTTGTGGGCTCGCTGCAGGCCTGCGAGGTGCTTAAACTTATTACCGGTGCAGGCAGAACACTCAAAGGCAGAATGATATTTATAGATATGCTCAATATGACATTTGACCAGGTGGAAATACCAAAATATCCAAAATGTATTTCCTGCGGAAAAGGAGAAAACTGATGGAAAACAAATTATCCCATTTTGATACAGAAGGCAACGCAATTATGGTGGATGTGTCCGAAAAGGCCGAAACCACCCGCACAGCTGTTGCCAGCGGTATAATCAGAGTAAACAATGCAGTTATGGAAGCAGTTGTAAACAAAACAGTGCAGAAGGGCGATGTGCTTGGCGTTGCCCGTGTGGCAGGCATTATGGCAGCAAAGCAGACCCCGCACCTTATTCCTATGTGCCATCCGCTGCTGCTTTCCAAATGTGCGGTGGATTTTGATGTTAACGAAAACGAAAACACAATAAAGGCAAGCTGCACCGTAAAAATCAAAGGACAGACAGGCGTTGAGATGGAAGCGCTTACAGGTGTTTCCGTTGCACTGCTTACAATCTACGATATGTGCAAAGCTATAGATAAAAGGATGGAGATTTCCGACATTCACCTGGAATACAAAGCAGGGGGCAAAAGCGGAGAATTTGTAAGATGACAGACAATTTTGGCAGAAATATAGACTATATACGCATTTCCATAACAGACCGATGCAATCTGCGCTGTGTCTACTGTATGCCCGAAGAAGGTGTGGAAAGCGTATCCCACAACAGCATACTTAAATTTGACGAAATTTTGCGCATATGCCGTGTGCTTGCAAAAAACGGACTTAAAAAGGTTAAAATTACAGGGGGAGAACCCCTTGTCCGCCGCGGTGCTGCAAACCTTATCAAGCAGATAAAGGACATTGACGGCATCGAAAGTGTAACCATAACCACAAACGGTGTGCTGCTTTGCGAAGAATACCACAACCTTGTTGGTGCAGGTGCAGACAGCATTACTGTAAGTCTTGACACCCTTGACCGTGAAAAGTATGCACAGCTTACCCGCCGTGATGAGATTGACCGTGTACTAAAGGGTATCGCCCTGGCACAGAAAGAAAACCTTACAAGGCTGAAAATCAATACGGTGCCTGTATACGGCCTTGATGAAAAGGAGATAGTATCCCTTGTCCAGTTTGCAAAGGACAATGACACAGATGTACGGTTTATCGAGGTTATGCCCATTGGCAGCGGCACGGAGTTTGAAGCAGTAACCGAAGATGATATCAAAAAGGTTATAGAAAAGCATTTCGGCAAGCTGACACTGTACAGCGAAAAACGCGGCAACGGCCCGTCGGTACACTATTCCCTTGAGGGATTTAAAGGAAAAATCGGCTTTATCAGTGCTGTAAGCCACAAATTCTGTGACAAATGCAACCGTGTGCGCATAACTGCTGACGGACATCTTAAGGCCTGCCTGCAGTTTGAAGCAGGTGTGGACCTTATGCCGTGTTTGCGCGGGGGCGGCACAGATGCACAGCTGGAAGAACTGATGCTGAAAGGCATTGCCGAAAAGCCTCAGAGTCATCGTTTTGATGACAAAGATTATTTTAACGAAAAAGAACACAGAAATATGTCTCAGATAGGAGGATAAATATATGTCATTTAAAGTAGCAGTTATCACATCAAGTGACAGCGGATATGCAGGTCAGAGAGAGGACAAAAGCGGACCTGTTATTGTAAATTTTGTAAAGGAAGCAGGCTTTGAGGTTGTGCACACAATTCTTTTGCCTGATGATAAAGAAATACTTAAGGCTGAAATGGCAAGAATATGTGACGAAAACATTGCAGACCTTATCCTGACAACAGGCGGCACAGGCTTTTCACCGCGCGATGTAATGCCTGAAGCAACAAAGGAAATTGCACACAAGGATGTGCCGGGTATCCCTGAAGCTATGAGATATTTCAGCCTGCAGATTACAGGCCGTGCAATGCTGTCCCGTGCGGCAGCCGCGATAAGAGAAAAAACACTTATTGTAAATATGCCGGGCAGCCCAAAGGCAGTTACAGAATGTCTGGAATATATCCTGCCACACCTTACACACGGGCTGGAAATTCTGACAGAGCGCACAAGCAACTGCGCAAGAAAGTAGAAATATATTAATAATACATCATATTATTAAGTTAAAAAATTAACACTTTAAATTGCTTTACTTTATTTAAATAAAATGGTAGAATATATTTGATACAATGTAAATCGAGGTGTTCCTATATGGCCAGAATAAACAAAACAAAAGCTAAAATCACAAAGGTGGCGTGGCAGCTTTTTCACGAAAAAGGCTACAGCGAAACCACAATTGATGATATTATAGCGGCATCCGGCACATCCAAGGGCAGTTTTTATCATTATTACAGCAGCAAGGACGAGCTGCTGTCATCTCTGTCAGAACTTTTTGATGCAAAGTACGAAGAAGTTATGCAGACACTTGACCCACAGATGAACAGCTATGAAAAGCTGCTTTATCTTTGCTACACAGTTCACGATATGATAGAAAAGGATGTACCGATAGGTTTGTTGGCGTCGCTTTATTCTTCACAGGTTACAACAAAAGGGGACAAGCATCTGCAGAATCAGGACAGATACTATTATCAGATTGTCACACAGATAATCAACGAAGGTCAGGAAAGAAATCAGATTACAAAAGATATGACAGTGCGCGAAATACAGCGCCTTTACACCCTTGCCGAACGTGCAATTATCTATGATTACTGCATAAGCAACGGTAACTATTCTCTTGGCGAATATACAAGGGAAATAATGCCAAGGCTGTTTGGTTCGGTGAAAATTTAATATTATTACAAAAGGGGCAGGTTTCTGCCCTTTTTTTGTTGCTGGTTTTCTGGCCTTATTGCAACAGGGGTAGTTTTTTGCTTGTATAATGCAGCGGCTGACGGCAGATGCGGCGGAAAGATATATATTTTCCTGGATAATCTGTGTTTTTAGCATTATATGGGGCTAAAATCTGCATATGTTTTCGCGCAGATTACATAAAATATGAACGGACTTAACAAAATTAAGGAGCGATGTGCAAATAAACAATTAAAACAAAGTTTAGACTGTGGTTTAATTTAATATTAATCAACATAATACTGTATATTTATGTATAAATATACATAACATATAAGAGATATCATATATTTGTCTATTATGATAAAAAAACAGTCAAATAATCGATATCTTATATCAATAATTCACAGTTGTTTTTGTATTTTTCAACAAAAGTTTGAACAAATTTTAATACAGTTCACAATTTTTTAATAAATAATTGACTTTTTGTTATTAAGTGAGTATAATTAACCTGTATTTAAAAAGTGGTTTTGTGTGCAATTTTATACAAAACCCTCAAAATATCAAAGCCGTCGGCTTTTGCGGAAAGCCTTGCACTATACGCGCAGTGTGAAAGGACGGCGAAAAAATTTAAAAAAGGAGAAAATTATTATGTTAGACGCTTTCATTAATACCGCTAATGGCTTCTTGTGGGGTATGCCGATGCTCGTAGTTATCGGTCTTGGTGGTATTGCTCTTACACTTTATCTTGGTTTCCCACAGTTCAGACACTTTGGCGATGCTTGGAAACGCATCCTCGACAAAGGTGACCCAACAAAAACTGGTGGTGTTTCCCCATTTGCATCCTTCTGTACAACAATGGCTATGCGTGTTGGTACAGGTAACGTTGCTGGTGTTGCAGTTGCTGTATACGCTGGCGGTCCAGGTGCAGTATTCTGGATGTTCCTTATCGGTATCACAAACTCCTGCGTATGTTTCGTAGAAACAACACAGGGTTCCATGTACAAAACAAAAATCGACGGCGAATACCGCGGTGGTCCTTACTACGTTGCAGAACGTGGTCTTGGCTGGAAAGCATACGGTATCTTTATCGCTATCATTTCCTTCCTTGGTATCGGCTTGTTCATGCCTTCTGCAGCTACAAACACAGTTTGTGCAGCATTTGCACAGGCAACAGGCGCACCACAGATCGTATTTGCAGCAGTTATGGCTATCATCATGTTCATCACTGTTCTTGGCGGTATCAAACGTATCTCTGATGCAGCTTCCGCTATCGTTCCATTCATGGTTGCAGTTTACTTCATCTGCTTCATTATCATCTTCGTAATGCACATCGGCGAAACAGGTCGTGTATTTGCTGACATCTTCCGTTGCGCATTCTCCAAAGATGCTCTTCTCTCCGGCGGTATCGGTATTGCTATCCAGCAGGGTGTTAAACGTGGTACATTCTCATCCGCTTCCGGTATGGGTGAATCCACACCAACAGCTGCTGCAGCAGAATCCCCACACCCAGTTCGTGTAGGTCTTGCTAACATGGCTGGTGTTTGGGTTGACACAAACATCGTATGTACAATTTCCGCTCTCATGATCCTCTACACAGACTGCTACAACACAGCATTCGGTTATGTAGGTTCCGGTCATCCAAACATGGCTGCACAGACAAGCGGTTCTGCAGCTATGATTCAGTACGCAGCAACAAACGTTCTTGGCGGTTTTGCTGAAGTATTTATCGCATTCATGCTCTTCCTGTTCTCCTTCACATGTCTTATCTCCTACTACTATGAAGCAGAAACAGCAGCAACATACCTCTTCCAGAAACCAGAACAGGCTGGCGTACGTAAAGCTTGCACATGGTTCCTCAGAATCGGTATGCCAATCCTTATTTTCTACTATGGTATCGTTGGCGCAGCAATGGCTTGGAACCTTGCAGACTTGGCTCTCGGCTCCATCACATTCTTCAACATGCTCGTTGTAGTTCTTCTTGCTAAACCAGTTAAAGGTATGCTTAAAGACTACGAAGCAATGAAAAAAGCTGGCAAAGACCCATACTATGACCCAGATAGAGTTAGCTTCAAAGGCGTTGACGTTGAACTCTGGAAAGAAATCAACTCCAACTACATCGCTGCTAACAAATAATTGTTATAGTGTATAGTTTTTAAGGTTTTAAAAGCGCGTAACAGATAGAAATATCTGATAAAATCCCCCCGAATATTTTCGGGGGGATTTTTATATGCACTGTGTAACGGCAGGATGAATGCAATAAGATTTTTGATATTTAATAAAGTTATTTTGATGTATCGGCAGCATCATTATTATTGACAAACACAGCCGGACATAGTATAATATTTAAGCTGATTTGTTAAGCCGCTGTGGTGGAATCGGCAGACACAAGGGACTTAAAATCCCTCGCCCTTTAAAGGCGTACCGGTTCAAGTCCGGTCAGCGGCACCAAATACTCTGTAAACTGTAACGGTTTACAGAGTATTTTTTTTGCGATTTTTATTTGCGGTTTTAAAATGACAGTGTGTTTTTGCTCAAATAAGAAGATAAAACTATTGACTTGACCCTTAAGGTATGACTTATAATATATATGGCAAAT
>JAFSAW010000087.1 GCA_017442085.1 Oscillospiraceae bacterium | reverse complement strand
AGCATACTTTTGAAAAAAACAGTGTTCATTATTCATATGCTGTTATAGAAGAATTAGAAACATTTGCAGGTATTTTGGCTGAAGAAATTGATACAGTTTCAGCAGATAGTATTGATTTTAAACTTTTAACACTTCAGCAGTATCTTAAAGTTTACACAGCATCATCAAAGGACGGATACAGAAAAGACGTAAAACACAAAAAAGATGCAGAAAAGACAGAGCTTATTCATAAGCATCTGAAAAATAAAGCAAACAGCAGTTCTTTGGCAGTTAAAGATAAAAAAGAAAAGCAGAATACAGTGTTAAAGGCTTTAAAGATTGCTTTTCCTTATACAATTCCTGTTTTTACAGGCTTTACATTTCTTGGCATTTCCTATGGTGTGCTTATGACGGTTTCGGGCTTTCCTGCATGGTGCCCTATACTCATCAGCATTGTGGTATACGGCGGCTCTCTGCAGTTTGCGGCAGTGGCAATGCTGCTCAGCACCTTTGCGCCTGTTGAGGTTTTTGCTGTGGCGCTTATGGTGCAGGCAAGACATCTGTTTTATGGCATAACAATGATAGAACGCTATAAAAATATGGGCTGGAAAAAGTTTTTCCTTATTTTTGGCATGAGTGACGAAACATTTTCCATAAACTGTTCCACCGATGCACCAAAAGGTGTCGATAAAGGCTGGTTTATGATGTGGGTTACTTTGCTGGACTGGGGCTACTGGGTTGGAGGCACGGCAGTTGGCGCAGTGCTGGGCAATTTTATCACCTTTAATACAGAAGGCCTTGATTTTGCAATGACCGCCATGTTTGTGGTTATTTTTATCGAACAGTGGCTCAAGGATAAAAAGCACTGGTCTGCAATAATAGGTGCAGTTGCATCTGTTGGCTGTCTTGTTATATTCGGTGCCGACAGTTTTCTTATACCTACAATGCTATGCATTCTTGTTTTGCTGGGCATATTCCGCAAACCTATAGAAAAGGCGGGTGACGGGCAGTGATAACAATGACAACTACACAGATTTTAATTTCAATAGCATTGCTCACACTGGGCACAATGCTTACAAGATTTCTGCCTTTCGTGATTTTCAATGAAAAAACACAGCCACCCAAATTTATACAGTATCTGGGCAATGTGCTGCCTGCAGCAATATTCAGTATGCTTGTGGTGTACTGTCTTAAAAACGTGCAGCTTTTTGGCGGCAGCCACGGCTTGCCGGAATTTATTGCAATTGCCATTACAACTGCACTGCATCTGTGGAAAAGGCAGATGCTTTTATCCATCGCAGGTGGAACAGTGGCATATATGCTGCTGGTACAGATAGTATTTTAAAATTCAGATTTAATAAGGTGTTGTTTGATGAAAACTATTGCTTTTTTTAGTGCAGTCCTGATTGTGTCTGCTTTGCAGTATTTTGCGGTGGAAATTGCCGCACACAGCAAAAATTTCAAGGTAAAAGCAAAATATATACTTGCAGGTATACTTACCTATTTGCTTTTTGACTTTGCATTGCTGTTTTTGTTCAATAACATAAAAATTGCATACACAGCAGCGGCACTGGTTACATCGGTCCTTGCCATAGCAAACCATTATGTTTACGATATGCACGGAACACCGTTTACTATGGATATAATCAAAAATGCAGGCACGGCCCTTAATGTGCTTTCTGCATATAAAATAAAGATAGGTGCACCTGTTATAGCTGTAATAATTTCAGCAGCTATGCAGATATATTCTGCAAATGTGTGGATGGCATATGCTGTAACAGATTTAAGCAGAAAACATACGGCAGTATTTTTGCTGTTATTTCTGCTGGCGTTTTGCGGTATTTATCTTAAAAAGAATTCTTTGGTTACAAAGGATATCGTTACATGGCCGTGGACAAAAATTATATCTGAAGCAGGATATATTTCAGGGTTTGTACAAAGTACAGTAAGACTGTTCAATATTGTTCAGCCAATGGACAGCTATGATGAAAAGGAAACGGAGCAGTTTGTAAAAAATTATAAAAAATCAGATAAAAATACAGATAAAACTCCCGATATTATATTTATCCTCAACGAAACACTGTTTGATTTAAACAAAATTACAGAAACAGGCGAAAAAACATTTGAATATATAAATTCGCTTGAAACTGCAGCAAAAGGGTATGCTGTCTGCCCTGCGGTTGGCGGGGGCACAAATAAATCGGAATACGAATTTTTAACTTCAAATTCTTTATATATTGCACCAAATATCACGCCTTTTTACAGCCTTGATACAAAGGGCTCAAATTCCGTGGCGGATTTTTTAAAGGCAAAAGGCTACAGCACTCTTGCCACGCATCCTGCACCGGGCAGCAATTACAGCAGAACTGCAGGCTATGCAAATCTGGGCTTTGATAAGAGCTGTTTTATTGAAGATTATACAGATGTACAGCACTTTGGTTCACGTCAGTTTGCAACCGATGAAAGTGCTTATAAAAATTTTATAGAAATGTACGAAAATATGGGCAGCGGTCCCCGCTTTGCCTATCTGCTTACAATACAGAATCACGGCGGGTATGTCTTTAACAAGCCGGAAGAAAACACGGTAAATGTTGCAAAGGATTTCGGTGAAAATATGGGTAAAATCAACGAGTTTTTAAGCTGCATGCAGTTAAGTGACAAGGCTTTTGAAAAACTTGTAGAATACTTTGAAAAATCCGACAGAGAAGTGATTGTATGTATGATGGGCGACCATGCGCCTGATTTTGCAAAAAATGTTATCGACAGCAGTTTTTCTGAAGAAGAAAAAGAGCTTGCACTGCGCAGTGTGCCGTATGTAATATGGTCCAACAGAACAGATTTGTCAGATGTGCAATTGCCCGAAAAACTGGCTGTGCCTTTTGTTGCTCCTTTGGTATGCAATATTGCGGGTGTAAATCTGTGCGGATATTATGAATACATTTTAAAACTGTCAGAAGATGTGCCGGTTGTTACCTGTTATGGCGTATATGCAGATAAAAACGGCGTTAGATACAGTTACAGCGATAAAAACAGCTTGACAGACAGTGTAAAACAGTATTTTGATTTATGCTATTCCAATGTCAAGAAAAAAGATTTTATGCAAAATTTTACCCGATAAAAGAGGTGTATTATGGATATGAAAGATATAATCTATCGCCGCAAATCCTTCCGCAGCTATTCAAAAGAACTGCTTTCAGCAGATATACTGCAGGAAATTGAAAAATCAATCACAGAAGCAAAGCCGTTGTATCCCCATATTAAATTTGACTGGAAAATCATCGGTACCGATGATATAAAATGTGTGCAGAACTGGCGCGCGCCGCACTATATTGCAATGTTTACCGAAGAAACAGATGGCGCAAGAGAAAACCTTGGCTTTATCTTTCAGCAGGTGGAACTGTATATGCAGTCAAAGGGTATTGGCAGCTGCTGGCTGGGTATGGGCAAGCCTGCTGATGCAGAAATTTATAATCCGGACAAGCATACAGATATGCAGTTTGTTATGATGCTTGCATTCGGAACACCGGAAAACGAAGCTTACCGCAGCGATATTGCCGAATTTAAGCGCAAAACCCTTGCAGAAATAAGCGACGTGGAAGACACCCGTCTCGAATGTGCACGTATTGCACCAAGTGCAGTAAACAGCCAGCCCTGGTATTTTGTGCACGACGGAGATATAATTCACGTTTACTGCATAACAAAATATCTTATTCATAAAGTTCTCGGCAAAATGAATAAATTTGATATGGGCATCGCCCTGGCACATATTTATGCTGAAAATAAAGAAACCTTTGAATTTTTCAGGACAGAAAATCCAAAGGAAATTAAAGGCTATTATTACATAGGCAGCATAAAAATTTAATGCAAAAAATAAATTCCACGGCACATCATAATGCCGTGGAATTTTGTATATGCAGGTTTTAACAGTTATCAGATTATCTGTCCCACTTGTCGCAAAGTGCTTCAATCTGGCTTGTAAATTTGGCCAGGTCTTTGTTTGCACCGCCTTTGTTGCGCTGGATAACAGCAGCAAGGCGTTTGCCTGCAGCAACCAGCTTGCTGAATACACTGTCTGCACGTGCGGTGGCAGCAGATTTTTTGGTGATGGCAACAGGGTCGGCAATAACTTCATAGCAGTCTTTTTCAAGGTCATAAACTGCGCCCGAATAAGGTGCTGTTGCATCAAAGCCACGGTCGACAAGTTGCTGTGTAAAGTCATTTACAGCATCGTCATCGCCGTGAACAACAAACACTTTCTGCGGTTTGTTCTGTATAGCTTCAATCCAGCGCAGCAAACCGTTGTTGTCTGCATGGCCGCTTATGCCGTCAAGGTGCAGTATTTCTGCCTCAACATCAATGGTTTCGTTAAACAGCTTAACGCTTGGTGCACCGTCATAGATTTTTCTGCCAAGGCTGTTTATTGCCTGATAGCCAACAAAAAGCACAGTGCTTTCAGCTCTCCACAGATTGTGTTTAAGATGGTGGCGTACACGGCCTGCTTCGCACATACCGCTTGCGGAAAGAATTACCTTTGGATGTGTATCAAAGTTGATAAGCTTGGATTCATCAGCAGAAATGGCAACCTTGAGGCCGTCAAACTGCAGCGGATTTGCGCCGCGTTCAAGCAGGTCGTTCATTTCAGTATCAAAAAAGTCAGGAGTGCCTGCTTTAAATACATTTGTAGCTTCAATGGCAAGAGGGCTGTCAACATAAACTGTAAAGTCCTGCGGGGTTACAAGCCCTTTTTCCTTTATTTCACGGAAGAAATAAAGCATTTCCTGTGTTCTGCCAACAGCAAAGGACGGAATAACCACGTTGCCGCCGCGGGCAAAGGTGCGGTTGAGAATTTCGGCAAGTGATTTGACATAATCCGGTGTTGCACCGTGGTTGCGGTTGCCGTAGGTGGATTCCATAACCACATAGTCAGCGGTATCGATATACTGAGGGTCTTTGATAATAGGCTGGTTGATATTGCCTATATCGCCGGAGAAAACAATCTTCTTTGTCACTCCGTTTTCAGTCACCCACACTTCAATGGAGGAAGACCCAAGCAGATGGCCTGCATCGATAAAGTTTACTTCAATTCCGTCGCAAAGGGTGAACTTTTCTTTGTAGGTGTGGGGCACAAACATTTCCAACGCAGCAACAGCATCGTCCATGGAATACAAAGGTTCAACCGGTTCTCTTGCGGCACGCTTGTTTTTGCGGTTGCGCCATTCGGCTTCAAATTCCTGAATATGTGCCGAGTCACGCAGCATTATATTGCAAAGGTCCATTGTGGAATCGGTAGAGTGTATTTCTCCCTTGAAACCGCGTTTTACAAGCAGAGGAATATGACCCGAATGGTCAATGTGTGCATGAGTAAGCAAAAGATAGTCTACTTCTCCTGCAGCAACAGGCAAATCCACGTTTTCAAAAATATCCTTGCCCTGTTCCATACCGCAGTCAATAACAATTTTTTTGCCTGCAGCTTCCAGCAAAATCAGACTGCCTGTAACCTCGTGGCAAGCACCTAAAAAAGTAAGTTTCATATTACGACCTCCATTCTTACCACTAAACTGTTTATAATATAATTATACAGTACTTATGTGAAAATTTATAGTAAAAAGATAGATAAAATATATATAATATTTTTGTATAAACGGTTGTAAACAACCGGAATAAATGATAAACTGTTTTACATAGTTTCAGATTGAAAAGGGAAAAGTTATGAAATACTATTTTTATGTAATATTATCAATGATAACCTGGGGCTCTCTGGGTATCTTTGTAAAAAATATTCCGCTTTCCAGTGTGCAGATTTCTCTGGCAAGAGCTTTTGTGGGCAGCTTGTTCCTTCTGGCTGTATATATTCTTCAGAAAAACAAAATGGATATGCAGAACCTTAAAAAATATCTGCCCCATCTGCTGTATGCAGGCTTTGCAATAGGTTTTAACTGGGTGCTGCTTTTTGAAGCATACAACTATGTGCCTGTAAGTATAGCAACACTTACATACTACTGTGCACCTGCTTTTGTTATTATTGCTTCTGCATTTGTGCTCAAGGAAAAGCTGACAAGTGCAAAGGTAATAGGCGTTGTAACAGCTATGATTGGTATGGCAATGGTAAACCTGCAGTCCTTTGAGGTGGGTTCTGCAAAGGGTGTTGTATTTGGCCTTATGTCAGCGGTGCTGTATGCTTCTGTTACCATTACAAACAAAAAGGTGAAAGGCTTCAGTGGTCTGGAGGTTACACTTATCCAGCTGGCCTGTGCATCATTGGTGCTTATCCCTTACACAATGGTTACAAGCTCAATCGGTGAAATCTTCACAATTGATTTCAAAGGTATGATTTTCCTTGCAATTCTCTGCCTTTTCCACACAGGCGTATGTTACTGGCTGTACTTTATGTCTCTGCAGAAAATGCCGGCATACTCTGTGGCAATGCTCAGTTTTCTGGACCCTGTTTCCACACTGTTCTTCTCGGCATTTTTCCTCAATGAAAATATGTCGCCAATTCAGATAGCAGGCGCATTTGTGATTATCGGCGGCGCAATGCTGTGCGAAATATGGCAGCATAAAAAGGACAAACAGCTGCAGAAATAATTTATATAAAAAAGCAATCCTTATCGGTTTTTGTTCCGATAAGGATTTTTTGTTTGCAGTATTATATTTCAATCGGTTTTGTCACATCAACCCATTCATCTGCCTTGCTGAGTTCAAACAGTTCATCAGGTGTCAGCTGTATTGCGCTGTTGGAGGAACCGCAGGCAGGATAAATTGTTTCGTATTTTTTTACACTTTCGTCTATATAGATGCCGATAACACCGTCATTTACAGCAAAAGGGCACACGCCGCCGACAGCGTGGCCGATAAGCTGAACAGCTTCTTCGGCAGTGAGCATTTTGGCTTTTAAACCGAATTTGTGTTTGTATTTGGAGTTATCGATTTTTACATCACCTGCTGTTACAACAAGAATGCAGCCGTCATCTTTTTTGAAAGAAAGAGTTTTGGCGATT
The DNA here is from genome assembly GCA_017442085.1 of Oscillospiraceae bacterium. Taxonomy (GTDB): domain Bacteria; phylum Bacillota; class Clostridia; order Oscillospirales; family Ruminococcaceae; genus RGIG3102. The sequence continues at coordinate 3,478 of JAFSAW010000087.1, read as the reverse complement.
CTGCCCGGTTCTGTGCCTAAAGCCTGTGCCGCAAGGGCAACTGTAGCACTGGAAACTTCAAATTCCAGAATATCATTTTCTCTGCCAAATTCTTTCATATATTCTCTTACACGTTCAATGGACATAAAATAAACCTCGCATAAATGATATATCCTATATTATCATCAAAAAACGACAATAGCAATATTTACAACTAAAAGTTGTAATAAAATATTGAAAATACAACCAATAGGTGTTAAAATGTATACAGCAACAAATAATACAGATAAAACGTATCTGTATTCTGAAGGGGGAACAGCTGTGGATATATTTGAAAAGCTTGAAATTTTGACAGATGCAGCAAAATATGATGCCGCCTGCACGTCCAGTGGCTCTGACCGCGGCAAAGGCGGCAGTATCGGCAACACAATGAACTGCGGCATCTGCCACAGCTGGTCTGCTGACGGCAGATGTATATCTCTGTTAAAGGTTCTGTACACAAATTACTGCGAGTTTGACTGCGCCTTCTGCATCAACCGAAAAAGCAACGATGTAAAGCGCACAGCATTTACGCCAAGAGAACTTGCGGACCTGACAATCAACTTTTACCGCCGAAACTATATCGAAGGGCTGTTTCTGTCTTCGGGTGTAATAAAAAATGCAGACTATACAATGGAGCTGATTATAAAATCAATCTGTATACTGCGTTATGAATATGGTTTCAACGGATATATTCACGCAAAGGTCATTCCCGGCACAAGCCCTGAACTTGTGCAGCAGATTGGTCTGCTTGCCGACCGTGTAAGTGTAAATATAGAACTGCCAAGTGCAGAAAGTCTTGCAAAGCTGGCACCGCAGAAGTCAAAGGCAAACATTCTCACACCCATGCGGTCTATTGCACAGCAGAGCGAACAGTCAAAGCAGGAGCTTGCTTTGTACCGCCATGCGCCTAAATTTGCACCTGCAGGGCAGTCCACACAGATGATTGTTGGGGCAAGCGGAGAAAGTGACCTGCATATTCTGCGGCTTACCCAGGGCCTTTATGACAAATTCAGTTTGAAAAGGGTTTTCTTTTCGGCATATATCCCCGTAAACGAAGACAGACTGCTGCCTGCTATAAACACCAAACCGCCTTTGCTGCGTGAGCACCGCTTGTATCAGGCGGACTGGCTGCTGCGGTTTTATCATTTCCGTGCCGAAGAACTGCTTGATGAAGAGCATACAATGTTCAACGAATTTCTGGACCCAAAATGCAACTGGGCACTTAACAATATGCATCTGTTTCCGGTGGAGGTTAATAAGGCACCTTATGAACTGCTTCTGCGGGTGCCGGGCATAGGGGTTACAAGCGCAAAAAGAATAATAGCTGCACGCCGTGTGGCATATCTTGATTTTGACGGGCTTAAAAAAATCGGCGTGGTGCTTAAACGTGCACAGTTTTTTATCACCTGCAAGGGCAAGGCGGCACCGTATGTGAAGATTGACCGTGACAATGCCGAAAGATATCTTATAGCAAGCGAAAGACAGCCGGTGTTGACCAATGTGGAACAGACCAGCCTGTTTGACACTGTGACGAAAGGGGATGTGTACAAATGCGTCAGCGGACAGATGTGATTTTTGTTTACGACGGCACCTTTGACGGCTTTCTGTGCTGTGTGCACGAGTATTATTATTCGTCTTTCAATCCGGTGGAAATAGTAAGCGAAGATAATATCGAAACCAGTTTTTATCAGTTTGTAACAATAGAAACAGACAGATACAAGGCAGATAAGGTCAGCAGGGCGATAGAAGAAAAGATATCGCCTTATACAGTCGGATTTCTGCAGGAATGCCTGCTTTGTTACGGCAGGGAAAAGGAATATCATATGCTGTGGTATATTATAAAAGGCTTTAAAAAAGGCGCAGGCATATATCAGCTGGTGGAGGACAGCGATGTGATGTATCTGCGCAGGGCACATCGCCATTTAAAAAGAGAAAAACATCTGTATCTTGGCATAACCCGTTTTTACAAAGCAAATGATGCGTATATTGCGGTTATAAAACCGCAGAACAAAATTGTGCCCCTTATTGCATATCACTTTTCGCAGCGCTTTGCAAACCAGAATTTTATGATTTATGATGCCGCAAACAAACAGGCTTTTCTGTACAATCAGAAGCAGGCAACTGTTGTACAGGCGGACAATATTGAACTGCCTGCTGTTGAAGAAGACGAAAAGGATATGCAAAGGCTGTGGAAACTGTTTTATGATACCATAGCTATAAAGGAACGCTATAACCCGCGTTGCAGGATGAATTTTATGCCAAAACGCACCTGGGATTTACTGCCTGAAATGCAGAATTGCAAATAATGGCAGATATCGGATGCAACAAACTATTTCTGCTTGAAAAAAGCTGAGAGATATTATATATTATAATTAAGAATAATTGTTCGCAACCAAAAATAAAGGAGGACGTTTATATGGGTAAATTTGTAATCAAAAAAACAAACACAGGAGTTAAATTTGACCTTAAAGCAGGCAACGGTGAAGTTATAGCAACAAGTGAAGTTTATACAACTGAAGCAGCTTGCAGAAACGGTATCGAAAGCGTTGTAAAAAATGCACCTGCAGCAGCTGTTGAAGACCAGACAGTTGAAGGCTTTGCAACAGAAAAACATCCTAAATTTGAAATGTACGAAGATAAAGGCGGCGAATTCCGCTTCCGCCTTAAAGCAACAAACGGTCAGATTATCGCAGTAAGCGAAGGTTATAAAGCAAAAGCAAGCTGTCTTAACGGTATTGAATCTGTTAAGAAAAATGCTCCTGAAGCAGAAATTACAGAAGAATAACCGCAATACATAAAAAGTCTCGGTCTGAAAAGACCGAGACTTTTGTTATTTGGTATTATTTTCAAGAAATTCTTTGTACATTTTAGGATTTTCGGTGGTTATGCCCAGCACGCATTTAAAAATATCCTGACCGTATTTTATAAAACTTTCCTGTGCCAGCTGTGCACTTTTTTCGTTTGGCATAAAAATATCACAGGAGAACAGCACAAAGTTTTCGTCTTCGATGGTACAGTTAAGATTGTATCCGCCGCCGTCCACAGCGGTTATTTTTGTTTTGTTCTGTCTTTTAAGTGTTTCGTACTGAAGAATTTCTATAACAGCTTTATACGCACGTTCTCTTACAGAAAAAGGCAGAACCTTTTCAAGCTGGCGGGAAATTTCCTTACCGTCATCGTTTATTGAATAAAGCCCGTCTGTTTCTGATATAATCTGCTGTTCAGTAAGATGGGAAAGGGCATCAAGCAGTTCAAAATAGTTTACAAGCTGCTGGCCGATTACAGTGTCAATAATCTGCTGCTCTGTCAAAGGCTGTTTGGCTTCGGTAAGCAGATAGCATATCAATATTTTAATTTCAGTTCTGTCGGTAAGGCCTCCAAAACGGACGCCGGCAGAAAAAGCAATGTTATTGTCCATATATAAAACCTCCTTGCATAATAAAGGTCAAATATTATT